>CP070701.1:585465-633688 GCA_020349885.1 Acidobacteriota bacterium
AGTCGGCGCAGTCGTCACAGTCGGCGCAGTCGTCACAGTCGGCGCAGTCGTCACAGTCGGCGCAGTCGTCACAGTCGGCGCAGTCGTCACAGTCGTCACAGTCGGCGCAGTCGTCACAGTCCGCGCAGTCGTCACAGTCGGCGCAGTCGTCACAGTCGTCACAGTCCGCACAGTCGTCACAGTCGGCGCAGTCCTCACAGTCGGCACAGTCGGCACAGTCGTCACAGTCCGCACAGTCGGCACAGTCGTCACAATCGATACATTCGCCACAGACCCCCCCCGTGACGGTGAGCGGGTCCCTGACAGCCACGCCCGTCTCGGCCAAGTCCCCAAAGTCCGGGACAAAGGCCGAGGATTTGCTAGAATTTATAACGTTGGTAAGCAGGTTCGCCTGGTTTCCCGTCGAGAGCCAAGCATCCGTTGGCGGAGGGATATACCGGGCGCCATCGCAAAGGGACGCTCCGCCAATGGACTTTCCGCCAAAGACAACCATCTCACCACTAGTGGTATCCCAGACGGCTGAATGTTCGCTACGCGGGGAAGGGGCATCAATTGTTGTAACAGGGATCCATGTATTCGTGGCCGGAGTGTAGACCGCCCCCGTGTCTGTAGGGGGGAGTGTTCTGCCCGTGGTTTCTTCGATGCCCGCCCCGCCCCAGACAATCATTTCCGCGCCCGTCCAGACGGCGGTATGAAGGTAGCGCGGCATGGGAGCGTCGTTGTCAAATGCGCCCTTCGTTCCAACATCGGGATTCCATGTCTTGGAGGACGTGTTATAAACGCCGCCGCTCATGCTCGGGGTGCCGTCCCCTCGCAGGCCGCCCCAGATAATCATCCGATTGCCAGCGTCGTCCCAAACGGCCGCCACCTGCGTTCCGACGCCCACGCCGGCGGTTGCAATTGGAAGCCAGGCGCTGGGCGGAGAGAATTGGTCAATCTCAGGTTCCGCGACGCCTGTCGGAGCACCGGAATAAGTGGACGCGGGGACACACGTTGGCCCTTTCTCGTCTATGAGGCCGTCCCCGTCGTCGTCCACACCGTTGGTGCAAGAGAGCGACGGGCCCTCCCCACACCAGGTGGGCCCTACCCAGAAGCGCAAATAAAAGAGTCTAGAATCGAGGCCCGGATAGAAGCTTTTATTAAATATAAATTCATCTATTGAGCCGTCCCCGTCGTCGTCCACACCGTTGGTGCAATCGAACTCGTCTATGAGGCCGTCCCCGTCGTCGTCCACACCGTTGGTGCAAGAGTTGGGGAGGAGCCCATCCGCACAGTCGGCACATGCTATACCGCCCGACTCGTCTATGAGGCCGTTCCAGTCGTTGTCGACGCCGTCGGTGCAATCGGTTTCGTCTATGAAGCCGTCCCCGTCGTTGTCAATGCCATCCGTGCAATCGAAGGCGAATTCATCTATGAAACCATCCGCGTCGCTGTCAACACCGTCGGTGCAATCGGTCTCGTCTATGAAGCCGTCCCCGTCGTCGTCTACACCGTTGGTGCAATCGGTTTCATCTGCGAGGCCGTCCCCGTCGTCGTCCGCAGCGTTGGTGCAATCGAGGTCGGCACAGTCGGCACAGTCGGCACATGCCGGCTCGTCCGTGAAGCCGTCCAAATCGTTGTCGACGCCGTCGGTGCAATCGGTTTCATCTGCGAGGCCGTCCCCGTCGTCGTCCACAACGTTGGTGCAATCGAGGTCGTCACAGTCGCCGCATGACGGCTCGTCCGTGAAGCCGTCCAAGTCGTTGTCGACGCCGTCGGTGCAATCGGTCTCGTCTATGAAGCCGTCCAAGTCGTCGTCACTCCCGTTGGTGCAATCGAACTCGTCTATGAGGAGGTCCCCGTCGTCGTCCACACCGTTGGCGCAATCGATGTCGGCACAGTCGCCGCAGTCGTCGCATAGCGGCTCGTCGCAGTCGTCGCATGGCGGCTCGTCTATCGGGCCGTCGAAGTCGTTGTCGACGCCGTCGGTGCAATCGGTCTCGTCTATGAAGCCGTCCCCGTCGTCGTCGATCCCGTTGGTGCAATCGAAGTAGGGTTCATCTATGAAAGCATCCCCGTCGTTGTCGACACCGTCGGTGCAATCGGTCTCGTCTATGAAGCCGTCCAAGTCATCGTCAATTCCGTTGGTGCAATCGGCATCGTCTATGATGCCGTCCCCGTCGTTGTCGACGTCGTCGGTGCAATTGAACTCGTCTATGAAGCCGTCCCCGTCGTCGTCGATCCCGTTGGTGCAATCGATGTCGGCACAGTCGGCACAGTCATCACAGTCGTTGCATAGCAGCTCGTCCATCAGGCCGTCCCCGTCGTTGTCGAAAAAGTCGACGCAATCGAACTCGTCTATATCTCCGTCCCCGTCGTCGTCCACACCGTTGGTGCAATTGCCAATGTCATCGGGCGTTCCTAGAATGCCATCTCCGCCTGGAAGGATGTCGGCACAGTCGTCACATAGCGGTTCGTCACAGTCGTCACATGGCGGCTCGTCCACCAGGCCGTCCCCGTTGTCGTCCACACCGTTGGTGCAATCGAACTCGTCTATGAAGCCGTCCCCGTCGTCGTCAATCCCGTTGGCGCAATCGATGTCGGCACAGTCGCCACATGGCAGCTCGTCTGTGAAGCCGTTCCCGTTGTTGTCAACACCGTCGAAACAATTGGACTCGCCACAACCGAACCCTCCAAACCCCCCGGGCCGCCAGTCGGAAGGGTTGTCCATCTCGTCTATTAAGCCGTCCAAGTCGTCGTCCCTGCAGTTGGTGCAATCGCCTTCGTCTACGAGACCGTCGCCGTCGTCGTCAAGCCCGTTGACGCAATCGACAAAGTACTCGTCTATGGAGCCGTCCCCGTCGTCGTCCACACCGTTGGTGCAATCGGTCTCGTCTATATCTCCGTCCCCGTCGTCGTCCACACCGTTGGTGCAATTGAACATGCCGCCGTCGGCACAGTCGGCGCATGACGGCTCGTCTACCAAGCCGTCTGCGTCGTCGTCAAGCCTGTTGACGCAATCGAACTCGTCTATGAAGCCGTCCAAGTCGTCGTCGATCCCGTTGGTGCAATCGACGGCGCCGAATTCATCTGTGAGAAAATCCCAGTCGTTGTCAATGCCATCCGTGCAATTGGTCTCGTCTATATCTCCGTCCCCGTCGTCGTCAATGCTGTTGTAGCAATCGGAGTCGTCTCTTTCGTCTACGAGGCCGTCCCCGTCGTCGTCAACGCCGTTGAAGCAATTGGGATTGAACGGGCCGCCGTCTTCACAGCAATAGGCGTATTCACAGTCGTCACAGTCGGCACAGCCGCCACTGTCGGCACAGTCGCCACATGACAGCTCGTCTATGCGTAAGTCCCCGTCGTTGTCAACACCGTCTACACAATTGATGGTGAGACAGTCACTGCACTGGCCGCCGACGATCTCGTCTATTAGACCGTCGCCGTCGTTGTCACCACTGCCGGGGGTGCAATCGCTGGTGAGACAGTCGTCACATGCCCTGTCGGCACAGTCGGCACAACCCCCGATTCCATCGGCAAGCAGGTCCAGGTAGCCTTGGTCAACGCTAATAACACCGTCTATAAACAGGGGGTACTTCCTATCATCGGCACCGGAAGACCTGGTCGGGTCGCTGATAGGACAGGGGAAGCCGTTTATGACCTGCCAGCCCGCCCCGTCCCAATATTCCACAATCATGTGCTTTCCACCGTCCCAGCACGTATTGGGAGTCGGATTAGTAGTACCTGGCTCCGTAAAAACGGAGGCAGATGTCCGCTTATAAAGAATCTGACCAAAAAGCCCCGCCGTTCCTCCCACGACGACATATTTCGCCTTTGAGCCGAAGGTCGGGCCGAACGCCGGAGCGCACTTGCCCGCCTGGCATGTGCCGCTGTCGTCATCCACAAAAAATTCCTGCGAAACGTCATCCATCAGATTTCCGACGGCGTCCATGCGAAGCGCCTTGAAAGCGACGAGGGTGGGGACTGCAGGGTTAAACTCCCATCCATCTTTTAAAACTTTTGTTCCACGCTGGCCGCCCCACATGAGCATCCTCGCACCTGTCCACACGGCCACGTGGCCGCGCCGCCCGGCGCCCGCACCAGGGGCGGGCGGCGGAGGTATCGGCGCCCACGAATCCTGCGCCGGGTCGTACAGTCCGCCGTCCGCGAAGAAAACAATCCCGTTCGTCCCTCCCCAGACGACCATTTCCCCGCCCGACCACACCGCCGTGTGCTCGCCCCTCGGGGCAGGGGCGCCTGTCGGATCCACAAGGGTCCATGCGTTTGCTGGAAGTGCTGCGGGGTCGTAGCGGGCGCCGTCACCGAGCCTCGTCCCCAGCAGGTCCGGCACCCCGCCCCAGACAATCATTTCCGTCCCCGTCCAGACGGCCGTGTGCTGAAAACGGCCCTCGATGGGACACGCGGCGCCGTCGAGCACCGTCCACCCTCCCCCCGGAGTGTAGCGCGCCCCCGTATTTAATGCCGTTCCCGCAAGGTCCTGCCACCCGCCCCAGACAATCATTTCCGTCCCCGTCCAGACGGCCGTGTGCTTGAAACGGGACTCGACCCCGATCGGAGCGCCGGGAATAGCCTCCCACGTATCCGAAACAGGGTCATAGATTCCTCCGGCGCTTGCATTGAGGCTACCACCCGTAAAAGGATCCATGTCGCTCAAGCCGTCCATAACGTCGTCAAAGCCGCCCCAGACAATCATCTTTGTGCCCGTCCACACCGCCGTGTGGTACATGCGCGGCGTGGGAGCGCCGATGGTCGAGATGGGCGTCCAGTAGCCGAGGGCGCCCGGGGCGTAGCGATAGCCGGTGTTAAAAAGAATCTCGCCGCCCTCGAACGTTGTTCCGCCCCATACAATCATCTCCGTGCCCGTCCAGACGGCCGTATGGCCGTAGCGCGGCCCGGGAGGTCCGCTTCTCTCCCAGCTGGCTCCGGAGGGAGGGGCCGTAGGCAGCGGTACGAGAGGCATGGGCTCGCTCCAACTGCTCGTGGACTCGAAAGAGGTGCTGAGCGGTTCCATCGCCCAACCCGGCGGGCTTGCTTCGGCGATCCAATCGTCAAGGGGCTTCTTGGGGACGAAGAGGCTTTCCACGACAAGCGTGCCCGGGTCTTCGGCGCTTACATGCTCGATCACGAAACCGTCTGAGAGTTCGCGAACGGGACTGATTTGCCCCTCGGGAGGAAGCGCCCGTCGCTTGCGCTCGAATACTTTGCTCTCGAGCTCGATTTCCGCGCCCCGCCGAAAGAACCCCTTTCTTGCCGCTCCGGTGCCGGCAGGGCCGGCACCTTCGGAAACGACGCGGCGCAACGTGGCGCGGGAATACCGGGCCTTGCCGGCGAACTCCTCAAGGCGACCCGGCTGAAGCTCCGCGTGAATGCTCTCCGCCCGCTCGCGCGCTTCGCGGTGAATCTCGGGGTCTCGCTCGTAGCGCGAGCGCAGTAAGCGCCCCGTCAAAATGGGCCGCACCAGAGCCTCTTTAATGAGATACGGGTCGCCCCCGAGGGCATCGAAAATGCGCTGAAGCGTTTCGGGATCCTTCGTCTCGCGCACGATGCGCGCGAGTTCCTGGTCCAGCGCTTCCTGGGAAATCGACTCGCCGAACACATTCTTCAAGGCCCAGTTTTGCCGCAAGGTGCGCTGCACCCCGGCCTCCAGGGCCTCTTCCGAAACGGCCCGCACAGATGCCGATGGGCTGGCTTCGAGGCGCTTCGAGCGGTAAACCTCCTCAATGGCGCGCTGAGCGTTCACCCGCTCCCAGAACTGAAGCCCCCTCCCTTCTTCTGTGCCCGTTATGCCCGTGAACTGACCCCACACAGGCAGCACAAGCACCAGCAAGCAGGCCACAGCACCGACGAAGCCGACGCGCCCGACTCGAGAAGCGCTAGCCGCCGGCAGCAACGCACATCCCCTTCGGGACACTGCCTTTCCATCGCCATGCCCGCCTTTTGGAACAAGAGGTCTCCCCCTCGGCGGGGCTTGAGCCTTGCCTTGCACTTTCACAGTTTGCATTATACCACGGAAATCCGGAAAAATCAAGCGGTAGAGGGTGTCGGTAAAAACGGCTGCCTGCGGAGCCCCGGCGACCTTTTCAGCGGCCCTGACCGGGTATCCACGAGGCGGCGTCCATGGCATCATAATAAACGCGTCATGACCACGCCCCCTCGCACGGAAACGCTCATCGCAAGCGACGGCGTCCGTATCGCCTGCGACCTCTACGGCGAGGGCTCGCCTCGCCCGGAGGGCGGGGTCGTGGTGCTCGCGCCGGGCTTCTGGAGAAGACGCGTGTCGCCCGTGATGCGGCGCCTCGCCGAGCACCTCGCGGCCAGCGGCCGGAGCGTGCTTCTTTTCGACTTTCGCGGCCACGGGCGATCGAGCGGCGCCTACACGTTCGGCCTCGAGGAGGGGCGGGATTTCGCCGCGGTGCTCGAATGCGCGGGCCGCGTCTTTCCCGAAGCCGCAATCCGTGTGGTGGGGTTTTCCATGGGAGGCAGCATCGCCATGAGTGTGCTTGCGCGGGAGCCGCGCGCGAAGACGCTCGTCACGGTCTGCGCCCCGGCCGATTTTGCGAAAATCAAAGTGCCACTCCTCAAGGCGCCCACGGCGCTCTCATGCCTGAGCCTTCACGAAGTCGTGCGCCCGCCGCGCGTTTCGCTTCGCGCCTATCTGGCCAAGAAGCCCCGCTACACCGACTGCGCGGCGCAGCTCGCCCCCGTCGCCCTGCACGTCTTTCACACCCGAAACGACTGGCTCGTGGACGTCGGGCACGCGCACCTTCTCTACGAGGCCGCCTCCGAGCCCAAGTCGCTGCGCATTTTTCCCTTCGAGGAGCCCCTTCACGCCGACGCGCTTCTTAGCGGGCGCTTCGAGGCGTTCTGCGAGGCGCTCGAGGGGGCCATCGGCTGACGTTTTTCGTTAGCCGCGTTCATCAGGACGGTTTCTCCCGGGCGCGCTTGCGCATCGAAAGCCACGTCCAGAAAGCGCCGGGAGCCGTGAGCCACGTTTCAAACCAGAGCGCGGCCTCGGCCTTTTCCCGCCGCTTCTCCCCGCTCACGCGCTTGTTCTTGGCGATCATCCGCGCCCGCCGCAGCCCCTTTTCCATCTCGTGCATGGCGCGCGCCGTGCCGAGGCGGTCACCCTCGCGCTCAAAGCCGCGGTAGAGCGCCTCAATGCGGTGGATGCTCTCCTCTGCCTCCTCGAGCGTTCGGAAGCGAAGGACACCGTCAAACAACGCGTCGTAGTTCTTTTTCACCGAGAATGGTCCGCACGCTTTTTCCTGCGAAGCGCTCCGCGGACGGTTCAACCTTCGAGCGCTTCCACCCCATCCCCGCCTACTTTCTCGCCACGTCGAAGACGCCGTCCACCTCGCGCAGCACCTCCATGACGCGCTTCAGGTGCGAAAGGCCCAGGGTCTCGACGGTGAGGTGGAGGACAAACTTGCCGTTCGGGAGGATTATGGATTTGACGTCGCGGATGTTCATCCCCCGCTCGGCGATGCATACCGAGATCTTGGCAAGCATCCCAACGCGGTTGTCCATGTGGAGGACGAGGCGCGCCGGATAGAGCTGCGCGCCGGCTTTCGGAGCCTTATCCTCCCCCCTCCACTGCACTTCCACCATGCGCTCCGGCGCAAGAAGAAGCGTCTTGACGTTCGGGCACGAGCGGCGGTGGACGGAGACGCCCCGGCCGCGCGTGATGTAGCCTATGACGTCCTCGCCCGGAATGGGATGGCAGCAGCGGGTGAGGTTGATGAGCAGGTCCTCCGCGCCGCGCACCTCGAGCGGGGTGCGGGGCAAGGCCTCGGCGGCGTCTCGGGCAAGCTTGGGCGTGGGGGTTTCTTCGGGATAAAATCTTTCAAGCACCTTTCGGGGCAGAACCTTGCCGTAGGCGACGGCCGCGCAAAGGCTCTCTTTCTCCGTCACGCCGAGCGAGCGGTAGACGGCCTCGGCCTTCCTCTCGTCCTTCAGGGCCTCGCGCAGGGAGAAGCCGCGCCGCCGGAAGTGTTTCTCCAGAATCTCGCGCCCCATCTCCACGCTGTGGGCCTTCTCCTCGCGCGCAAACCACGCCTTGATCTTGACGCGCGCGCGCGAGGTGCTCACCAGCTTCAGCCAGTCCTTGCCCGGATGCGCCTCCTTGCCCGTGAGGATCTCCACGACATCACCATTTCGCAGGGGCGTGTCGAGGGGAACCATGCGGCCGTTCACTTTCGCGCCTATGCAGCGGTGGCCGACCTCGGTGTGGACGCGGTAGGCGAAATCGAGGGGCGTGGCGGTCCGCGGAAACGAAAACACGTCTCCCTTGGGGCTGAAGACGTAGACCTCGGCGGGGTAAAGGTCGAGCTGCATGCTGTCCACGAATTCGCGCGGGTCCTTGACATCCCTGAGCCACTCGACGGTGCGTCGAAGCCAGCCGAACATTTCCGTATCGCGTCCCTCCCGGGGCGGTTTGCCTTCCTTGTAGCGCCAGTGCGCCGCGATCCCCTCCTCGCTCAGAATGTGCATCTCGCACGTGCGAATCTGCACCTCGAACGGATGCCCCTCGCCGGTCATAAGCGTCGTGTGGAGCGAGCGGTAGTTGTTGGGCTTGGGAATGGCGATGAAGTCCTTGATGCGCCCCGGCACGTGCTTCCACACGCCGTGCAGGATGCCCATGATGCGGTAGCACGCCTGCACGCCCTCGTCGCCGACGGCGTCCGTGATGATTCGGAACGCGAGGTAATCGTACACCTCGTCGAGGGAAACGTGCTTGGTTGTAACCTTTCTGTAGATGCTGTAGGTCGTCTTGACGCGCCACTCGACCGCGGCCGCAATCCGGTGCTTCGCGAGCGCCTCCTGGAGCGTGCGCTCGATCATGCGGATGAACACCGTGTCCACCTTGCGCCTTTCCTCGACGTTCGCCGTGATGAGCTCTTGCTCGCGGGGGTTGAGCACCCCGAACGCGAGCTCCTCGAGCTCCGACTTGATGCGCCCCATCCCGAGGCGGTAGGCGAGGGGTGCGTAGATCTCGAGCGTCTCGCGCGCCTTGCGCTCCCGCACGCCGGGAAGAAGCGCCCCAAGGGTCTGCATGTTGTGGAGGCGGTCGGCGAGTTTAACCAGAAGCGCGCGGATGTCGCCCACCATGGCGAGGACGAGCTTCCGGAAATTCTCGGCCTGCTGGACCTCTTTGGAGGAAAACGAGATTTTGCTGAGCTTCGTGACGCCGTCCACAAGGTGGGCCACGTCCCGGCCAAAGAGGCGCTCGATCTCCTCCAAATCGGTCGCGGTGTCCTCCACCACGTCGTGGAGGAGGGCCACGACGACGCAGGTGGGCTCGAGCTCCATGTCCGCGAGAATGTAGGCGACATGGAGTGGGTGGCTCAGGTACGGCTCTCCAGACCGGCGCGTCTGGCTGCGGTGCTTAGCCGCCGCGTAGACGTAGGCACGGTGGATGGCCTCGGGATCGAACCGCGGAATGTAGCGCTCCATGCGCTCCACGAGGTCCTGGTAGCGCACGGGAGTCGGCATCGGGGGCGCGGCGCCCGCCGCGGGCTCGCCGGTTTTCTCTAATTCCTTCCCTTGAGAGGAAACGGTAGATTCCGCCATCAGCGCACCTCCACGCTCAGGATGCGCGTGCCTTCCGTGATGCGGTCCACGACCTCCATGCCCTTCTTCACATGGCCGAACACGGTGTAGGCCGCTTCAAGATGTGGCTGGGGGGCCTGGGTGATGAAGAATTGGCTCCCCGCCGTGTCCTTGCCGCTATGAGCCATGCCCAGTGCGCCACGCGCATAAGGAAGGTTGCTCCATTCGCTGCGGATGCGGTAGCCCGGCCCCCCCAACCCAGTGCCCCACGGGCAGCCCGTTTGAACGACGAAGCCGGGAACGACCCGGTGGAAGGGGAGGCCGTCGTAGAATCCCTGCTCGGCCAGCGTCGCAAAGTTGTGCACCGTAAGCGGCGCGTCGTCGGGGAGAAACCCCAACACGACCTCCCCCGCCTCCGTGCGAAGCACGGCTTCGGAGCGCTCGGCGTTCAGGCTCAGAACGCGGCGGTAAAACGACGGACGCTTCCGCTTGGCGGGAGGAAGCCGCGCGGCGTCGTACGGGTCGCCCGTAATGTCCTCCAGATGGAGCGCCGCCGTGCGCCGCACCAAAAAGTCGGGGTCGGAGGCGAGCACGTCCCCGTAAAACGCGAGCGCTTCCGGCGTTTGAATGTCCCTAAGGGCGTCGAGTACGCTCAAGCGGACGACCACCCCCTCGCCGCCCGGGGCCTCGTCGTACAACCGATAGAGAGTCTCGTTGATGGTCTTGCGCTGCCATTGGGAAATTTTAGGCCGTATGTACGTGGCCAGGTGCTTCATGTCGTCTTGAAGCAGGCGCTGAAGCTCCAGAATGACCTGCCTCAGCCGCAGGGGATGTTTTTCCTTTTCGCCCTTCTTGTCCTTCCCGACGCGCTCCATGAGCATGTCGTAGCGGTCGGGCACGTCAAGCCTTCCGAGGGTTTCGAGCGCCTGGATCTCGACGCGCATGTCGGGGTCTTCCAGGAGGGCGCGCGCCCAGCCTTCGGTTTTTCCCTTGTCATACTTGACATCCATCGCGGCCCGAAGCACCGCCCGCCGAACCATCCAGGAAGGATGCTTCGTGAGTTTCTCCCCGTGCTTGGCAACGAGAGGCAGGGCCGCACGGCCGGCCGCCTCCACCGCGGCCGCCACAACCTCGGGATGGGGAAGCTCCAGAAATTGCTCGTAGAACTCCATAGCCGTCGGGGCGCCGGCCTTTTCGAGCGCGGCAGCGGCGGCGAGAAAGACGTAGGGGTGCTGGTCGGGGTGGAGGAGTTCGCTCAGCACGCGCTTCTCTATCCGCCCGGAGCGGTCGGCAAACAGTTGAAGCGCCGCGGCATGCACGGCGACGGGCTGATTCGGGTCCTCGAGGAGGTGCCGCACCTGGGCCGGCGCCTCGGGATTCTCCGTGCGGTTGAGGCCCATGATGGCGTAGGAGACGATTCTGGAATCGGCATCGTGCGCAAGCACCGAGAGCGTCCGGTAGGCTTCCTTGGGTCCCCGGCGTCCGAGCGCGAGGGCGGCGGCCCGCCGCACCGCCGGCTCCGTGTCGGCGTCCGTCGCAAGCTCCATCACCTTGTCAAGGCGCTCGAAACGGGAAAACTTCCAAAGCGCGCCGAGGGCGGCCTCGACGACCACGGGTGACGGGGAGTCGAGGAAGGACGCGACCTTAGAGGCATCTTCCTCAAGCCCGACCCGCCCGAGGCTTTCGAGCGCCTGGGCGGTTTCCTCTGGCGAGAGATCGGGGCGGGAAAGCACCTCCGCGAGGGCTTTCGAGGCGCCCTCGCCCGGCACGAGCCCCAGCGCAAACGACGCCGCCAGCCGCACCCCGGCCTCTTCGTCCTTCGCCAGAGCAGCGAGGAGAGGGACGCTTTGTTCGCTCCCGATGCGCCCGAGCGCAAGCGCCGCGCGGGAGCGAATCGAGGCGTCCCCGTCGGCCGCGAGCTTTTTCCACTTGCCGCTCTGCGCGTCGCGCTTGTCCTCGAGCTGCAGGATGAGCGTCTGCTTCTTAAGAAGAGACTTGGAAGTTTCGTCCTTCGCCGGGACGATTCCCGCCGGAAGGACAATCATGAGAACGGCCGCCAGTGCACGCATCATTGGGAAATCCAAAAATTTTCAGCGCGCCTGGGAGGGTGCGTCGGGAACTCCCGAAGGCTCCGGGGGGGCGGGCAAGGAACGCTCTTCCGTCATGGGATCAGGCTCTCCTTCAACATTATACCACGGAGGGGAAACGCGGCTCCCAATGGCAGATAAGCAGATATCCGCCATCCGCTTTGTGCTACCATAACGGGATGCCAGCGAAGCACCTTTCGGCAAAAAGTTTGCTGCGCGATCTTCCCTCCGTGGACCGCCTGCTCTCGGAAAAAACGGTCGCGGCGCTTGCGGAGGAATACCCGCGCGGGCGCGTGAAGGAGGCGGCGCGGGAAGTTCTCAAAGATTTGCGCCGGGCCGTCCGCGAGGGTCGCCTCGACGCCGGGGCGCTGCGCGCGCGGCTCGAACGTCTGCCGCAGGCGCTGCGCGAGCGGCTTGCTGGCGCGCTTCGCCCTTCGCTCCTCTCGGTCATCAATGCCACTGGCGTCATCCTGCATACGAACCTGGGGCGCGCTCCGCTTGCGGAGGAGGCCGTCGAGGAGGTCGCCCGCGCCGCGCGCAGCTACGCAGCCCTCGAATACGACATCGCCTCCGGGAGGCGCGGCGGCCGCGGCGCGCACGTCGAGAGCCTCCTGTGCCGCATGCTCGAGGCGGAAGCCGCGCACATCGTCAACAACAACGCGGCGGCCGTGCTCCTTGCGCTCAACACGCTCGCCCTGGGGAAAGAGGTCGTGGTCTCGCGCGGGGAGCTCATCGAAATCGGCGGCTCCTTCCGCATCCCCGAAATCCTCGCCCGAAGCGGCGCCCGCATGCGCGAGGTGGGCACGACGAACAAAACCAAGCCGGCGGACTACGCCCGCGCCGTCTCGAAGGAAACCGGCACCCTGCTGAAAGTGCACCCGAGCAACTACCGCGTCGTGGGCTTCACGGAAAGCGTCGAACTCGAGGAGCTCGCGGCGATTGCGCGCAAGAAGCGGATTCCCCTCCTGTACGACCTGGGAAGCGGGCACCTCGCCCCGCTTGCCGGCGTGGGCGAGCCGACCGTGCCGGAAGAGCTGCGCCGCGGCGCGGACGTGGTGTGCTTCAGCGGCGACAAGCTCCTGGGCGGCCCCCAGGCGGGCGTCCTTGCGGGGAAAAAGCGCCTCGTCCAGGCCATGAAGCGCAATCCCCTGAGCCGCGCCCTGCGCGTGGACAAGATGACGCTCGCAGCGCTCGAGGCGACGCTCGCGCTCCATTACGCCGGCCGCCTAGAGAAAATTCCCGTCCTCCGGATGGCGGGTGCTTCGAGAGAAGCGATTCGCAAGCGCGCCCGGCGGCTTGCTTCGCGCATCGCCAAGGTGCATCCCGACTGGGGCGTCGAGGTCAAGGACGACGCCTCCCGCATCGGAGGGGGAACGACGCCCGCGATGGAGACTCCGACGGCGGTCGTCTCTCTGCTCCACCCTTCGCTGAGCGCCCAGGCCGCTGCCGAGCGGCTCCGCGGCGCGGAGCCGCCGGTCATCGCCCGTGTGCGCGGCGGACGCGTGATTCTCGATTTAAGAACGGTAGGCCGGGAGGAAGAGAAGAAGCTCGAAGCCGCGCTCGGCCGGCTCGCTTAAAACTCCACCGTCTGCCCTTCGCAGGCGCAAAAGGCGGCGGGGAACTCCTTCCGTGCGAAGCGCTCCTTCTCGTCGATGGTGTCGTCGTCGTGGTCGGGGCTGTGGTGGAAGAGGGCGAAGCGGGCCACGTCGGCGCGCTGGGCCACCTCGCGCGCCATCGTGACGGTCGAGTGCCCCCAGCCGCGCGTTATGTTCTCGTACTCGTTCCTTTTGTACATCGCGTCCAGGATGAGCAAATCCGCGCCGCGCGCAAACTCGACGACCTCGTCGTGCACTCCCTCCACGTCGGTCGCGTAGACCAAGGAGCGCCCGCGGTGGCGCAGCCGGTAGAGGGCGACGCCGTCGCGGGGATGGATGTCGTAGTTAACGTAAGGCTCGACGAGAACGTCCTCGTCCGACGCCGCCTCCCCGGCGGGGCGCGGGGCGTCGTCCGAAGGCGACCAGACGAAGCGCTCGCCGGGCTTGACCTCGCTCACCTCGGCCACGCCCGACATGTTACGCAAATCGAAAGGACACATCGGCGACACCAAGAGGCGATCAAAGGTTGCGCGGGGCGTCTCGTTCATAAACGAGGGCGCGTAGACGTAGACGCGGTGAGAGGAAAGAAAGGCCGGGCGAAAGAAAGGAAGGCCCTGAATGTGGTCGAAGTGGAAGTGGCTTATGAGCACGAGAGTGTGCTGCCCCTGGCCGTCGGACGCCGTTTCAAGAATGTGCTTTCCGAGAGGAATGATCCCGCTGCCGGCGTCTAGGACGATGCGCTTGCCGCCCGCCTGGACTTCGACGCATGACGTGTTACCACCGTAACGGACGGTGTCGGAGCCAGGAGCGGCGTAGCTTCCGCGCACGCCCCAGAATCGCACTCGAAATGCGGGATTTCCAGCCATGGTCCTAAGATCCAATCCCCCCAGTATAACCATACACCCCTCTTTTAATCTGTGATGAATGTCACAAACGGCTCAACGACAGGCTGGTCCCTGCTCCGAAGCCGTGCGGCGTCCCACGCCGCGACCAGTGAGCGACGCTATATCTCCACGGCCTCCGGACTCTGCGCCGCATGAGGATGGTCGGGTCCGGCATAGACCTTCAACCGGTTGAACATGCGCTTCCCCAGGCGGGTTTTGGGAAGCATGCCGTAGACGCTCCACTCCACAAGCTTCGCAGGCTGCTTGGCGCGCATCTCGGAGGCCCGGCGCTCCTTGAGGCCGCCGGGATAGCCGGTGTGCCACTGGTAAAGTTTTTGCTCTTCCTTGCGGCCCGTGAGGTGCACCTTCTCGGCGTTGACCACGACGACGAAATCGCCGCATTCCACGTGGGGCGAGTACTTGGGCTTGTGCTTGCCCATGAGCAGCCACGCGACCCGCGACGAAAGCCGCCCCAGCGGCTTCCCCGCGGCGTCCACCACGCACCATTTCTTTCCGACCTCGTCGGGCTGCGCAAACCGCGTGCTTTTCTTCATAATTTACCCCTGACCCCTCAGCTTACCATAAAAAGTAAGAGCTTTCCAAGCCCCGCCGGCAATTCCAAGGTATAATTCCCCTGCGATGCGTACGTGGCTCAAGCGACTCTGGCGGCGGAGGGCGCCGCACCTGCGCACGGGCGCGGAGGGGGAGCGCCTCGCGCGCCGCCACCTGAAGGAGCGCGGCTACCGCATCGTGGAAACGAACGTGCGCCTCAAGATAGGAGAGATCGACATCGTTGCCGAGGAGGGTGGCGCGCTCGTCTTCGTCGAAGTCAAAACCCGCCGCGAAGGGGACGATTACAGCCCCTTCCTCAACATCACGCCCGGCAAGCGGAAGAAGCTCATCGCCCTCGCGCGCCTCTACTGCGCCCGGAAGAGAATCGAAGACCGCTCCCTCCGCTTCGATTTGGTGGGCGTCTCCCTGGCCGGCGCGGAGCCCCAGGTCACGCTCCTCCAGAACGCCTTCGGCGCGCCGAGAAGGTAATCCGAAGTATCTAGTTCACCTCGAGCATCCGCTTGAGGGCGATGCGCGCCTTGTCGATTATGTCCTGGGGAAGCGTCACCACGTTCACCTCCCCCGGGTGGTCCACGGAGTAGGCCAGGTTGCCGAGGTTCACCTTGTACATGTTGGGGCAGAGGGAGCGCGAGAGGGGAAGCACGGTGCGGTCCTGGTGCTGGAACGCGAGGCGCGAGACCATCTGGATCTCGGTCCCGACGGCGATGACGCTCCCCGGCTCCGCGTTCCGGACGTACTTTTCGATGAAGCCCGTCGAGCCTGCGGCGTCGGACGCGGCGACGGTTTCCTCAGTGCACTCCGGGTGTACGACGACCTTCGCGTCGGGGTATTTCTCGCGAATCTCGATAACGTGCTCCGGCGTGAACCACTGGTGGACGTGGCAGAAGCCCTTCCACAAAAGCACCTTGGCTCGTTCGACGCGCTCCGGCGCGGCGCCGCCCAGGGGCTTGCGGTAGTCCCAAAGAAGGTGCTCCTCCTTGGGGATGCCGCGGCTGTTCGCCGTGTTCCGCCCGAGGTGCTCGTCGGGAAAGAAGAGGATTTTGTCGCCGCGCGCGAACGCCCACTCGAAAGCCCCCCCGGCGTTCGACGACGTGCAGACGATGCCGCCGTTCTCGCCGCAGAAAGCCTTCAGGCTGGCGTCCGAGTTCATGTAGGTCATGGGGATGACGCGGCGGACGTCCAAGACTTCCGAAAGCTCCTTCCAGCTTTTCTCCACCTGATGGATGCTCGCCATGTCGGCCATGGGACAGCCGGCCAGATGCGAGGGGTGGATGACCGTCTGGTGGGGCTGGGCGAGGACGCGCGCCGTCGCCGCCATGAAGCGCACGCCGCAGAAGACGATGAACTCGGCGTCCTTCTGCTCGGTGGCGACCCTGGCCAGCCCGTAGGAGTCGCCGTGGAAGTCGGCGAGCGAATAGACGGCGTGGCGCTGGTAGTTGTGCCCGAGCACCACCATGCGCTTGCCGTACTCCCGCTTTCGCGCGCGGATGCGCTCGACGAGGTCTTCCTCTTCCAGCTCGAGGTATTCGTCGGGCGTTTCGTCGACGAGCGTCCGTACCGCCGTTTCCATACCGTTACTATCTCACGTCGGAAAAATTCTTCCTCAGTTACTTGTGCGCGCGGGATGCGGACTCGGCCCTCGGGAGGGTACCCCTTACACGCACTCCATGGTAGCACGGTCAAAAAAAGAAATCAAACCTGAAATTAGGAAGAAGCCGCCCCGCCCTCCCCCGCCGTATCCGCGGGCCCGGGCGGACGGCCGAGCACGCGCTCGGCCGCCTCGAAGACCGCCTCGGGCGCAAGCTCCTTTATGCAGCGGAAATGGCCTTCGGGGCAGCGCTTCGCGCCGTGCACGCCGCAGGGGCGGCAGTATAGGCCCTCGAGTTGCGCCACGGCCCAGCGCTCGTGCGTCGGGACGAAGCCGGCCTCGGGCGCCGTCGAGCAGAAAACGGCGACCTGCGGCTTGCGGAAGGCCGAGGCGATGTGTAGCGGCGCGCTGTCGTTCGAGACGACGAAGTCGCAGCGCGCGATGAGCGCCACGACGTCGGCAAGCGTCGTCCGCCCCGTCAGGTCGACGGGCTCCGTGCGGCTCAGCGCGCAGATGCGGGCGGCGCGCTCGCGCTCCGAGGCGTCGCCCACCAGCACGACGTCGAAACCCCGTTTTTCCCGGAGAAAGTCGGCAAGCGCCGCGTACCCCTCCTCCGTCCATTTCTTGGTCACCCATACCGAGCCGTGCGCAAGGACGGCGACGGGGCGTGAGCCGTCGAAGCCGCGCTCGCGCAGCACCGCGTCCACGTGCGCGTAGCGCTCCGGGTCCACGCGAAGGAAGGTCTGGTGGTCGAAGCTCGCGGGGTCGCGGTCGAACGCTTTCATGAGCAGCAGGTAGCGGCGCCCCGCCTGCCGGGCGGGGTCGTCGTGAACGCGCTGATGGTAGAGGCGCGAAAGGGGATTGGCGTCGAAGCCGACGCGCCGCGGGATGCGTGCCAGCGCGAGCAGAAGCGCCGTGCGCGCCGAGCGGTGCGCCGCGACGGCGAGGTCGAAGTTCCCCTCCCGTAGCGGCCCCAGGAGCCTGAGCGAGGCGCGCAACACCCCCTCCTCGCGCTTCCGGTCCAGAAGAAATTCGTCCACCTCCATAAGGCCTTCAAGGAGAGCCTTGTTGGCCGGCGTCGTAAGGAGCGTGAGGCGGCAGCCGGGGTGCGTCTCCTTGAGCGCCCGCAGAAGCGGCGTCGTAAGCACCGCGTCTCCGAGGAAGGCCGTCTGCACGACGAGAAGGTTCATGGGGGGATTTTAACCGCTGCGGCACCGGGAACGCCAGCGGCGGGGAAAAACCGGGTCGCCCTTTCCCGCGCCGGCACCTATTTCAGCGGCCTTTCCTCCATCACGAGCGCCACGGTCTCGATGCCGGCACCCTTGAGGCGGTCCATGAACTCCATCACGTCGCCGTAGGGAAGCGCGCGGTCGGCGTAGAGGTACACGGACGTGCCAGCCGCGGCCGCGGCCTCGAGGCGCTCCGTGAGGACGGCCTCGTGGACGGGCTCCTCCTCGATGAAGACCTCCTTGTCGCGCGTGAGCGCAATCACGATTCTTTCCTCCTCCATGGGCGCGGCGTGCTCGCCGCGGGGGAGCGACACGTCCACGCCGGCCTTCATCATGGGCACCGTGATCATGAAAATGATGAGAAGGACGAGCATGACGTCCACGAGGGGGATGATGTTTATCTCGGCGAGAGGGCCGTCCTCGGCGTCACCTTGGTCCTGCGGCGGCTCCCAGGCGCTAGGCACGGCGCCCCTCACTTCACCAGCGTCCCGTCGCGGAGGGCGATGTTCTCGACGAGGTTCACGAACTCCAGGGCGAAATTGTCCATCTCAGAAGAAGTCTCGCGCGCGCGGGCGTTGAAATAGTTGTAGCCGAGCACCGCCGGGATGGCCGCCGCGAGGCCCGCGGCGGTCGCCACGAGCGCCTCGGCTATGCCGGGGGCCACGACAGCCAGGCTGGCCGAGGCCTGCATGCCGATCTGGCGAAAGGCGTTCATGATGCCCCAGACGGTGCCGAAGAGCCCGATGAACGGCGAGACGCTCGCCGTCGTGGCGAGCACGGCGAGATTCTTCCTTAACCGCCCGGCCTCGACCTGCCGCGCCCGGCGAAGCGCGCGCTCGAGGCCCGCGACGTTCACGTACGCGGCGGGCGGGGCGTCCGTGCGGCCGCTCGCGTCGGGCTGCTGCGGCTGCGACGACTGCTTCGAGAGCTCGCCGTAGCCCTCCCGGAAGAGCGCCGATAGCGTCCCCTGCGGGTAGTTCCCCGCCACGTGCTGGGCCTCCTTGAGGTTCCGGCTGCGCCGGAAGGCTTCGAGGTAATTGGCGTCGCTGCGGCGGACGGCGCGCATCTGGAACCACTTCAGGCCCATCACGGCCCACGACAAAACCGAAAGAACGAGCAGGGCGCCCACAACGCACCACGCCACAGCGCCGCCCTGCCGCAGGAGGCTCAGCAATTCACTCATGACTCAGGCTGATCCGATTCAGGCTGACCCGGCGGCTCAAGCTTCTTCGCCGCGACCTCGCGCACCAGCGCCCCGTCCACCTCCGCGCGGTGCTCCTTCATCACGGCGCCCATGACCCGCCCCAGGTCCTTCGGAGAAGATGCGCCGAGCTCCTTGATGGTTTCCTCGACGAGGCGCTCGACCTCCTCGCGGCCGAGTTGCGCCGGCAGATAAGTTTCGAGAATCTTCTTCTCGCCGCGCTCCTTCTCCGCCAGCTCGGGGCGGCCCCCTTTCTCGTACTCCCGCGCGGCCTCCTCGCGCTTCTTCGCGGCGCGCTTGACGAGCGCGAGCGCCTCCTCGTCCTCCAGGTCGCGCCCCAGCTTGATTTTCTCGTTCTTAAACTCCGAAAGAAGCAGCCGGAGGACGCTGACCTTCACCCCGTCGCGCGCTTTCATCCCCCCCTTGAGTTCTTTCTGGATTCGCTCGAGCATGAAAAAACATTCTATCCCACGGAGTGGGGCGGAGGCAAGGAGGGGATTAGCAGTTAGCGACAAGAAAGAAAATTAAATTCCGCCCTCGCTCCGCCGAAGCCTCTGCAGCGTTTTCGCATTTGCATAATGAGCTACCTGTCCGCCGCAGCAAGCTGCTTGCGGACGGCGGGCGCGAAGGCGAGTCACCAACGGCCAAAGGCTAACGGCCATCCGCTCAGCTACCCCGGACTTCCCACGAGGACGAAGGCGGCCCAGTAGAAGGGATGCGAGGCGTCCATGCGCCGGCCGCCCTTCTTTGCGGGGGGCGCGTCCGCTTTCCCGTCGCTGGCCGCGGCGGCCTCGCGTTCCTGCAGGCGGCGCTTGAGGGGCCCGAGGTCTATCTTCTTTTCCGCCATGGCGCTGCGCGCCCCGCGGAGCGCCTCGGCTTTCGTCTGCCCCTCCCGCAGGCGGGTGTAAAATTGCTTCATCAGGTGCGCCGTCGTAAGCTCGTTGACGCTCCAGAGCGAGACGAGCACGCTCGGGGCGCCCGCGTGGAGGAACGCGCGCGTAAGGCCCGCCAGCCCCTCGCCGCGCACCGTATCCTCGCCCAGGCCCGCCCGGCACGCCGAGAGCGTCACGAGGTCGGCGTCGAGGCGCAGGTTGAAAATCTCGGCCACTTGAAGGAAGCCGTCCTCCCCGGCCCTCGGCCCGCCCGGAAGCGACAGGACGACGCCGCTTCGAGGCGGAAATTCCTCGTCCACGACGCCGTGCGTCGCGAAATGAATTATTTCGTACTTCGCGAGGTCGCGCCGCTTGATCTCCTCCTCCCGCGCCCGCCCGCGCAGAAGTACGTCTTCCTCACCGCTTCCGAAAAGCTCCGCGACCGCTTCCACCTCGACCCCCGTGTAGGGAAGGCGCGCGAAGCTGTAGCCTTCCTCCTCGTAGAGGCCGCGCAAGGTCGCCGGCTCGTCCGGAAAAGAATCGCCGCCGCCCTCCCCTTCCCCTTCTTCCGGTTTTTCCTGTTTCTCCTGTTTTTCATGTTCTTCCTGCGTGCTTTTTCCGGACTCGGAAAAAACCGGGTCGCCCACGCCCAGGAAGGCGGTTTTCCGCCCCGCGTCCGCGGCGGGTCCCTTGGCCTGCTCTTGAAGAATATCCGCCAGCACCGAGGCCGAGGGGGCGTAGGTCATCGTGAAGCGGTCGAGGAGATACCGCCCCCGCTCGTCCGCGAGGGCCTCGAAGGGAACATAAGTGAGAATGCCGTCGGGCACTATGAAGAGGTCGGTCTTTCCCTCCAGAAGAGGCTCGGCGGGCCGGAAGACGAGCTCGTAAAGCGCTTGCCCGCGCTCCTTGTAATCCGAGGAGAGCGGGTCGGAAATACTTTCGTAAAACGCGCGCGCCGCCTCGACCACCTCGTCGCGCTCCAGCACGAAGACCGAAAGACCGGCTTCTTCCTTTTCTTTCCCTTCTTCTTTGCCGTCTTCCGCACCGGGCCGCCGGAGCACCCAGAGTGCGGAAAAATTCTCGCCGACTATGTATTCCAAAAGCGCCGCGTCCTCCTCGGCGAGGCATATTTCGGAAATTTCCTCGTACCCCCTCGGCCTGGGGTAGTGCAGGCTCGCGTACTCCGGGGCGGCGCGGCGCACCTCCTCGATGAGCTCCTCGTATTCTTTTTCCCTCTGGGAAAACTCCTCGTCGTGGGGCGAGCGCCTCACTTCTTCCCCGCCGCCCGGGGGCGCGGTCGATTCGTCCCCCTGCGCCCCGGCGAGCGGCGCCGCGAGCAGGAGGAGAACGAACAGCGCAACGTAGTGTCTTATAGCCATGTTCTCGCGGGGACATGATAGCCGAAAAGCGGCCCCGTCGCGCCTTTTTCGGCGGAGCGCCGCGCGCTTGACCTGGGAAGCGCCGCCGCACTATCATGAGAATCGAAAAAATTTAGACCGTCTCGTGGGCGCTTAGCTCAGTGGTGGAGCGCTGCCTTCACACGGCAGAGGTCACAGGTTCGAGCCCTGTAGCGCCCACCATTTTTCTACCCCATTTTTCCTAAGGAGCGTCGCGCCGGCCGCTAGATCCGCAGGGTGTCGATCCACGCGAGCTCGGCGGGCTTGACCTCAAGCGTCCGCGACGCGCCGTTTGCGACGCACTCGACGGAAGCCTCCGGCTCGCCCCTCTCGCCGCTGTAGAAGGCGACGATGGACGCAAGGGTGCGTATCTCCTCCTCGCCGGCCGGCTCGCCCTCGGTGAGCGCCGTGGCGCCCTTGCGGGATGCCGGGCGCAGGAGCGTGCGCCCCTCGGCGTAGCGCTCGAGGAAGCGGCTCTCGCCCTCGTCGCGCCCGACGATGAGCTTCAGGCGCGGCGAGAGCCTCAGGTGGCGCCCCACCTTGAGAAGAAGGGCCTCCTCCGTCGTGTAGCTCTTTTCTCCCTTGGCCTCCCAGAGGTCCTCGAGCTTCCGGGCGAAGTTTTTGTCCACCAGAGCGCAGCAGCCGCCCGCGGGTTGCGGGTAGTCGGCGACGCCGAGGCGCTCGGCGATCTCCATCTGCTTGTTGCGCGAGCGTCCCGAAATGTCCCCCAGCTGCTCGCGGTCGAGCCATCCGCACTTTTCGGGCTCCGTGGGCGGAAGCAGCCGGGCCGAAAGCGGCCGCACCAGGTAGCCCTCGAGGCCCGAGTCGCGCGCGACTATGTCGAGCGCGCGGCGGTGCTGCGACATGGGACGCTGCCCCAGGACCTCGCCCGTGAAGATAAACCGCGCCCCCACCTCCTCCATGTACCGCTTCGCGCGGCGGAACATGAAGATGCGGCAGTCGATGCAGGGGTTCATGGCCGAGCCGTAGCCGTACTTCGGCCTGGTGACGACGTCCTGGTACTCCTTAGAGACGTCGATAATCTCGACGGGCACCTCCAGGTCCGAGCCGGCCCGCAGCGCCTCGTGGCGCTTGGGTTTTTTCCTGTCGTCGTTCCGGATGCCCGCGCGCTTGTGGTCGTCCACGCAGAAGCCCGTGGAAAAATTTACCCCGAAGACCTCGACGCCCTGCCGCTTGACGAGCGCCGCGGCGAGGGTGCTGTCGAGGCCGCCCGAGAGCATGCCCACGGCCTTGATTTTCTCCGCCGCCATACTGACATTAGAAGCGAAAATATCTTTTTTTGCAAACCCCGTCGCGCGGGACGCGCGCCCCGGCTTGACCCTTTCCCCGCCCGGTTGCTACACTCTTCCCATGCCGCGCAAAAAGACCGCCCGCGCAAGAGGGAAGGCCGCGAGCCGCCGCGCCTACACGGCGGCGCACGCCAGGGCGGGCATTTCGGCGAAACACCCGCCCATCGAATGCTGGGAGAACCGCTTTCCGGGCACCGAGATCACCATCACTGCGCTCGAGTACACCTCGGTGTGCCCGAAGACGGGGCTGCCGGACTTCGGAAAAATCACCATCCGGTACGCGGCCGACGCGCGGTGCCTCGAGCTGAAGTCCCTAAAGTACTACCTCCTCTCCTACCGCGACCTCGGCATTTTCTACGAAAACGCCGTGAACTGCATCCTGCGCGACATCGTGAAGGCCGCAAGGCCCCGGTGGGCGCTCGTGCGGGGGGATTTCATGGTGCGCGGCGGCCTCAGAACGACGGTCGAGGCGCACCACGGTCTTCTCGAGGACTAAGGCCGCGCAGGAGGCTCGGTCGCCGGAGAGGGCGAGCCCGCCTCAAGTTTATCCCGCGACACATCGGCACGGACAAGCCCGCCGAGGCGGACAAGCCGCGCCGCGTGGAAGGCGTGCACCAGGCCGAAGGCGCCGTCCATGAGCGCGAACGCGAGAAAGACGCGCGGGGCGTACCCCGTGGCCACGACGACGAGAAAGAAAAAGGCGCCCGCAAGGCGCACCGCGGCGGCCAGGACCACGTTGCCGAAGTAGCGCACCGGGTTGCAGCCCGCGAGGGCGTAGGCCGCGCCCAGGCCCACGGCCAAAAGCCCGGCGAGCCAGAGGTAGACCATCTCCCGGGGAAGCGGCACGTCGAGCAGCACGGAGAGCGCGCGGGGGAAGAAAAGAATGAGAAGGCCGAGCGCCACGTCCACGGCGGCGCCCAGAAAAAGCGCCGCCCGCAGAAGCGAGTCTACAATGCTCGACCTCGACATACGACAAGCATAAGGAGCGAGAGCTCGGCCTGTCAAATCACGCGGCGGCACAGGCCGCCGGGCGTCGACCGTCACCGGCTACGCCGCCGATGTTCCCTTGCTTTTCTGCAGCTCCCTCCACCACACGCGCGCCGATTCCACAATGATGATGAGGATCATCGCCATCATCGCCACCGTGAGCGCGACGTTCAGGTACGCGCGGAACGGAGCGGTCTCGGCGAGCGGCAGGAAATTGTCCGTGATGGAAAGCCAGCCGGCGTAGAGCGTCGTCGCGGCGACGAACGCCATGGGCGCAGCCGTCACCCAGGCGTAGCGCGCGCGCCCCTCCTTGATGATGACCGTGGTGCCGACGGCGAGCGCCGCGGCGGCGAGCAGCTGGTTGGCGATGCCGAACATCGGCCAGATGGTGCGCACCGTGCCCGTCCAGATGAAGTAGCCCCACGCCACGACGACCGCGCCCGAGGCGATGAGGTTCGCGGGGAGCCAGTCGGTGCGGCCGAATTTCTTCCAGCGCTTCCCGGCGAATTCCTGAAGCACGTAGCGGGCTATGCGCGTCCCGGTGTCGATCGTCGTGAGGATGAAGAGCGCCTCGAACATTATGGCGAAGTGGTACCAGTACTTCATGAGGTGGCTGAGGCCGGGGATGCCGGAGAAAATCTGCGCCATCCCGACCGCGAGCGACACGGCGCCGCCCGTGCGCCCGTGCAGGTCCGTTTCCACGGCCGCGCTCAGCGCGGGAAGCTCCACCTCCGCGCAGCCGTAGGTCACGCACTGCTCCGGCGTCAGGTTGATGGCGAAGTAGTCGCCTTCGTAGAGGGCGCAGGTGGCGATCAGGGCGACGACGCCCACGAGGCCCTCGCAGAGCATCGCGCCGTAGCCGATGGTGCGGACGTGGGTCTCCTTGGAGATCATCTTGGGCGTCGTGCCCGAGCCCACGAGCGCGTGGAAGCCCGAGATGGCGCCGCAGGCGATGGTGATGAAGACGAAGGGGAAAATTTTCCCCGGCACGATCGGGCCGCCGCCGTGGATGAAGTCCGTGAGCGCGGGCATCTTGAGCTCGGGGTTGACGACGAGGATCCCGGTCACGAGGAGCGCGATGGTGCCGAGCTTCAAATAGGAGCTCAGGTAGTCGCGCGGGCACATCAGGAGCCACACGGGAAGCACGGAGGCGATGAAGCCGTAGCCAGCGAGGAGGATCGTAAGCGTGTGGGCGTCGTAACTGAGGAAGGAGGCAAGGCCCGTCTCCCGGAGCTCGCCGCCCAGATACACGCACACCAGGAGGGCCGACATTCCGATGGCGGACGCCTCGACGACTTTCCCCGGGCGGAAGCTCGTCATGTACCAGCCGACGAAAAGCGCGATTGGAATGGAGGCGGCGACGGTGAACGTCCCCCAGGAGCTTTCGCGCAGGGCGTTCACGACCACCATGCCGAGGCCCGCAAGTGCAATAATCAGAATGAACAGGATGGCGAGCGCCGCGACGATGCCCGCGAGTGGGCTGATCTCGCTGCGGGCGATCTCGGCCAGGGACCTGCCGCCGCGCCGCACGGAGGCCGCCATGATGATGAAATCGTGCACCGCCCCCGCGAGCACCACGCCCACGACGAGCCACACCAGCCCCGGCAGATACCCGAACTGCGCCGCGAGCACCGGGCCGATGAGCGGCCCCGCGCCCGTGATGGCGGCGAAGTGGTGCCCGAAAAGCACCCACTTGTTCATGGGCATGAAATTCTGCCCGTCGTTCAGGGTGTGCGCGGGCGTTTCGCGCGAGTCGTCGAGGGCTGCAACCTTCGCCGCCAAGAACGCGCTGTAGTAGCGGTAGCCGATGGCGAGGACGCACAGCGCGCCGATCATGAGGGGGAGCGCATTCATGGAGAAACATTATGCCACGACGGGGCGGCGGGCGCGAGTGACGTGCCGCGTCAGGCGGTACAGGGGGGGGGCTGTGTAAATTTACAGGGCTTCGGGCGCCTTCTGCGCCCCCGGCGCGCCGCTAGGCCCTTCGTCCCGCGAAAATGCTCTGCGCCTCGCGCGTGTATCTCCCCGTTGGGGTAAAGAGGACAAGCGGGGGCCGCCTCATCGGCTTGCGCCTTGGAGCCAGCAAGCGAAACTCGCGAAGAACAAAGACGGGCCGTCCCCGCCGGCGGGAGCAGACGAGGCGCTCGCGCCAGAGCGAGAAATCGAGCTCGCGGGCCAGGGTGTCCATCTCCGCGCGGCGCTCCGGGAGATGAATGAGCGTGAAACGGCCGCGCTCGCGGAGAAGCCGCCGCGCCGCCCCGAAAAGTTCCCGCAGCGTCAGCCGAAGCTCGTGGCGGGCAACGGCCTTCTCCTCGTCCCGCGCGAGGCGCCCGCGCCCCACGACGCGGTAGGGCGGGTTCGAGAACACGGCGTCGAAAGGCCGCGAAGCGCGGAACGCGAGAACATCCCCCTTGACTACGCTCACCTTCCCACGCGCGCCGTTGAGGCGGGCGTTCCGTTTGGCGAGAGCGGCAAGCCCCCGCTGCACCTCGAGGCCCGTTACGTGGCGGAACGAGCGCGTCCGGAAAAGTATCAGGGGAATTACGGCGTGGCCCGTGCCGATGTCCAGAAGGCGGTCGTCGGGGCGCGTGCGAATAAAATCGGCCAAAAGCAGCGCGTCCACGGTGAAGCGGTAGCCGCGGCGGCGCTGGGCGATTTTCACCCGCCCGCGAAGAATGGCGTCGAGGGTCTCGTGCGTCCCTGCTCCGGCCTCTGTCCCCATGGCATACCTCGTTCCCTGAAATTATAACTATATGCCATTTCTCCAAAAAAGCAAGGTTTTTCTGAAAATAGCCAGAATTTTCCGAAAAACCCTCAGATATCTCTCCCCGGAAAGCCGGTTTTTTCGGACAAGTCGGAAGTCCGGGCCTACTCGTCCGCTTCGCCCGGGTCGTCAGAGGGGGGGGGCGCAAGGTCCACTTCCCCCGCTTCGAGGGCGGCGGCAAGCGCCTCGACCGCGTCGGCGTCGAACTGGGTGCCCGAGCAGCGGCGCAGCTCGGCGACGGCCTCCGCCACCGGCCTGCCGTCGTGGTAAGGGCGATTCGAGGTCATGGCGTCGAACGCGTCGGCCACGGCCACGATGCGCGCCTGAAGGGGGATATCCTCGCCCCGAAGGCCGTAAGGATACCCTTTCCCGTCGAGCGTCTCATGATGGTAGCGCATGCCGTCGAGGATGTTTTCCAAAAAAGGAATCTTCGACATGATGGTGCCGCCGATTTTCGGGTGGCGCTTCATGACCTTGAACTCCTCCTCGGTGAGGGAGCCGGGCTTGTTGAGGACGTTGTCGGGAATACCGATTTTCCCGATGTCGTGGAGGATGGCCGAAAGCTTCAAATTCTCAAGCTCCTCGCCCTCCAGCCCCAACCGCCGCCCCGCGGCATAGGCGAAATCCAGGACGCGCTTCGTGTGCCCCCCGGTGTACTTGTCACGGCTCTCGATGGCGAGCGCAAGGGCCGTCGCCGTGCCCACGAACGTCTCCCGCTGCTCCTCGTAGAGCCGGGCGTTCTCCAGGGCGATGGCCACGAGATCCGCGAGCACGGTAAGGTCACGCAGATCATCCTCGCTGAAGGCATCGGCGCCGATCTTGTTAACCATTTGAATGACGCCCACGAGACGGTCGCGCACGCGAAGGGGAGCGCTGAGGATAGAGCGCGTCTCGAAGTCGGCCTTCGCGTCCACCGCGGCGCTCCAGCGCGGGTCCTTCTGGACGTCGTTCACGATAGCGGGCTCGCCGTGGAGGGCGACCCAGCCGACGATGCCCTCGCCGATTTTGAGGCGAATCTGCTTGACCTCGTCGGCCGGCGCGGTCTTCAGGTGGACCAGGCGAAAGTACAGCTCGCCCTTGGCTTCGTCAATCTGCCAGATGCTCGAAGACTCGGCCCGGAGGAAGCGCTCGGCGGCGCTCATCGCGCGGTCGAGCACCTCGTCGAGGGCGAGCGTCGAGGTGAGCGAGTGCGCCGTCTCGAGGAGCGCCCGCAGGCGCTCGTTCTCGCTCTGAAGGACGCGCGCCAGCGGTCCGCCCCGGCCTGTCGCGGCTTTCTTGGAGGTTTCCCGTTTCTCAGCTTTTTTTGCCATGTATCGCTACTGCTTCTCCTCCGCAGAACGACGTCCATGCGCATTCGAACCGTGAGATAACACCGAATTGTAGCATGGGTTCGCAGGAATTTCACGCGGCGGCCGCTGGTTGCTTACAGCCCGCCCGGAATCTTTCCGAGCCCTCGGACCCGAACTTGCTTTATAGCTTGACTTTTTCCATAAGAAAGGCGTAGCCTATCAAAGGAGAGGGAAGCATACTAGGAGCATAGCCATGCTGAGGGTTAGCATAGTGGCGGGCACCGGGGTGAAAGGGCGGGTTTTTCCGCTCCTTCTCGGCGCCGCACTGTGTTTTCTTTCAGGCCCCCCTGCCTTCGCCCAGTGCACGCCGGACGCGTACGAGGAGGATGACGCGTGCTTTTCCTCTAAGACGATCATGCACGGCGGCGACACCCAATCCCATAACTTCTGCCAAGACGCCGCGGACTGGATAAACTTCAACGCCTGCACGGGGCGGACGTACACGATTGAAACGTCGAACCTCGGCGCGAGCGCCAACACGGTGTTGGAGCTTTACGACACGGATTGCTCCTCACTTATCACCTCGGACGATGACGGCGGCGTCGGTTCGGCCTCCAAAATTGCGGGCTGGACGGCCCCGGCGGTCGGGACGTACCACATCAAGGTGCTACAGTTCGACGGCACGTTCGGAGATAATCGGGGCTACGATATTACGCTCACGGGAGATACGTCGCCATGCTCGACCTGGGCGCGCGTATACGGCTATGACAATTGGGCTGAAGCCCAGTCCGTCCGGCAGACCTCGGACGGCGGCTTCGTCGTGGCGGGAACAAGCCAGATCATCGACACTTTCAACGGCGATTTCTGGGTCTTGAAATTGGACGCGTTCGGCAATATAACGTGGGAAAAGACCTACGGCGGTTTTTTCACCGATTGGCCCACCTCGATCCAGCAAACCGCGGACGGCGGTTTTATCGTAGCGGGTTTTACGGCTTCCTTTGGTGCAAGCTTCTATGATGTCTGGGTTCTGAAGCTGAATCCCGACGGAACAATTGACTGGGAAAAGACCTACGGAGGTGCTTCGGACGATAGAGCCTACTCCATCCAGCAGACCGCGGACGACGGTTACGTCGTGGCGGGATATACGCAATCCTTCGGCGATTCCGACGGGGATGTCTGGGTTCTGAAGCTGAATCCCGACGGAACGATCGAGTGGGACAAAACGTACGGCGGCGCTTACACAGAGGAAGCCAACTCGATCCGACAGACCTCGGACTACGGTTTCATCGTGGCGGGAGTTGCGGAATCCCTCAGCGAGCCCAACGGGGATATCTGGGTTCTGAAATTGAGCGACCTGGGAGCAATCGAGTGGGAGAAAACTTATGGCGGCGCGTCTTTGGATCGAGCCTACTCCGTCCAGCAGACCTCGGACGACTGGTTCGTCGTGGCGGGACAGACCTACTCTTTCGGCACCGCGGGCGATATGTTGGTTTTGAGGTTGAACAACCTGGGAGCAATCCAGTGGCAGGAAACCTACGGCGGCCCTGATTCGGAACTAGCCAACTCCATCCAGCAGACCACGGACGGCGGTTACGTCGTGGCGGGATACACGGATATGGGGCCGGGCGGTTCCGCGTGGGTTTTGAAATTGAGCGACCTGGGAGCAATCCAGTGGCAGAAGATCTACAGCGGCTTTTCGTGGGAGGAAGCCCGCTCGATCCGGCAGACCACGGACGGCGGTTACGTCGTGGCGGGATCGACCGACTCCTTCTCCGTGACCGCAGATCCCACTTGCTTTTGTGGTTTGTGTACGACTTGCCCCAATTTCTGGGTCTTGAAGCTGGACGCGAGCGGAGGCATTGCTCCCTCGTGCACGTTACTCGCGGACACCACCGAGGTGGACGGCGATCCTACAGCAACCGAGACGGGCACGACGGCGGCGGTGGGGGCCGCGGTCATAACACCCGACGGCAACCACGCCGTCACCGTTGACGACACGGCGGCCACGGTCGGTCCCAAGTGCGCACCGTATCTAATTTACGACAGCCACGCCGTCACCGATTGCGGAAACGCCGACGGCGTCGTGGACCCCGGGGAGACCATCGACCTCAGCGTCACGGTGCAAAACGCGGGGGATGCGGACGCCTTCGAGGCGAGCGGAGTGCTTTCCACGACGACGCCGGGTATCGTGCTGACGGTCAACGGCGCTTCCTTTCCCAACATTTCCGCGGGGTCGACCGGAACGCCGCCCACGCCGTTTCGGTTCATCGTGGACGTCGGCGTGCCCTGCGGGACGTTTATTGATTTCACGCTCGATCTCTCGTACGAAGACAGTTTCGAAGGTCCCTTCTCCGGCCCCACGGCGTTTCAGGTGCTGGTGGGCAGCGTGGGAGCACCCTCTACGCTGCTTTCAGAGAACTTCAACTCGGGACTGCCGGGTTCGTGGACGGTGGTGGATGGCCTCGAACCCGGGACGTGGTGGGACACTTTTACGGTCGGCGATCCGTGCGCCCGCAATTCATTCCCTGATCCTTATATGCTTGTAGATAACGGATGCACCGGCACGGATATGGACGAGCAGCTCATCACGCCGCTCATGGACGCTTCCGGCATGATTGTTGTCACACTCCGCTTTGACCATGAATATATTGCCGGCACCGATCTCGCGAACGTGGATGTCCGGAGCAGCAAGACGGGAGGAACGTGGGTGAACCTAGCCCAGTATATGGGCGACATCATCTCTCCCGCCGCGACGGAAGTGCTGGACATTACGGCGCAGGCGGCTGGAGCGTCTAACGTTGAGGTTCGCTGGCACTATGAAGCGGACGGGCTTGCGATGTACTGGAGTGTAGACAACGTTGTCGTCGAGGGTTCGCCCGCAGTATGCAACCCTGCGTGCTGTGGCCTGCCGTACGTGGCCTACGACACGGGTTTTACCCCGACGCTCCTGGAGGCCTGCGGCGACGGCGACCTCTTCGTCGAGCCGGGCGAGGAGTGGCAGGTGACGGTGCAGCTCCATAATTTCGGCTGCGTCACCGCCAACAACACGGTTGCGGATTTGACCGTCAATGTAGGATCGGTGGTATCGGCCGCGGTGTGCTCGAACCCGGGCACGTACGGAAACATCCCGGCGGGCGGGGCGAAACAGTTCACGTATTCCTTCGCCGTGGATTCCCTTGCGGTGTGCGTCAACGACGTCACGTTCGACGTGACGGGCATCGCCTCCGACGAAGGGGCGTATCCCTCACAGGTTCCCGCCTTCACGGTGCAGGTGGGCCAGGCCACGGGCGGCGGAAACGAAGTGGGAACACAATTTACCGACCCGTTGAACGCCACGGGCACCTGGGCGGAGTCGGACTTCGCGCCGGACTTCACGCTGGCCGCGCCCGTCGCGGACGCCGAGCTTTGGTACGTGCTTTCCTACGTGCCGATTCCCGGCGGAAACGAGGTCGGAACGACGGGAGCCAAGGCGAAAGCGAAGGGCGCGATCGCCGAGGAGCCTTTCGCGCCGGACTTCACCTTGACCAAGTCGGCCGCGTCGGCCGTCATCTCGTACACCCTGACGCACCAGAAGGGGGAGCCGGACTTGACGAATTGCACGGCCACGTGGATCGTGCGGCCGGACGCGACGACGTGCCCGGTAAAGCTCCTCGGGGCCGGGGATCCGCAGCCGGTCGACTTGCCGGCCTGCTACACCGTGCCGGGCACCTATTCGATTCGACTGGAGGAAAACTGCGGCAACGGGAACGCGGAGATTGCAGCGGGGGCGACGTTTGACGTGACTGAGGTGGACACCGGAAACGCGACGGACAACGTGCAAATCGAGCTGATTGGCCCTTCGGGGACCGACGTCGTAAAGAACTACGGTGCGGCGGACCCGGTGAAGCCGATCGACGTGACGGCGTACTACACGGGGCCTGGCACGTACCGGATACGCCTGAGCGAGGACGCGGGCGGCACGGCGACGCTCACGGGCGGCGTGCTCGACGTGACGGAGCCCACGGGGGTGGAGTGCGACCCGGGCGCGTGCGCGTGTTCGGGCCCGCCGTTGGAGCCCTCGGCCGTCGGTTCACCTGATGCGTTACTTGTCCCAGCCACCAACCAAATTATCGTCGAGAACGTGTCGAACGAAACGGGCTACGTCGTCTACGAGAACGCCATCGGCACGTGGTACGGGACGCCTTCGCAGGGGTGCCTGTGGGAGGGGGCGGGCGTCGTGGATTTAGGCGCGACGGTGCAGCTTAACTATTCCCTCGGGGCGGGCGATCGGTGGGTGGTGGTGTCGGCGGCGAACGCCTCAGGCGAGTCGAGCTGCGGCATGGACAGCACCGACGCGGAAAGAAACGCCCAGCCCGGCTGGCCCGCCACGGGGCCTTGCCCGTAGGATTTGTTACTCAGTTTCCCGGCTCTAACGGAATAACAGAATCCCGTTTAGAAAAAGGGTGCCGCATGCTATACTGGGTGTCGGCATGGAAGACCAGTCGATCAAGATTCCGCCCGAGCAGATTTTTCAGCGAGTCAAGACTCTCGTCGAAAGCGGAGAATACAACTCGGCGTTCACGCTTCTCGAGGTCTTCGAGCAGTACAAGGAGGAGCGCCACAAGGAGTGGAAATACCCGACGCCGGGGCTCATTCTCTCCTACAGGGGCCTCTGCATGGCGCGCGGAAAGAAAAACTACAAACAGGGACTGGACATGTGCCTCAAGGCCAGCGGGATGGAGTTCGCCTACCCGGACTGTTACATGAACCTGGGCCGCCTCCTCCTCGACAAGGGCCGCCGCATGGAGGCGATGAAGGCCTTCACGCAGGCCCAGTCCATCGATCCTAAATCGGTCCCCCTGAAGCGGGAGATCGCGAATATGGGAGTGCGGAAACCACCGGTCTTTCCCTTTCTTTCGAGAGGAAATTTCCTCAACCGCTTCTTCGGCAAACTGAGAGCGTCGGGAAAGAAGAAAGAATAACCGGAAAATATCCTCGCCGCGGGGCGCCGGCTGCGGCCTTTCGCCATGCTACGGCTCATCTTGAAGAACGCCCTTCGCCAGAAGCGCCGCACTCTTCTGACGGTGCTCTCCGTCGCCGTGTCCATCTTTCTCCTCGTCACGATGCAGTCGGTGCTCGACATGCTCGACCTCGCGGGGGAAGACGGCGAGGGGCAGTTGCGCGTCGTGGCGCGCCACAAGATCTCCCTTTTTATGACCCTGCCCGAAGCACACCGCGCGAAGATCGAGGCCGTGCCCGGCGTCGAGCAGGTCGGCGCGCTCACCTGGTTCGGCGGCATCTACATCGAGCCCAAAAACTTCTTCGCGCAGTTCGCCACGGACCCCGAGACGTTCCGGGAGATCTGGACGGAGGTCGAGATTCCCGACGAACAATGGAAAGCCTTCGCGGAGGAGCGCACGGCGGCGATTGCCGGGAAAAAACTCGCCGACAAGTTCGGCTGGAAGCTCGGCGACTCGATCCACATCCGGGGTGACGCCTGGCCCGTCGACCTCGACCTGAAGCTCCGGGGCGTCTTCCGGAGTATCGAGGAGAATCAGCTCTTCTTCCACCACAAATACTTCGACGAGCTCATGGCACCGTGGGAATGGGGGGACTTGATCGGCACGTACTGGATGAAGGTGGCTTCCGCCGAGGACATCCCGCGCGTCACCGAGGCGGTGGACCGGATGTTCGAGAATTCCGCGGCGCCCACGAAGACGGAGACCGAGAAGGCGTTTCAGATGGAGTTCGTATCCATGATGGGCAACATACGCGCACTGTTCCGCAACACTGGCCTCGCGGTGGCGTTCGCCATCCTGATGGTCGCCGCGAACACCATGGCCATGAGCTACCGTGAGCGCACGAGCGAGGTGGCGGTCATGAAGACGCTCGGGTTCCGGGGCGGGCGCGTTCTCGCGCTGGTGCTCGGCGAGGCGGTGAGCATCGCGCTCGCGGGCGGCCTCCTTGGAGCCGGCGGGGCGTCCCTGTTCTACCGGCTGTACAACCCGTTCGAGATGATGTTTCCGGTTTTCTACGTGACGCCCCCTACGCTCGCCCTGGGCTTCGCGGTCGCCCTCGCGGTCGGCCTGTTGAGTGGGGGCTACCCCGCCGCCCAGGCCTCGCGCCTCTCAATCGTCGACGGGCTGCGCAAGGTGGTGTAGCAATCATGCGCCGCATCGCATACCATGGAAGCCTATGAACCAACCCCAAGGAAAGAAAAAACCATGATCGACGGCGTTCGCATAAAACCCTTGAAACTCATCCCCGACGAGCGGGGGCGGCTGATGGAGATTCTGCGCGCCGACGACGACATCTTCGCCGGCTTCGGGCAGGTCTACATGACGACCGTCTATCCGGGCGTCGTCAAGGGCTGGCACTACCACAAGCGGCAGACCGACCACCTCGCCTGTGTCCACGGCATGGTGAAGCTCGTCCTCTACGACAACCGCGACGGCTCGCCCACGAAGGGCGAGGTGAGTGAATTCTTCCTCGGCGAGCACAACCCCGCCCTCGTTCAAATTCCGCCCCTCGTCCTCCATGGCCTGAAGGGTGTGGGTACCGAGGAAGCCGTCCTGGTGAACATTCCCGACAAACCCTACAACCACGAAAACCCAGACGAGTTCCGCGTGCCGCCGCACGGGGGCGACGTCCCCTACGACTGGCACAAAGTGGACAGGTAGGGGCCGCGCCCGCCACGGCGGTTTGCGTATGGCCGCAGATACATCCCTCCAAGACATCGCGCAGCGGGCCCTCGAGGCCGTGCGCGCCTCGCGCGCGGACGAGGGGGAAATCTACGTGTCGCGCTCCGTCAGGCGCAAGGTGCTCACGAAGGCGGGCCGGGTGGAGACCGTCGAGCGGGCCGACACGCTGGGCGTCGGTGTGCGCGTTCTCCGTGACCGCCGCATGGGATTTTCCTACGCGAGCGAAACCTCGAAGGAAGCGCTGCGCGAGGCCGTCCAGCGCGCTCTCTCGGGCGCGACCCTGAGCCGCCGGGACGAAGATTTCTCCTTTCAGGCCGCCGAGGGGCCGCCGGGCTCGGAGAGAATTCCTTCGGAATTCGAGTCGTTCGAAGGCGTCCCGGACGAGGAGCGCATCGCGAAAGCGCTCGAAATCGCCGAGGCGGCACATAGCGCGGAGCGGCGTGTCATGTTCACGGAAACGCACTGCGTCGACCATGCGGCCGAAGCCGCCGTCGCGACGACGCACGGCTTCCTGGGCGGCTACGCGTTCTCGAACGTTTACGGCTACGGCGAGGCCGTGGTACGCGAGGACGGGGAAAAGCAGGCGGCCCACGAGCTCGATTTCTCGAAAAACTTCCGCTTCCTGGACGCCCGCCGCATCGGGCGGACGGCCGCCGAGCGCGCCGCCGCGAAGCTCCACCCCACCTCTTTCCCGACGGGGCGCGCCGCAGTCGTGCTCGCTCCGCCGGAGGTCGCTTCCCTGCTCGAGGCCCTGGAGGAGGCGCTTTCGGCGGAAAACGTGCTCAAGGGAAAGTCGCGCCTGGAGGACAGGCTTGGTGAGCGCGTCGCCGCCCCATGCGTGACGCTCGTCGAGGACGCCCGCGACGAGCGCGGCCCTTCCCCCCTGCCCATGGACGACGAGGGAACGCCGACGCACCGCACGGTGCTCATCCGCGGCGGCGAGCTCGTGTCCTTCCTCCATGACCTGCGCACCGCGCGAAAGTACGCCACCTCGCCCACGGGAAACGCCCTGCGCGCCGGCTTCAGCACCACTCCCCGGATCACCTCCGTCCAGATGCGCCTCGAAGCGGGAACACTCGGACTCGGAGGATTGTTGCGCGAGGTGGGCGAAGGGCTCCACGTCGAAGAGCTGATGGGCCTTCACACCGTGAACGCCGTCTCCGGAGAGTTCTCGCTTGGTGCTTCGGGGCACGCCATCCGGGGCGGCGAGCCGGCCGAGAGCGTCTCGGGCGTCGCCCTGGCGGGCAATCTGTTCGATCTTCTCGGAAATATCGCGCTCGTGGGAGGCAACGCGCGCTATTTTGTTTCCGGCAAGGAAACCCCGAGCCTCGCCATAGAAGGCCTCACGGTAAGCGGCTCGACGTAACGGTGCCGGCGCGGAGAGAGCTCCGCTGGGAACGACTCAGCCGCCGGTATCCGGAGCGGCCCCTTCCTTCTCCTCCAGCAGCTGAACGAGCCGGCGTATGTCACTCTGGCCAGGCGCAAGCGCGAGGGAGCGCCGAAAATGCTTCAAAGCTTCCTGGCGGCTGCCCAAGTCGGCATAAACCTTGCCGAGGGCGTTGAGGATAGCGAGGTTGTCGGGTGCGAGGCTCTCGGCACGCTCGAGCACCTTCTGGGCACCCTGAAACCGGCCGAGCAAATCGTAAAGGGCGCCGAGGTTGAACCACGGCTCGAACCACCCCGGGTTCAGCTCCGCCGCCTTAAGGAACATGTCCTCGGCCTCCAGGAAGCGCCCCTCGTCGCCGCGGACGATCAGCCCCAGGAGATTGAAAAAATAGGCGCGTGTCTCGGGAACGCGCATATTCTCGAGGGCGCGGCGGGTGGCGGCTTCGGCGCGGTCATAGCGCTTGAGCTCCATATGGAGAAAGGCTTCGATGCGATAGGCGTCCGGAGCCCTTGGATCCACCGTTTGCGCCCACTCCAAAAGCGCGAGCGCCTGCTCGAAATTCCCCTGCCGCTTGTATACCTTGGCCGCATCCAGATAGGCCCGAACGAGGTCCGGATCCTCCTCGATGGCCCGCGCGAAAGACTCGAGCGCCGACTCCAAGAGGCCGAGCCCGACCTCGGTGCGTCCCACGTAAAAATGGGCCATGGCGTAGGAAGGATCCTTCTCGACGGCTTTCTTAAAGAGCCCCCTCGCTTCATCCAGTTTCTTTTTCTGCGCCTTGACGATGCCCATATTGACGTAGGTGCCGGCGAGGTCGCGAACATGCTCCGCGCCTTCTTTCCAGCCTTCTCCTTCCTCTTCTCCCCCCGCGGTAAGGTAGCCGAGAGCCTGGAGGCGCTTGCGAAGCTCCGTGACGTCCTCGGCCGTAGCGGAAACGGTCAAGCGTCTGGGCACGCCGGCATACGACGGCACCAATTCCGCAGCCGAGGCCAGGATTGCCTCTCGCTCGAAGACCTCCCCCAACGGTCCGCCCTCAAGTTCCTTGGAAAGAGGCACGTCAAGAAGCGCGAGCGCGGTGGGCACGATGTCGTAGAGCGACACCTCGAAGGGAATCTCAAATCCCCGCTTGACGCCCCGCCCGTAGAGCATCAGGACGCCCGTCATGCGGTGCCATACGGCGGCATGGCCACGGCCCCTCTGCGAGGAGACATCCGGGCGCTCGAGGCCGCTCAGGAATCCGTGGTCGGAGCATATGATGAGCGTCGTGTGCTCGTCCATGAGCTCCAGGATGTCGGCGAGCACCTCGTCGAGGTACCGATAGACGTTGTCCACCGCCCGCGCGAAGGCGCGCATGTCGCCCTCGGGCAAGCCCTCGCGAGGAGGCGGCCCGTATTCGGCGAAAAAATGCCCCGCGGTGTCCGGAAGCGTGAAGTAAACCATGAACAAATCGGGTCGGTAGCGCTCCTGGAGCGCGGAAAGCATCCCGCGGTGCGTTTCCGCCGCCCGCATGTAACTGTAAAACTCTCCCGAAATGGCCCGCCCCTCCTCCGAAAGGGTGTCCAGCATCGAGGGAGGGGCAAGGATGCGGTGGTAGATATCCTGAACCTGCCGAGGCGGCACGGCAAAGGAAGCGAGCGTCTCGCCGAGCGTTGCGGGATAGAAAAGGCCGCGCCGTCCCTTCTCGGCCTGCTGCGGGGTCCACTCGTTCGTAACCACGAAGCCGTTGATGCGCTCCGCGGGCCACGAGGAGAACCAGTTCACGGCCCCCACGCGGCGTCCGTAGTGCGAGGCGATGTTCCATAGCGCCGGAGCAAGACGGCTCTCGGACGAGGCGGGGCGCATCTTTTCGCCGTCGCCGTAGAACTCGAAGAAATTGTAGATGCCGTGCGCTTCCGGATCGCGCCCCGTGACGATGCTCGTCCACAGGACGGGCGAGATGAGGGGCTGCTCGGAGCGCAAATCGCCCCACGCACCCTCACTCCGCAGCTTGGCGAACGTCGGCAGCTCTCCGCTCGCGATAAGCCGGTCGAGCGTGCGGTTGTCGAGCCCGTCGAAGCCCACCAGGAGAACGCGCGTATGGTCCTCGCGCAGAAAGTACCACGCCGCCACCACGACCAAAGCGACAGCCAGAAGCGCCACACCCCAGAAACGTTTGAGAAAATTCATTGCTTCTTGCTACCTTTTGTCATGAATCAGTCGGACCCGTCCGACAAGCCGGAACGACACGTGAGGGAACCTTTTTCAAACGTTTCAGCATAGGTTCATTAAACGAAAACCTTCATTGTATGCAAACTGAATTATAGCCAGATTAGTAAACCCTATCCTCCCGCTTCCGTTGCGCCCACCAACCGCCCGATCTTTTCGATGCTCCGGGGATTGCCCATTGCGATGAGCGTGTCGCCCGATTCAATCACGGTGGCCGAAGACGGATTGAACTGCATGCTGGCGTTCTTCTTCTGAACGGCGACGATGATAATATCGGTCTCGCCGCGTATGCCCGATTCGGAAAGCGCCTTGCCCGCGCATGGCGAATCGGGAGGAATCGTGATCCGTTCGATATCGATATCCATGTTGTCTCCCCTGCCGCTTGCCAGCTCGAAGAACTCCACGGCAGCGGGCTGGATGAGCGTCTGCGCCATGTGCCTGCCCCCGATGGTGTATGGGGTGATGACGCGGCTTGCGCCGGCGCGGCGGAGCTTTTCGGAGGCCTTCTCGTCCGAGGCGCGGGCCACGATGTAGAGGTCCTTCGCGATTCCCCGCGCCGTCAAGACCACATAGACGTTCTCGGCATCGGTATCCACCGTCGTGGCAAGACCGCGGGCCGACTCGATGTGAGCACCGCGAAGGACTTTCTCGTCCGACGCGTCTCCCTCAACCACCGGGATGCCCATGGAGCGGAGGACGGTGCACTTGTCCGAATCTTTCTCGATGACCGCGAAGGGTATCCTGCGCTCATGAAGCTCCTTGGCGATCCGCTCCCCCATGCGCCCGAATCCGCAAACGATGAAATGACGGTTCATGCGTTCGACCATTCTGCCGACTCTCCTTTTTTCAAAAAGATGCCTGACCTCGCCCTGGACGATGATCTGGGCGACCTGGGCAAACACGCCGGCCACCACCGCCCAGCCCCCGACGATAAGCGCGACCGTGAACCACTGCCCGCCAGGCGAAAGGGGCCCCACCTCGCGGTAGCCGACGGTCGAGAGGGTAATGACGGTCATGTAAAGCGCGTCGGCGAAGTCCCAGCGCTCCAAAACCATGTAGCCCGTAGCGCCGAGCAGGGTTACCGCTACGACGGCCAGGAACAGCATGATAAGGCGTGGGGCGACGTTTAGCACGGAAGCACTTCCAGGAAACAGTATACAACGAAACGCGGGGGCGCATCAGCCCCGCCCCGCCTTCGGAAGCGTCACTTCGGCGCGCGTGCCCCTGCCAGGCTCGCTCTCAACGTGCACGGAGCCGTCGTGGCTCAGGACAATCTTCTGCACGAGCGCGAGGCCCAGGCCCGTGCCGCGCTCCTTCGTCGTGAAGAAGGGAAGAAAAGCCCTGCTTTTCGTTTCGGCGTCCATGCCGACGCCGTTGTCTTCCACGACGGCGCGGGCGCCTTCGCCCCCGTCCTCCAGCCGAAGACGCACCCGGCCTCCGGAGCCTTTCTCCCGGACGGCGTCGAGCGCGTTTCTCAGAAGATTCAAAAAAACCTGCTTCAGGAGCGACGCGTCGCCCGACGTGGCAAGGGAAGCAGCCTCCGGGGACGCCTCCACGCCGACAGAAGCACTTCCCCGATCGACCTCGCGGACGATTTCCTCAAAGAGCGGGCGAAGGAGCACGCGTTCGCGCTTGAGCTCGACGGGGCGCGCGAAGCGCAGGAAGTCGTTCACGACGCGTTGGGCCTCGGAGGTTTCGCTCAGAATCTCCTGCGCATAGCCGGCGATGGTCTCGTCGGAGCGGGCCGTGCGCTTTTCGATAAGCTGCGCAAAGCCCAGGATGCTTGCGAGCGAATTTCGGAATTCGTGGGCGACGCCTGCCGTCATCTCGCCGAGGCGCGCCATGTTCTCCTTGAGGCGAAGCGTCTCTTCGAGGTTCCGCAGGCGGGTCATATCCGTCAGAAGGCAGAGGGCGCCGAGGAAGGTCTCTTCGGCGTCGTACATCGGGGACAGGGAGACGGCCAGCGTGCGCTCCTCCCCCTGGGAGGTGGAGTGGCACGTTTCGGCCTCGCTCACGACCTTGCGCGTCGAAAGAACGTTCTCGACAAGGTCGCGCAGGCGCCCCGCGGGAAACACGTCCGCAAAGCCTCGCCCCTCGGGGGACGACTCAATTCCGAGAATGCCTCGCGCGGCCTGGTTGGCGCGAACGACGCGCCCTTCAGCGTCCAGTGTTATGACGCCGCTTGCCACTCCGCGGGCGATCTCGCCGCTCAGACGCTCCATGGTCTCGGCGCGCTTCCGGAGCTCCCGCATGGCCACCTCGAACGTCCCGACCAAATAGGCGCGCTCGTCCCCGCCCAGCGGGGAGAGCGAGCCGCCGCCTCCCGCCGCATCGAGCATGCGCGAAAACGGCGCCGCGTACCAAAAGAACAGGCCGATTAAAAGGCCGAACAGAAGCACGAGCGCCGCGCCCTCGAACCAGCTCAGTCTGCGCGCCATGCGCATCAGCCACTGCTGGCGCGCGGCCGGAAAGGTGGTCCGAAGGACGCGCCCGTCGGCGAGGAGAAGGTAGCACTCGACCGCCGCTTCATCCTCCGCAACGCGGGTCACGGCCTTGGAGCGGCCAAGGCGCAGGCGCTCCGCGATGGAAAGCTGAGAGCCGCTTTGAAGATCCCTCTCGGAAAGAAATCCCGCCCCGGAAAACGCTATCGTGTCCTGCATCGCGGGGAGCGCTTCAAAAAAATCGTCCTGGCGCTCCGGGGCGAGCAACCCACGCTCCTGCGCCCAGCCCTCGAGCAGCCGCGCCCTGGAGAGCGCGCTCTGTTCGAATTCCTCCTCGAGGCCGCGCTCGAGCGCCCGGAAGCGCACGATCTGCACCAAAAGAAGCGTGCCCGCGAAAAACACAAGGACCGCTCCGAGCAAGAGCACCTGGGAACGGTGGCGGCGTGCGCGGGACACGCTCATGAGGAAGGCGCGCCGCCGCGGTAAAACTGGAGGACGCGGCGGACGTAGTTCTGCGTTTCCCGAAAGGGCGGAACGCCGCCGTAGCGCTCGACCGCCTCCCCGCCCGCGTTGTACGCCGCGAGCGCGAAGGAGAGGTCGTCGTATTTTTCGAGCAGGGACTGGAGATGCCGAATTCCGGCATCCAGGTTCTGCTTCGGGTCGAAAGGATTCTCGGTTCCGTACTGCCGCGCCGTCAAGGGCATGAGCTGCATGAGCCCCATCGCGCCGGCGCGCGAGACGGCGGCCGGGTCGAAGTTCGACTCCACGCGCACCACCGCACGCACAAGGCGGGGATCCGCCCCGTGGTGCTCCGACATTTCCTCGATAAGCGAATCGTACGGCGTCACGGCCCTGGCAAGCTCTTCGGAGTAGTCCGGAATTTCATCATCTAGGACGCGCGCCACCTTGCCGGGCGGAAGCGTCATCTCGCCGCCGCCTTCGAGGACGAGCGTAACGCTCCCGTTTTCGTGCGTGGTCGCGGAGGTGATTTTGAGAATGCGCCCGTTGTCGAACACCGCAAGGTCGGCGCGCGCCCCGCCGGCATGCGCCAGGGCCAGGGCGAGCGCCACCCGCCAAAGATTACGCCAGAAGCTCTTCCGTCGAGTGGAAGAAGCGGCACTCTGCGGTCGGGTAGAAGAGGCCGAAGGAAGGATCCAAAATCGCACGTTTGAGGTCGTCCTCCGTGACGTCTTTGTAAATGAGCGAGATTCGAAGCTCCCTGAGGCCGTAGCGCTCGCGGAGCGCATTGGCGAAGTAACGGACATGCTCATGGCGGAAGGGGGACTCGCCTTCGCCCTTGAGTCCCCCGCTGCGCAGCTTCGAGAGGTCAAAGCCCATGAGGCCGCGCTTTCGAGGCGCGCACTGGTTGGCCGCCTGGAAAATCTCCCGGTAGCGGGCGCGGTTATCGCTGTCCACGTATTCAAGCAGCGACACTTCAGGATGGGACGGATCCTGCGTGAGCACCAGGGTAATATAGCAGTGGTCGCGGTCGAGCCGCACGCTCGAATCCACCGAGTCCCGTGCCAAGCCCACGACGAGGCCGTAGCGGGGCTCGATGCGGTAGAGGCTCTCCAGTTTCTGGCCCCGCAAGTCGATGCGAAAGCGCTTCGCGGTGTTTTCCAAAAGCTTGCCGCTGCTTCGATCCGTCCGGATGACGACGAAGGCCATCGTCTCGTCGCGCACCATATCGTACTGGTTGAAAAGGTAAATCGCCAACTCGTGCGCGACGCCGCCGGCCTCTTGCCGCCCCGAGAAAGCGACGTCGCGCAACTGCGCATCCGAGGGTAGATAGGCAACAGAGCTTTTCTCCTCATGGAGTCGATATGCAGTCAGAAAATCTTCGGCGGGCACATCGCGGTAGAGAATGCAATTCGGCATAGCCGTTTGGTACCGTGCAGTTTCAGTATAACAAAGCGTGAACACGGGTGTCAAAGACGCTGGCGCCGAAGCGTCTCCGGTTTTCCGCGTTTTTCGAAAAAATCTCTCTCCCCTCTATCATATGGAATAAAAGTTCCGCCCCCCAGCGAGTCGGAGCAAGTTTTACCTCGCAACGAGAAAGCGGTCGATAACTGCCTATAAACAAAGGGTTTTTTGGCGAGCACCTCATCGACAGGGAAAGCTCAAAAAAGAAGAGGCACGAAAACTTATGTTTGACCTGCACCCTCTTTCTCCGGAGGGCATGTCCCGACGCGAGCGCTTGCGCTGCAGGTCGGGATCCGTGTGGATCTGTTTCTCGGCGGATTGGAAAAAGGGCGCTAATTTTTTTCTTTGAAGCGGCGTCTTTTTCGCTTGCATTAAACGCCGCATTCAGGCTATAATATTCCTAAGACCCAACCAAAAAACGTGTCATCCTTGTTTCCGATGGAACGCATTTTTCCGCTTGCATCAAACGCCGCTTTGAGGCTACCATGTTTTAGTGAAACATGCCTTTTTCTCTTGTATCAAACGTCGCGTTTAGGCTGTCATGCTACTAAGCGCCAACCGAAAAAAATGTCACTCGGAACACCCCATAAGGAAGACAAAACATGGCCTCCACTGCGAAACTCACTTACAACGGTAAAGAGCTAGAACTGCCCGTTGTCGAAGGGTCCGAAGGCGAGATAGCGGTCGACATCAGCAAGCTCAGACCACAGAGCGGGCTTACGACGCTGGACCCCGGCTACGCCAACACGGGTTCTTGCCAAAGCACCATCACTTTCATCAATGGCGAGAAAGGCATCCTCCGCTACCGCGGTTACCCCATTGAAGAAATTGCGGAAAAAAGCAGCTTTCTTGAAGTGGCGTACCTGCTAATCTACGGAGTTCTCCCCAAAAAGAAGGAACTCGCTGCGTTCGTTGATAACATCACGCACCATACGATGCTTCACGAAAACGTCAAGTCCTTCTTCGGCGGCTTCCGCCGCGACGCGCATCCGATGGCTATCGCCTCCGCCGTCGTAGGAGCGCTCGCCACCTTCTACCCGGAGCACATTTCTCCTGCAGCCGGAGAGGGAGAGAAAGCGAAAGAAGCGGCGAGTCTGCTCGTCGCCAAATTCCCGACCATCGGCGCCTACTCCTACAAACACAGCATCGGGCAGCCTTACGTCTATCCAGACAACTCGCTCGACTACGCGTCGAACTTTCTACATATGATGTTCGCCACCCCCTGCGAGGAGTACAAGGTGGACCCGACGGCGGCCAAGGCGCTCGATCTTCTCCTAATCCTCCACGCCGACCACGAGCAGAACTGCTCGACGAGCACCGTCCGCGTAGTAGGCAGTTCCGACGCCAACCTCTTTGCGAGCGTCTCCGCCGGCGTAAGCGCTCTGTGGGGTCCGCTCCACGGAGGCGCCAACCAGGCCGTGATCGAAATGCTCGGGAAGATCATCGCATCGGGCGACAGCGGAAAGAAATTCCTCGAGAATTGCAAGGACAAGAAGAGCAACATCCGCCTCATGGGCTTCGGCCACCGCGTCTACAAGAACTTCGATCCGCGCGCCACGATTCTCAAGAAAACCGCTTCCGAGGTACTCAAGAAGCTCAAGAAAACGAACCCGCTCCTCGATGTCGCTATGGAGCTCGAAGAAATCGCGCTCAAGGACAGCTACTTCGTCGAGCGCAAGCTCTACCCGAACGTGGACTTCTATTCGGGAATCATCTACCAGGCGCTCGAAATCCCGACTCAGATGTTCACCGTTCTTTTCGCCATAGGGCGCCTGCCGGGCTGGATCGCTCAATGGATGGAAATGCGGCAGGATCCTAAACGCCGCATCGCAAGGCCGCGCCAGGTTTACACGGGCGAAACCAAGCGGCCCTACGTCCCGATCTCCGCGCGCTGAGGTCCGGCTCGAGAAAAGGGGGACGGCCGCCGGGAAGGGAAGCATTCTCACTGCGGCGGCGGCGACAGCCGCCGCCGCACTTTCATGGGGGAAGGCGCGCCGCGAAGCCACTAAGCCCCCACGGCGCGTCCGGAAAGGCAAGGGCTATGCTGTTCCGCGACCTCCCGCTGGAAAAGCGCCTCGGCGCACAACCCTCTCTATCGTCTCGAGACTCACGTTCCGCCCCGACAGGATGACCGCCGCCGGTGCTTTCAACTGCCCCACCCTCCCCTTGAGGCAGGCCGCGACGGCAACGGCGGCGGAAGGTTCGATGAGATATTGATGTTCGTCGAGCATCCAGCGCACGCCCTCAAAAATCTCCTCCTCCTCGACAAGGCCCACACCGGCGACGCGCGACTTTAATATCTGAAAGGTTCTCTCCCCGAGGCCGCCTTCGACGCCGCCGGCGGCGGTCTCAATGGCCGGCATACATGTTACGGCCTCGCCTCTCTCCAGCGAAAGCGCGAGGCCCGGCGAGCCCTTATGCTGGCATCCGACGACGACGGCGTCACGGAGCTTTTCTTTCGCGTAAAAGGAAAATCCCGCCGAGAGGCCGCCGCCCCCCACGGGAAGGACGAACGCGCGCGCCTCGGGCGCGTCCTCGAGGACCTCGGCGGCGAGCGACCCTCCGTTTCCGGCCATGACGTAATCGTCGTCGTAGGCGTGAACGAACGTTCTGCCGGAGCTCGCCGCCTCCTCCTGCGCCCAGGCCTGGGTGTCGTCGTAGCCGCGAAATTTCGAGATGACGGCCTCCGCGCCGTAGCCTAGAATGGCGCGGTGCTTCGACTCGTCCACGTTCGAGGGCAGGTAGACGGTCGCCTTGACGCCGAGCTCGCGCGCGGCGTAGGCGACCGCCTTCCCGTGGTTTCCGGCCGAGCAGGTGGCGATGCCGGCCCGTCTTTCCGAATCGCTCAGCTTGGAAAGCCGGAAGAGCGCGCCCCGAACCTTGAAGGAGCCGGTGATTTGAAGCGACTCCAGCTTGAGCCACGCGGGGACACCCAGCACGCGGGACAAGCCCGGCGACGGCTCGACGGGCGTGCGCCGGATGCGGCCTTCGAGAAACCCGGCCGCCTCCGCGATGAGGGCCATGCTCAAGGCGGGCATTCACCTTGCTCCTTGCATACGGTTCCCGTCATGGCAAGGTAGTATATGGCATATTTGCGACGCTTCAAAGGAGAAAAACGCAGGCGATTCTTGATTTCTATTAGAGGTTTCGCTATAGTTCTGGTCTACGGCAGGAGTACATCGTATCTCGCGACGACCATGAGGCTGTCATGAGCAAAGAGAACATCGGAAAAGTCATCCAAATCATCGGGCCGGCGGTGGACGTCGAGTTCGACGAAATTCTTCCCGAAATCTACAACGCCATCCGCGTCGAGGACGAAGCGGGGGGCGAGAAGCGGGAGGTCGTCCTCGAGGTGGCCCAGCATTTGGGCGAAAACCGCGCCCGCTGCGTCGCCCTACAGCCGACCGAGGGGCTCGTGCGCGGCATGCGAGCCGTGGACACTGGCGCCCCCATCTCGGTGCCCGTGGGCGAGGAGACGCTCGGGCGCATCATCAACGTCCTCGGCCAGCCCGTGGACGAGGGGGGCCCGGTCAAGGCCGACGAGACCCTGCCCATCCACCGCCATCCCCCCACGTTCGGCGAGCAGGTGACCGACATCGAGATGCTGGAGACCGGCCTCAAGGTGATCGACCTGATCGAGCCCTACAAGAAGGGCGGGAAGACGGGCCTCTTCGGAGGCGCGGGCGTCGGCAAGACGGTCATCGTGATGGAGCTCATACACAACATCGCCAAGTTCCACTCGGGCTACTCCGTGTTCGCGGGCGTCGGAGAGCGCACGCGCGAGGGGAACGACCTGTGGTCGGAGATGAAGGAGTCGGGCGTCATCAAGAACACCGCCCTCGTCTACGGCCAGATGACGGAGCCGCCCGGCGCGCGCCTGCGCGTGGGCCTCACGGGCGTCACCGTGGCCGAGTACTTCCGCGACGCGATGGGGCAGGACGTGCTCCTCTTCATCGACAATATTTTCCGCTTCACGCAGGCGGGGAGCGAGGTCTCGACGCTGCTGGGGCGCATGCCCTCGGCCGTCGGCTACCAGCCGAACCTCGCGACCGAGATGGGCGAGCTGCAGGAGCGCATCACCTCGACGAGCAAGGGCTCCATCACCTCCGTGCAGGCGATATACGTGCCCGCCGACGACATCACGGACCCGGCGCCCGCGACGACGTTCGCCCACCTCGACGCCAGCACGGAGCTCTCGCGCCAGATCGCGGAGCTCGGCATATACCCGGCCGTCGACCCGCTCGCCTCCAGCTCCACGATTCTCGACCCCAAGATCGTCGGGGAGGAGCACTACCGCACCGCCCGCGAAGTGCAGCAGACGCTCCAGCGCTACAAGGACCTCCAGGACATCATCGCCATCCTCGGTGTGGACGAGCTTTCCGAGGAGGACAAGCTCACGATCGCGCGGGCGCGCAAGATCCAGAAATTCCTCTCCCAGCCCTTCCACGTGGCCGAGCAGTTTACGGGCCTCAAGGGCGTCTACGTGAAGCGCGAGGACGCCGTCCGGGGGTTCCGAACCATCCTCGACGGCGAGGTGGACGACCTGCCCGAGCAGGCGTTCTACATGGTCGGCACGCTCGACGACGCGAAGAAGAAGGCCGGGAAGCTGCAAGAGGAAGCGGCGTAAGATAAAAACGCGCCCAATGGCCCTCCGCCTCACCCTCGCCGTCCCCGAAAATCCCCTCGTCCAGGACGAGGAGGCGGCGTGGGTGGTGGCGCCCGCGGCGAAAGGCTACGTGCAGATCCTGCCGGGCCATGCCGAATACACGGCTACGCTCGGCGTGGGGGAGCTACGGTTCGCACAGGGGGACTCGGTGCGGCGCTTCGCCCTCGCGGGCGGTTTCCTCGAGGTCAAGGGCGACGCGGTGACGGTGCTCGCCGACGAGGCCGCCGCGCGCGAATCGATCAGCCGCGAGGAGGCCGAGCGGGAGCTCGAGGCCGGGCGGGAGGCGCTCGGCGCGGCGCGCACGACGGAGGAGGTGGACGCCGCCCTCGCCCGCGAGCGCAAGGCCGCGGCGTGGCTTGAGGCGGCGAAGGAGGAGTAGGAGCCCCTACCAGCTCCCGCGCCCCCCCGTCGGGGGCGCTGCGGAGCCCGTCCTCCGAGCCCCGCGGAGGATGAACGGAGCCGGGAGACGCGGGGAGGCGCCCCACGGCCCTTTCTCTGAGGCCAGGCGCAGACGATAAAACGCCCCTCACCGCCCCTCATAAGCAATATCCCATAGTTGACCTCATCCAAGGGGGTTCAGGCGCTCCCTGCCCCGTCTGGAGGCCCTGAGGCCGCCCTGACGCCTGCCCGCCGCGCCGGACGACCAAGGAAGGGGGCTCTCAGGCCGAAGAAGGCACGGGAGAGGGCGGGGCCCGGCCAAGACGCCCCGAGACCGGGGGCGGCAGGCATGCACGTCCCGCCGGCCGGAAAGGATGCCCCCCACCCCGCGCTACCCTCTTTTCCCTTAAACGCCGAAGGGGCTCATTCGAGCCCCTTCGGGAATATTTGGTTATTTCTTCGGTGTTACGGGCACACTGTGGAAGCAGGCCAGCCGGGTTCCAAGTTACGCTCCACGTAGACTGGTCCCGGATCCATTGCACGTCCGGCGCTCGACTCGCCGTCCGCGTTCGCCGACGTCACCACGATCCACACGTCCGGCGCTCCCATCAGGTAATCCAGCTGCACCGTCCCGGGCTCCGCACCAGGTCCGATCGGCGTCAAGCACGCGCTCTGTCCGGGCGTCCCGTAGAACGTCCCTATCGCGTTCTCGTACACCACGTAGGCGGTTGCTCCGCTGGCGGTCTCATCCTGGACGTCCACGAGCAGCCCCGCTGCATCCACTATCTTCAGCTGCGGCGCTCCCGGATCGACAATCGGATCCGACGGCTCATTCGGCGGCACGCCGCCGCACGTGCAGTTCGTGACATCCTCTGCAGGCGACGTCCCGAAGCACAAGGTGACGCTATCCTGCACCGTCACGGTGTAACTGCCCGTCGAATTGCACGGCACCTGGATCGTCTGCGTCGTCGCCCCGTCGCCGGGCTCGCCCGGAGGCACCGAGGTCCACGAGTACGACGCGTACGGTCCTCCGGCATCCAGCGTCGAGGTCGGATCACCGCAGGTCTCCGTGATCACGGGCGTCGGCAGCGGATCCACCGTCACCGTCGTGCCCGGAACGGTCGTGTCTGAGCACGCAGGCACAGCGCTGTCCGTAATCGTTACGCTGTACACGCCGGCCGCCGTCACCGTTATCGCCGTCGTCGTCTCGCCGCCCGG
>CP070701.1:633788-675800 GCA_020349885.1 Acidobacteriota bacterium
AGGGCCCCAGTTGTCTTATGCGTGGTGGTAATCGGGATTGAGGCGGACGTCCTCGGCGAACTTGGTGAAGGACTCCCGGAGGAGCACTTCGTCTTCCTTCATCATGGCCAGATTCACAAGCGCAACACCCCAGTTGTAGTAGGCTTCGTGGTCATCGGGCTCGAGGCGGACGGCCTCGGCGAACTTGTCGAAGGACTCCCGGAAGAGCGCCTCGTCTCCTTTCATCTCGGCCAAATCGGAAAGCGCAAGACCCCACTTGTTATAGGCCTCAGAACCTTTTCCCTTCGAAGCTGAAATGCCGAACCGCCTTGCGGCCTCTTCCATATCGCCCCTGTCATAAGCGTCCAGGCCCAGGATAAAGTGCATTTCGGTGGTGAGGGGTTCGCCCTCCTGCTCGCGCTTGAGGAGGTCGGGAACAGACGGTTTAACTTCCTCTTTCTCCTCTTTGGAGGAAGCGGGATCTTGCGCGGCCCAGAAAACGGCGGGAATGAAGCCGAGGCAGACAATCAGCAGCGCAATCTTTTTCATGATGTTCTCCTTTGCCGAGACGGTGATTCGCCGCGTTCTTCCTATTCTACGACAGGAATAGCGGAAATCCCAACTTTTAGGCTTATTCTTTTAAGCTTTTTTCCAGTCCCTTCAACGCTTCCATCGCCTGCGGGATGTCGCGCTCGAGGATCTCCCTGCGCAATTCCTCGGTGGAGGAAAATTTCCGCTCCTCGCGCAGCATCGCGACGAACTCGATGCGCACGCGCTCGCCCACGATGTTGCGCTGGAACGGCGCGTGGGGCTCGCGGGGCAGGATGTGCGTCTCGATGGTGAGGCCGCCGTGGAGGTGGAACGTCGGCCGGAACCCGACGTTCGTCACGCCCGGGTGCTGGACGCCGCCCACGCGGATGCGCGTCGCGTAGACGCCGGGGCTCGGGATAATCTCGTTGTAGGAGCGCAGGTTGGCCGTGGGGACGCCGATGCGCATGCCGCGCTTATCGCCCTCGATTATCCTGCCGTCGATGAAGTAGTTCCTTCCGAGAAGGCGCGCGGCCTCCTCGACGCTGCCCTTGCCCAGGAGGCGGCGGATGGCGCTGCTTCCAAGCTTCCCGCCCTCGTGCTGCAGGTCGGGGGCGCACACCACCTCGAAGCCCCGCTTCTTCCCCTCCTTACGCAGGAGGGCCACGTCGCCCTCGGTGCGGCGGCCAAAGCGGAAGTCCCCGCCCACGTGGACCTCCCCGACCGGCATGGCGCCGAGAACGCCGTCTATGAATTCCAGCGGGCTCTTTTTGGAAAATTCCTTCGTGAAAGGGACGAGCACGACGGCGTCGAGGCCCTGGGCCTCCAGAAGCTCCAGTCTCTGCTCCGGGGTGTTTATCATCTTCTGGAGCCGGTCGAGGGCGAGCACATGCATGGGATGGGGATAGAACGTCAGGGCGAGGGACGTGCCCCCGCGCTCGCGCGCCCGCTCGACCAGCGCCCCGAGGACGCGCTGGTGGCCGCAGTGGACGCCGTCGAAGTTGCCGATGGCGACGAGCACCGGCTCCTTGAGGCCCTGCACCTGGTCGATGTCGCGGAAAATTTCCATGGCGTACCGCCCTTGCACGTGCTTGCCCCGGCGAAGCCCGTCGGCGTAGCGCGGGCAAGGGAGAATTCCATTATGCGGAGGGAGTGCCTAGCGCGTCAAATAAGAGTCTGGGCAAGCTCCGACGGTAGTCGGGACAAAAGCGGCACATGCGGCAAAAGCGGCAAATCCGGCAAGAACGGCAAAATGCTTGACAAATCGCGGAAACGGCATACATGGAGAAGTATGAATAATGCCCAATGTCTGATGTCAAATGCGGAAAGCAAAATGAAAAATGAGTCATTTGTCATTCGGTCATGCGGGGAGCCGCGGGCGAAGGAAGGGGGACACCCCCCGCCCCCCCTAAATTACGAAACGAACCTACGAAGTGCGCATGAACAAAGGATTTTTTAATTCGACCTAGGAACGAACCTACCAAGTGCGCATGAATAAAGGATTTTTTGTGAGACCCGGAAAGAGCCGCTAACTGCTTATGGATAAAGGATTTTTTAACTTGAGCCTAGGAACGAATCCGCCGGCCTGCCCGGCCAGGGAGGCGGACAAGTCACGAAGCTTGCCCGTCCTATCGACCTTGACGGGCTTGCCCCGATCAAGGGTCGGGGGGCACGGGTCGGCAAGCATATGTCAAACATTTTTCGCTCCCTCAGAAAATCCAGTGGAGCGCGGCGCGCGTGAGCAGGTTCGCGAGAATCCCCGCCGCCAGGTCGTCGAGCACGACGCCCCAGGCGCCCCCCGCGCGCTCGAGGGAGCGGATCGGAGGCGGCTTCAGGACGTCGAGAAGGCGGAAGAGGACGAACGCCATGACGAAAGCCGTCCACGAGAGCGGAAGAAAAAGAACGGCGACGCCGCTCCCCAGCACCTCGTCGGCCACGATTTCTCCCGGGTCGCGCTCGCTTTTGGTCTTGAGGTATACGTGCGTCGCGGAGAAAAGAAACGGCGCCACGTGGGCCAGGAACAGGGCCACGGCCCACGCGGGCAGGAGCGCGGAGAGCCCCGCCCAGCACGCGAACGCCGCGAGCGAGGCTGCGGTGCCGGGAAGCTTCGGCGTGTAGCCGACGCCGAAGAACGTGGCGAGAAGGGCGGCCGTGCGGTTCATGGCGGGAATTTCTCTCCATTACACAGGAGGGGAAGTTTCTTAAGCAAGCGCAGGGGTCTCCCGAGGCGCTTCCCGCTCGCCGAACTGCATCCGGTAGAGCCGCCAGTAGATGCCGCGGCGGCGCATCAGGGCCTCGTGGCTCCCCTCCTCGCGCAGCGCTCCCTGGTGGAGCACGAGGATGCGGTCGACCGCGCGGATGGTCGCAAGGCGGTGGGCGATGACCAGGGAGGTGCGGCGGCGGAGCAGCTTGGGGACGGCCGCCTGGATGAGGGCCTCGGTCTCGGAATCGATGCTCGACGTGGCCTCGTCCAGAACGAGAACGGCCGGCTCGTGCGCAAGGACGCGCGCGAAGGCGAGGAGCTGCCGCTCGCCCGCCGAGAGGTTTACGCCCTGCTCCCCCACGTTCGCGCCGTAGCCCCGCGGGAGGCGCCCGATGAAGCGGTCCGCCCCCACGGCCTCGGCGGCCCGGCGCACCCTTTCTTCCGAAAAATCTTTTCCGAGCGCGATGTTCTCGCGCACCGAGCCGGCGAAGAGGAAGACGTCCTGCGGCGCGACGCCGATGTTCCGCCTGAGGAGCGCGAGGTCGAAGCCGCGCACGTCCAGGCCGTCGACGAGCACGGCGCCCTCCGTCGCGTCGTAGAGGCGGTTGAGGAGCTTCATCAGCGTGGTCTTCCCAGCGCCCGTGTGGCCCACGACGGCAACCTTCTCGCCCGGGGCGACGCGGAACGAAACCTCTTTGAGCACCGGCTCCCCGGGCGCGTATGCGAAGGAGACGTTTCGGAATTCCACCTCGCCCCGGAACGCGTGCTCGCGGAGCGGGCTGCGGTCCTCGGGCAATCTTTCCTCGAGGTCGAGTATGTCGAAAACCTTCTCGCTCGAAGCCAGGGCGTTCTGCATGTCGGCGTATTCCTCTGTAATATCCTGGATGGGCTCGAAGAACTTGTGAATGTATTCGATGAAGGCCACCAGCACGCCGAGCGTGAGGACCCCGTCGAGGAGCTGGAGGCCGCCGTGCCAGAGAAGGAGCGCGAGCGCCACCGAGGTTGCGGCCTCGACGATAGCCGAGAACCACGACTCGAAAAAGACGGACCGCAGGTGCACATCGCGGTACGCCGTGTTCCGGGCGGTGAATTCCTCGTAGCTTTTCTCCTCGCGCGCGAACGCCTGGACGATGCCCATACCGGTCAGCTGCTCCTGGAGGTAGGAGTTCACATGCGCCACGAGCGTCCGGAGGGTGCGGTAAATCTTGCGCAGCTGGTGGCGGAAGCGGGCCGCGATGAAAAGAAGCGGCGGAACCACCGCCAGGGCCGCGAGCGCGAGCCGCCAGTTGAGCCAGAACATGGCCGCGACGATGCCGACGAGCATGAACGCGGCGGCCACCACTCTCACCAGCCCCGAGGAGAACATGTCGCTCAGGTTCTCGATGTCGTTCGTGACCCGCGTCAGGATGCGCCCCACGGGAGTGCGCGTGAAGTAGGACATGGAAAGTTTCTGAAGGTGGCGGAAAAGGGCCGTCCGCAGTGCGAGCGTCACGCGCTGGCCCGTGTACTCCATGACCAGGATCTGCGCCTGCTCGAGAAAAAAGTAAAGAACGATAAGGCCGAAAAACATGGCGACGTAGCGGTGGAGCGACGAAAGGGAGCGCGCGGCGATGGCGTGGTCGATGGCCTGCATGATGACGAGGGGCTGGGCGATGCTCACCAGCGCGACCGTCGGCACGAGTGCGAGCGAAAGGACGAACCAGCCGAGGTGCGGGCGCACGAACGGCCAGAGGCGGCGCGCCAGGCGGACGTCGTATCCGCGCTCCGGGGCCCGCGTTCCGTCGTGCTTCTCGGAGGAATCCATTTCAGGTCACCTTCTCCAACTCTTCCTTGAGGCGCTGCTGCTCGTGGAGGCGCGCGTAGAGGCCGCCCCGGCGGAGAAGCTCCGCGTGGTTTCCCTGCTCGAGGACGCGCCCCTCGTCCAGCACGATGATCAGGTCGGCGTGCCGCACCGTGGAGATGCGCTGCGAGATGATGAGCGTCGTCCCGTCCCGGCGGAGGGCGCGAAGCTCTTTCAAGATGGAGCTTTCCGTCTCGCTGTCCACGCTGGAGAACGCGTCGTCGAGAATCAGGATGTCCGGCTCGATGAGGAGGGCGCGAGCGAGCGCCCCGCGCTGGCGCTGGCCGCCGGAGAGCGTGATGCCGCGCTCGCCGACGAGCGTCTCGTAGCCCGCGGGGAAGGCCGCGACCTCGCCGTCGAAGCGCGCCGTGCGGCACGAGCGGCGCACCTCGTCCATGCCCGCCGAGGCGCGCCCGAAGGCGACGTTCTCGCGCACCGTCATGGAGAAAAGAAACGCTTCCTGCGGCACGTAGCCGATGCGCCTGCGGAGCTCGCCGAGGGGAAGCTCCGTGACGTCGCGCCCGCCGATGAAGACCGCGCCGGGCGGCACCTCGATCAGGCGCGGCAGGGCCTTGGCCAGCGTGGACTTTCCCGAGCCCACCTTCCCGACGACGCCGAGCGTCGAGCCTCCCCGCATCAGGAAAGAAACGTCCGCGAGGGCGGGGCGGCCGTTGTAGGAAAAGTTGAGATGCCGCGCCTCGACGTCGCCGCGCGCATGCCACGAGGGGTCCGGGCCGTCGGGCGGACTCGAATCAAGGATGGTCGGCTGAGTGGAGAGAATCTGGTGAAGACGGTCCGAGGCGGCGGCGCCGCGCTGGAGCGTGTTCAGGAGCCACCCGAGCGCCTGCATCGGCCAGATGAGAAGGGCCAGGTACGCGTGGAACGCTACGAAGTCACCGGGCGTGATGGCGCCCGCGATGAGGCGCTCGCCGCCCTTCCACAGGACGAGCAGGATACCGAGTCCTTCGGTAGCAACGAAGGAAGGCGAGAGGAGGGCCTCCTTGCGCGCGAGCGCCATGTTGCGCTTGAGGTACTCCTTCGAGAGGGCCTCGAACCGCCGCACCCGGAACGCCTCCATCGCGTAGGACTTGACGATCTGTATGCCCGTCAGGTTCTCCTGGAGGTGGTCGCTCAGTTGGGACAGTTTCTCCTGCGCGCTCCTTGAGCGAACGTAGAGGGGCTTCGAGGTGAGCTTGATGATAAGGATGATGAGGGGAAACGCCGCCATCGCCCAGAGCGTGAGCGTCACGTCGATGAACGCCATGGACGTGAACGCCATGGTGAAGAGGAACGCGGCGTTCGCCGAATACAGGACGCTGAACCCCGCCACGCCGCGGAGCGCGCGGATGTCGTTGATGAGGCGCGACATCAGGTCGCCCGTGTTCCACCGCGCGTAGAACGAGGGCGCGAGGGTTTCGAGGTGCCTGAACACGGCGTTCTGGACGTCCACCTCGAAGCGGCGCGAGATTCCCAGGATGTAGAGCCTCGACTGCGTGCGTATGATGGCCTGGACTACGGCCCCGCCCATCAGGATGAGGGCGAAGTAGGCCAGGACGGAGCGCTCAAGGTGGGGGATGCGGAGGCTGTCGATGGCGAGCTTCAGGATCCACGGCATCATGAGCGTGAGGGCGTTCGTCACAAGGAGAAAGGCCAGCCCGAGCGCGTATTCGCGCCGGTAGCGCAGGAAGAATTCTTTAAACCTCAGGAGGCTTTTCATAAAGGTGCCGCGACCCTGTCCGCCTTGGGGGCCGTTCCTACTCCAGCCTTATCCTCGGGTCGAGCCAGGCGTACGCGAGGTCCACGAGCAGGTTAAAGATAAGAAGAAGCGTCGCGAAAACGAGGACGACGCCGATGACGAGGAGGTAATCGCGGTTCAGGGCGCCCTGCGTGAAAAAGGTGCCGAGGCCGGGGATGTCGAATATCATCTCGACCACGATGCTCCCGGAAAGAAGGTTCGCCGTCGCGGGGCCGAGGAACGAGACGACGGGGATGAGGCCCGACTTGAGCGCGTGCTTGGCGATGACGGTGCGGGCGGGAAGGCCCTTGGCACGCGCGGTGCGGATGTAGTCCTGCTGGAGCACCTCGAGCATGCCGCCGCGCGCGAGGCGGGCGAAGTAAGCCGCGTAGGGCGCGCCCGTCACTACGGCGGGAAGGACGAGGTGCGAGAGCCGCCCCCAGCCGGCCACGGGGAACCAGTCGAGGTAGTAGACGAACGCGATGATGAGCACGGGCCCGAGGACGAAGTTCGGAACGGATACGCCCACCATGGCGAGCGTCATGGAGCCGTAGTCGAGGGCCGTGTTCTTCTTGACGGCGGCGAGGACGCCCGCGCCCACGCCGAGCGTCAGGGCGAACATCAGTCCGAGCATGCCGAGCGTCATCGAGACGGGAAAGGCCTGCAGGATAATCTCGTTCACGCTGCGGTTGAGGTAGCGGAAGGAGGGGCCGAGGTCGCCGTGGACGAGGTCGCGCATGTACATTCCGTATTGGACGACGAGGGGCCTGTCGAGACTGTACTTGGCCTCGATGTTCTTCTGAATCTGGGGCGGGAGCACCCGCTCCTGGTCGAAGGGGCCGCCGGGCACCGTGCGGAGGATGAAGAAGCACGCCGTGGCCGTCACGAACAGGATGAGCGGCAGGAGCAGGAGGCGTCTGGTGGCAAAGACGAGCATCGTATAGAAAGTATATCGTATGGAGTATGGCGTATCGAGTATTGAGCGCGGGGCGGCGGGCGGCGGGATTTATGCTCTATACGCGATACTCCATACTCTACACGCCTTCCTTCTCAATCCAGATGTTCTTCAGAAAAAGTTCCCCCAGGAGATTCGGCGGCGCCCCGCGGACGTAGGGCGGGTACATCCACCTGACGACGTAGTAATAGAGGGGAATGACGGGCGGCCCGTCCATGACGAGGATCCGCTCGGCGCGGCGAAAGATGCGCATGCGCTCGGCATGGTCGTCCGTCCGGGCGGCCCGGGCGATCAGGGCGTCGTACTCCTCGTTCGACCAGCCCGTGGCGTTGTTGCCGCCGCCGGTGACGAACATGTCGAGGAATGTGTTCGGGTCCACGTAGTCGCCGATCCAGCCGGAGCGCGAGAGGTCGTACTCCAGGTTGCGCTGCGAGTTGAGATACACTTTCCATTCCTGGTTCAGAAGCTCGATGTCGACGCCGAGGTTCTCTTTCCACTGCTGCTGGAGGACCTCGGCGATGTCGCGGTGCCCTTCGAGCGTGTTGTAGAGGTAGACGAGCTTGCGGAGCCCCCGGCCGCCCGGGTAGCCCGCCTCGGCGAGGAGGCGGCGCGCCTCCTCGGGGTCGTAGCCCGGGGCCTCCGGCGGCTCGTAGCCGTGCATGGGCGGCGTGAAAGTGTAGGCGGGCACCTCGCCGCCTCGAGTGATGTACCGGACGATGTCCTCGCGCCGGACGCTCTGGAAAAGCGCCAGGCGCACGCGCGGGTCGTCGAGCGGCGGGCGCGTGACGTTCACGCGCACGAAATACGTGCCTAGGTAGGGCGCCACGTGCACGTCCGGGCGCTCGAGCAGGAGGTCCGTGAGGTGCGCGGGCATGGACCCATGCCAATCGGCCGTGCCCTTTTCGTAAAGGTTGAAGGCGGTATTCGCGTTCTCGGAGGGAAGGACGCGGACGCTCCGGAGCGCGACGTTTTCGGCGTCCCAGTATCGGGGGTTCTTCACGAGGTAGATCTCGTGTCGGAGTCGCCAGTCCCTGAGCAGGAAGGGGCCGTTCGTGACGATGTGCTCCGGCTTGATCCACTCGTCGCCCCACCGCTCGACGGTTCCCCGGTGCACTGGGAAGAGCGTGTAGAACGAGGTGAGCGAGACGAAGTAGGGCGTGGGGTTCTCGAGCGTGACCTCGAGCGTGCGGTCGTCGAGGGCGCGGACGCCCACCTCGGAGAAATCCGAAATTTCGCCCGCGTTGAATTTCTCGGCGTTCTTGATGTACCAGAGCTGGTAGGAATACTGCGCGGCCGTCTCGGGCGTGAGCGCCCGCCGCCACGAGTATACGAAATCATGCGCCGTGAACGGCTCGCCGTTCGACCACCGGGCGTCCTCCCGGATACGGAACGTGTAGACGTGTCCGTCGTCCGAGACGTCCCACGATTCGGCCATGCCGGGGAGCGGCTCGAGCGTCTCGGGGTGGCGCGTCGTGAGGCCCTCGAAGAGGCTGCTGATGATTCGGTTCTCGGGGACGCCGGTTGCGATCGCGGGGTCGAGGGTCTGCGGCTCGGCGCCGTTTATGAACGTGAAATCTGCCGGCGGGCTGAAGCACGCCGTGCAGGAAAGCAGCCCCCAAAGCGCCAAGGCGCCTTCGACTCGCATCGCCCGTCCGTGCATGGCGCGAGTATAACAGGGAGCATGCGGGCGGAACAACGGCGCGGGAGCGGTTATGTGATGCCGTCCTCGGCGCTCACCTGAGGAAGAAACCATGCTATACTGCCCCTCTCATAGGAACCGCAAGCACGATGAAGATGTCGCCGGACAAGATGTCCTATCTTTCGGACAAGATAACGCGGGCGCTACATTCCGAAAAATCGCTCCGTATTGACGCGCCGCGCGAGGAGATTTACCGACAGGTGGCGCTCACCCTCAAGCACGACGCCCAGCGCGAGGCGGACATCGAAGAGAAGGTGCGCCGGAAGATCGAGTCCATCAAGCGCCGCATCCAGGAGGACACGCCCGAGTGGAGCACCCTTTTCCGCCAGTACTACGAGGAGGAGGTGTTCAAGATTCACGCCGTCCGCAAGACGTGGCAGTGACGCCGTGAGTCGATTCGTCGCGGGCTCCACCAAGGCGCAAATAACCCTGGACGTTTCCCGCGCCCTTGCGAGCGCGTGCGGTCGGCACGGCATCGCGGCCGGCGCGTGGGAAGGCCTGAAGCGCCGGGCCGCGGCGCTCCATCGCCGGCTGGCGCTCAAGCGGCGCCGCAGGCGCCTGGCCTTCGCCGAGGTTCCCTACGAAAGCAAGCGCCCGCTCCGGGACATAGAGCGCGCGGTGCGCGCGAGGAGCCACCTCTCGTCCATGCTCGTGCTGGGCATCGGGGGCTCCGCCCTGGGAACGCGCACCATCGTCGAGGCCGTGGGGCCCGGGAAAAAGCCCGTCCACGTTCTCGACAACGTCGACCCGGAGACGGCGGCCGCGACGCTCGACCGGCTGGACCTGCGGAAGACGCTCGTCAACGTGGTCACGAAGTCGGGCGGCACCGCCGAGACGCTCGCCCTTTTGCTGCGCGTCCTGGAGTACGCGCGGCGGAGAAAAGTGAAAATCCCGCCCGAGCACGTCGTGGTCACGACGGACCCGCAGCCCTCGGAGCTTTCCCGGATTGCGGCCGGGGAGGGCTGGGCCCTGCTGACGCTTCCGCGGGGCGTCGGGGGGCGGTTCTCGGTGCTCACGTGCGTCGGGATGTTTCCGGCCCACTTCGCGGGCCTCCGGGCGGTCGAGATTCTCGCCGGGGCGCGCCGGATGGCCGACGCCCTGTGGTTCGGTGAACCGCGGAAAAACCCGGCGCTCCTTTCCGCGCTCCTTCTTCACGCGCTTGCGACGAAGAAGGAAAAATCCGTCTTGGCCGTCATGCCCTACGCCGACCGTCTCCTGGGGCTTGCGCGGTGGCACGCGCAGCTCTGGGCCGAGAGCCTCGGCAAGGAGCGCGACCTCAGAAGAAAGCCCGTGCGCGCGGGGCAGACGCCCGTCGTGGCGCGGGGCGCCACGGACCAGCACTCGCAGCTCCAGCTCTACCTGGAGGGCCCGCGCGACAAGGTCGTCGCGTTCCTGCGGGTCGAGAAATTCTCCGACCGGGGCCGCCTCGCGCGCGCCTTCGAAAATTTTTCCTCCTTCGGCTACCTTTCCGGAAAATCACTCGAGGAGCTTCTCGACGCCGAGGCCCGGGCGACGGCGTTCGCGCTCGCGCGCGCGGGCTGCCCCAACTTCACGCTCTCGATCCCCGCCCTCACGGAGCGGACGCTCGGGGCGCTTTTCTATTTCTTCGAGTTCCAGACCGTAGCCGCCGCCGCGCTCTGGAACGTGAACCCCTTCGACCAGCCGGGCGTCGAGGCCGGAAAGCACCGCACCTACGCCCTGATGGGACGCAAGGGGTATGCGCGGTAGGGCGGGCGCGCCCATGGCCCGCTTCCTTGGAGCGCTCTTGTTGTGCCTCGCCGCCGCCCTTCCCGCGGCCGCTCAGGAAAGCCGGGCGGCCGACGAGACGCCGCTTCCCCTTACGACCGAGCGGGCGCCGACGATTCCGCGCGGCGCGGCCGTGCTGGAAGCCTACGCCGAATACCTCGACACGCACGCCGTGCCGTTCGTCTCTCCAGAAGGCTCCCTCCTGCGCGCGCCCGTGGTGAGCCTCCGCTACGGCGCGGCGGACAACGTCGAGTTCCAGGTCGAGGGCGCCGCGCAGGTCTGGGGCTTCGCCGACGAGGACGATGAGAAGGTCGAGGACGAGCACGAGGTCGGGGATTTCACGCTCTGGACGAAGTGGCTCGCCCTGAAGGAAAAAAAGAAGCGGCCGGCCGTGGCGCTGCGCTGGGGCGTAAAGCTCCCGAACGCCTCGGACGAAAGCGGCCTGGGCACCGACGAGACGGACGTGTTCGGCAGCGTCGTCGTCTCCAAAAGGCTGGGCAAGAAAACCGGGCTGGACGCCAACCTCGGCGTGGCCATCCTGGGCGATCCCACGGAGGCGCGCCGGCAAAACGACGTGCTCACCTACGGAGCCTCCCTGACCAGGATCATGTCGAAAAACACCGCCCTGCTCATGGAGGTTGCAGGCACGAGCGGCAAGGGGCATGCGCCGCCGCGAAGCGTGGCGCGGCTGGGCTTCAAGTGGTTCCCCTACCGCAGCAGGTTTCATTTCTTCGCGGCGGGGCTCGCGGGCCTCACGTCGCGCTCGCCGGACTGGGGCGCCCTCGTCGGGGCGGGGCGGGCCTTTCACCGGAAAGCGAAATAGCCGCGCGCGCCGATGTTGATGGCCGTTGAGAACGGTGCTATACATGGAGGCGCGGAAAGGGTAGAATGGAGGCTAACGGCCTTTTATATTGTTGACCTGACGCAAGGAGAATCGTATGAGCGAAGACTTTACGGTAACACTGGCGAACAACAAGATTTTTAACGCCCTGAGCGAAGGGGAGCTCGCGGCGCTTTCCTCCATTGCGACCCCCGTGCACTTCAAGCGCGGCGAGAGTATTTTCCAGGAGAGCGAGGTGGGCGATTCCTTTTACCAGGTCGTGGAAGGCAAGGTCTCGATCACGAAGCGCGACTCGACGGGCGTGGAGCGCGAGGTCGCGTCCCTGGGCGGGAACGAGATCCTGGGCGAGATGGCGCTTCTCTCGGAGGCGCCGCGCTCGGCCTCGGCGAAGTGTGTCGAGGACACGCAGCTCCTGCGCATCCTCAAGACCGATTTCGACGACCTGCTCGAGGCGGGCAACGTCCACGCCCACCGCGTGGTGCGCCACATGGCGAAGGTGCTGTGCGGGCGCGTGTGCGAGATGAACGACGCCCTCTCGACACTCCTCCAGCGCGAGGCCGCGCGCTCGACGCCGGAGCTCGCCGCGCTGCGCGAGCGCCTCATGAAGGAGTGGAGTTTCTAGCGGCGCACTGTCGGTCTCATGCGGGGCCGGGCGCGCCCCGCTTCCGCGCCTCATAACTAGGGAGGCCGCCCGATGGACGAAAACTTTCTTGAGGGCTCTTGCGTAGAGCTTCTCGGGGAGAGGAAGGTCTTCGCGCACGACGTGATGACCATCCCGGGCATCGAGCGCATCCTGGACTCCATCCCCGACGCCTGCCTTTACGACCGGGTCATTCCCGTGGCGAGCGAGGGCGACGTGGTGTGCCTGAGGGAGGAGGCGGACGACGCCTACCTGGACTGGCTCGAGTCGGCGGGGCTCGGCACGAGAAACGTCTGCGTACTTCCGGGGCCGCTCAGGGAGCCCGTCTCGGACCGCATAGTGCGCGCGGGGGCGAAGGCGGAGATCGAAAAATTTCTTCGCACACGGAGCGGGCCCGCGGTGTTCTCCCCCTACTTCGCGGGCGAGCCGGAGCGCAAGGCGAGCGAGTACCTCGAGATTCCCATGTACTCGGACACGCGGCTCGCCTGGAAGCTCAACAGCAAGGTCCACTTCAAGGACATGTGCCGCACGCTGGGTGTGCCCGTGCTGCGGAGCACGGTGTTCCGCGCGGACGAGGGGGCGGAGGCGCTGGCGGCCCGCGTCGCCGACATGCTCGACGAGACGGGCGTCGCGTGCATCCGCGGGGAGCACAGCTCCTCCGCCTCGGCCATGTACCTCTTCCCCAAGGTAGACGAGGAGCTTATAAGGAAGGTGCTGCGGGAGAGCGACAAGGGGGAAAAGTACGTGGTGGAGCCTTTCTGTAAGAAGGTTCTCTCCTCGCCCTCCTCGACGTGGTTCATCACCCGGGAGAGGAAGATTTACCACCTGCGGACGTCGAACCAGCTCCTCGACCGGGGCGTCGTCCACTGCGGCAACGAGTTCCCCGTCGCGTTCGACGTCCCGCTCGTCAAGGCCCACTCGCTCAAGATCGCGCGGCATTTTCTCCACGAGAATTTCATCGGCCCCTTCGGCTTCGACTTCATCGAGACCGGGGAGGGAATGTTCGCCACCGAGTGCAACCCCCGCGTCACGGGCGCGATGTATCCGTGGGACATCGTCCACATCCTGGAAAAACGCCACGGGCCCGTCGCCGCCGCCCGCTCGCGGAACCTGCACCTGCCCAAGGGCAGCGCCGGGTTCTCTTACCTCCGGAGAATCTGGAAAGACCTCCTCTACGACGGCCGGCGGAAGCACGGCGTCCTCGTTCCCTTCAACGTGGGGCCGCTGAGGGAGGGGAAGGTGACGGCGGTGGGCACGGGGGCTTCGAGGGCGGACGTCAACGAGCTTTTCGAAGAGGCCGTGCGGCGCGTTGAGGATTCCTCCCGGTAGGGAGGAACCAATGACCGATGACCAATGACCGATGACCAATGACCGATGACCAATGACCGATGACCGATGGTAGGTTCGTTCCTAGGCCGAAATTGAAAAATCCTTTATTTTCGCGCACTTCGTAGGTTCGTTTCGTAATATAGGGGGGGAGGGGGGTGCATCCTCCCCATGACCAATGACCAATGACCGATGACCGAATCCTTGCATACTCCATACGACATACTCCTCCATCCTCTCCATGTATGCCGTTTCCGCGATTTGTCAAGGATTTTGCCGGAGTTGCCGCTTTTGCCGCTTTTGCCGGAGCTTGCCCAGACTCTTAGTCTGGGTTGCCGGCCCGCCTCCCTCGTGTCATTCCGAGGCTTTGTCGAGGAATCGTCTTGTCACGCCGCAAGAAAACCGATCCCTCCGTTTCAGTCGGGATGACGCGTGGTGGAACGTCTGGCCCCTGATCCCTGGCGGCTACGCCGCCCAAACCACTACGAAAAAATTAACCCCGACGGGTCGGGGGCCGTTTCGTGCTTTGGTGGTGCGCTACATTGCAGGAATCACAAAACAGGGTGTGGTAGCATGCCTTTGTATGAGAAAAACAATAGAAATTAGCTTAATATTTCTATTCTTGGCTGTTCTGTGCCTGCAATGCGCCCCGCGTGCTCGAATCGACCTCCACCCTTACTCCCAGACGGAGCAGCAACTCATCCGGATAACGCGCCCTTGTTATAAGCGGCTTATAAGCGGCCAACAAGATCCCTGGAAGACATTTTTTTCCAGGGTGCTCATTGAAGAAGACTCTGAGGCCTATCATGTGTTCTACCTTGAGAGCGCGGTGGATGAACTCCTTCCTGGTGCCAAAATCTCAGAACCGGCAATTTATACTTCTTACGCACACATTCCCGTCGACAAAGAAACAATGTCGACACGGGGGGATTGGTGCGGCAAGCTTGATGTTGCGTGGGAGGAGGTTAAACTTCCACAGGCGGAGATTGAGAAGATTCATGCGGCTTGCGAAAAGTTCTGCCGCACGGAACTGGGGGAAGAAGTGTTCTGGGAGAACTACATTCAGTTTGTGAACTACGGGATTCTCGTCGTCGAAGAATTGAAATTCAATACCGATGTGTATGAGGTGCTCTATCACCGGAACCCAAAGCTAGAGGGTGAAGCATGCATTGGGTCAGGTTGTGGCTTCCACATTTACCTCAAAAAGGACACGCTGGAAGTGGTTGCCGTGCAGAGGAGTATGCCGGCAATGGTTTTGTCGCGGTAAGGCACCGCAAAACGATGGAAGCGTTGGAAGCGATTGACAAGAGGATCGGGAAATGGCTGGTGGGGTATCGCCAATGACAAAGAAACCGCGAAGACGCCACAAAAAGAAAACAGAGTTGATATTTCAACGAAATATTCTCGAAGTCGAGAATTATCACGATACAGTTGAGAAATGTGCTCAGAAGATACGGACAAAAACAATCAAGCCGTACGCTCAGGTATTTGCAAGGAACGTAGAAGACTTAATTATGCTGTGTGGTCTCCCAGTTGTCTTGTTATACACGGGAGTGTTCGAAACAAGGCATACGGCTTTTATACCTGGGGCGATTCTTAAGATTAAAAAGAATTTAGGAAAAGGGAAGCCCCTCACAAAATCAGAGCACAGACGAATCCACCAAGAAGCGGATCGACAACTTAGGAAATACAGTGAAAGTGCGGCGGGAAAAGAAGCGATTAAGAAAGAAGTAGAGTTCAAGATAGAACATATTTTGAATATGTCGGACATGCGGCAAGCGGTCATAAATCTATTGCGCGCTATAACGGTAACATCGTGGACAATCTTTGAAGCTCTTTCTAAGGATATTTGGATTGCGGCCTTAAATTCTAATTGTGATATTCTAGCTAAACGCGCAATGAAGATTCTAAAGGAAAGTAGTCCTTCTGGTGACATTACAAGCAAGACGATTTCCACAGATTTGCTCGCGAAACACGGATTTGATGTTAGAAATTGTATGGGCACTTTATTGAGCGGGAAATTTGATTTTACCGGAGTAACCGGCATCAAGAAGGCTTATGTTTACGCTTTCGATAACAAAAAGATGTTCGAACGAATATTCGATGTTAAGGGCCTATCTCATCTAGAAGCTTCTCGACACGTGATTGTGCACAACGCAGGAATAATAGATGAAAATTATCTTAGACGCACTAAACGAAGATTAAAGGTTGGGAAAGCGCTCCCTTTAAATTCTAGGATCGTTTCCAGGCACGTGAAAAAGGCTATTGATTCAGGGTGTCAACTTCTCAAGGCAGTGGACAAGTGCATGCCCCGATAGTCTCCGCTCCTTGACTCAATACCCCCCCCCAAAGCACCCCTGAAATCGATGTCCCGCCCTAACAAGCTGGCGGGCAAGCTCTTATCTGCCCGCCCTTTCCCGGAGCTTCGCCATGACCTTCTTGACGTCCTGCCAGAGCTCGCGCTTCTTGGCCGGGTTGCGCAGGATGTAGGCGGGGTGGAAGGTGGGCATCAGGAGGCGGCCGCGGAAGTCGCGGAAGCGGCCGCGGATGCGGGTGATGGGGAGCGACGCCCCGAGGAGCGCGTTCGCGGCGGGGGCGCCCAGGGCCACGACGACCTTGGGGTCCACGATCTCTATCTGCTTGTGGAGGTACGGCATGCAGGCGTCGATCTCGTCGGGGCGCGGGGTGCGGTTCCCCGGGGGGCGGCACTTGACGATGTTTGCGATGTAGACGTCGGCGCGGCGCATCTTCATCCCGTCCTCGATTATTTTCGTAAGCAGCTGCCCGGCCCGGCCCACGAAGGGGATTCCCCGGCGGTCCTCCTCGGCGCCCGGGCCCTCGCCCACGAACATCAGCTCCGCCCCGGGCCCGCCGTCCGCGAAGACCGTCTGCGCGCGTCCCTCGGCGTGGAGGCGGCACTTCGTGCACGTCGCGACGCAGCTCGCCCACTCGGCCAGCACCTCGCCCTTGGGACGGGACGGAGCCCCCGCCGCACGTGCCGCGCCCGCGCCCAGGCGGATTTCCCCGATCCCCAAATCCTGGTAGAACCGCAGCCAGTCCCGGAGCTCGTCCATGGGTGCCGCGGGGAGAGCCGGCGGGCCCCGCTACGTCTCCTGCGTGATGGTCAGAAGGGTGTTGGACGCGGCGCCCTTCACGACCTGGCTCGTCCCGTTGGGCCACGTCACCCGGACCTCGTCCGCCCTCGTGTTCCGCCCGAGGCCGAAATAGAGAATCTCCGGCTCCTGCGAGAAGAACCCCAGGCCGCACGTGACGTACTTCCTGATTACCAGGTCCCCGGCCCGCACGACGACCTCCGCGCCCACGCCGTTCCGGTTGTCCTCGGTGCCCCGGAGCCGGAGCCTCAGCCAGCGGTTGCCGCCCTTCTGCTCGTTCCGGAGGACCGTCGCCCTGTCGTGGAAGTTGTTGACGACCATGTCGAGGTCGCCGTCGTCGTCCATGTCGAAGCTCGCGAAGCTGCGGCTCGTCCCCATGAAGGACTCGGGCGAGCCCGCGTCCATGTGATAGTAATAGCCGTTCTGGTTCAGGAAGAGCTTGTTGCGGTTCACGTGCGCGTCCGGCCTCCACCCGTTGCACAGGTACATGTCGGGGTCGCCGTCGTTCTCGTAGTCGAAGAACCCGCCGTGCCAGCACCAGCCGTCCTCGCCCGGCTCGAACCACCAGTTGGCCTTGTCCACGAAGAATTTTCCTCCCTTGTTGATGAAGAAACGGCAGTCCTCCATGTAGCGGATCCCCTGGAGGATGGCGTCCGAGATGTTGGAAAAGGTCTCGCCCCGCGGAAAGCGGTACTTGATTCTGGTGGTGTAGAGGTCGATGTTCGAGACGTACATGTCAGGAAAACCGTCCGCGTTCGCGTCCACGAAGCTCACGTTCATGCTGTGGCCCCGGTCGTACGTGAGGGCGTCCGACGTGATGTTTCGAAAAGTCCCGTCCCCCAGGTTCTCGTACAGGGCGTTCGCGCCGAAATCGTTCGAGATGTAGAAGTCCTCGTCGCCGTCCCGGTCGAAATCGAACGCCGCCGCCGCCTGGGCCCAGCCCGTGTCCGCCACGCCGGCCCTCTCCGAGACGTCGGCGAACTTCAGGCCGCCCCTGTTCTCGAAAAGCATGTTCGCGTATCCGTTCCGGCCCCCGAGCGTGGGATTGATCTTCTTCTCCCACGGCCCGTAGCCGCTCACGAACAGGTCCAGGTCGCCGTCCCTGTCGTAATCGAAAAAGAACGACATCCCGGGCATGGGAGGGGCCGCCTCGACCCCCGACGCCTCGACGTCGGTGAATTTTCCCTCCCCGTCGTTCTCCCAGAGCCGCGACGCCCCGAGGGCGTTAGCCAGGAAAAGGTCCAGGTCCCCGTCGTTGTCCACGTCGGCGAACAGGGCCGAGCGGCCCTCGGACGAGTCGGCGACGCCCGCCTCCGCGGTGACGTCCCGGAATTTTCCGTCCCCGAGGCCCTTGTAGAGCTTGTTGTCCCGGCCGCTCACGAGGTAAACGTCCATCCGGCCGTCGCCGTCCACGTCGCCCACGGCGAGGCCGCCGCCGGCGAACTTGGGCTTGCCCTCCCCCGACAACTGCGTGTTCTCGGTCTTCGTGTTGGACCTGTGATGAAAATCAATTCCCGAACCCCGCGTGACGTCGGTGAAGAGGGGAGGAGGATAGGTCCGGAGAAGGGCCTCTTTTTCGAGCTTGCGCTTCTCGCCCCACGGCGGCTGCCTGATTTCCGGGACCAGGATTAAGTCTCTCATCCTCGTGAGCTCCGCGAGGTCCTTGTCCGTGATCAGGGTTTTTCCTCCGGCCTTGGCCAGCTCCCTCGCTCCCACCAGGTAGTAGACGGCCAGGATGGACACGGCCTCGGAGATGAACTCGCCCGCAAACGGCGTCATGGGCTTCCCCTGTCCCTGCTGCCAGACCTCGGCGAGGACCTGCCAGTGAAGGGAGTTGTCGCGCAGGGCGTCCATGTCGCGCTCGATAAGGATAATCGTTTTGAGCTCGCTGAGGTCCACGTCTATGTGCGGGTCCGCATACGGCGTGCTGTCGATCCGGCCGTAGGGGCCGAACGTAAACTCCACGTCGCCGTTCAGGAGCAGGCGGTAGGGAAGCTTGCGCTGGATTCGCTCGTAGTCCTTCTCGTCGATCAGGGGCCCCCGGACGTCGTCCGCAAGGTCGATGTAGAATTTTCGAAGCTCCTCTACCAGATACTCGACGCCCCGGTCGTCCACGGGAACAATCTTGAGTGCGTTGATGAATCGCTCGATGTTCTCCTCGATCGCCGCGGTGTTGAACCGCTTGAGAGATTTGATCTTCTGGTGAATCATCTTCTCCGTCAGGTCACGGAGAAATTCGACCTCCCGCTCTCCAAGCTGTCTGGTCTCCGCAAAGCCGCCCTCCCAGAGCGTGGGCTCCGGGGTCGGCGGGGCCTCCAGGCCGTGCCGCTCCGCCACGCGCTTGAGCGCCTCGCGGACGTGCCAGCCTTCCACGCTGGGATTCCTCTCCTCCCGGGCTATGCGCGAGGACTCCCGCAGCAGCTCGAGCGCGAGGGACGAGACGATGCCCGAGAGCTCCACGGCGGCCTCCTCGCCGAGCGGCTTCAGCAGCACGGGGCGCTCCTCGTAGAGGTCCATCCCGCACACCGCGTCCTGAATGACGGAGAGGATAATCCGCCAGTGCTCGCTCGTCGAGCGGTAGTCCGAAAAATCCTTGAACCCCAATTCCTCGAGCCGCACCTGCGCCTCCTCGATTTGGTCGGCGGTCGGCCGGTCGAAATCGCCCCGGACGACGCCGGCGAGGTCCTCGGGGGTCACGTGCGCCCCATCGGCCCCGAGGGAGGCTTTTTCCCAAACCCGGTCGGCAAGAACCTGCATGGCATGAATTTTTACGAGCACCGCGGTCGGGGTGTGCACCCTCTGGGCCATGAAGTTGTCGAGCTTGCAGAAGCTGGACCAGCAGACGACGTCCCTTTCGCTCTCGAGGCGGTCAATCTGGGTGAAGACGAGGTCCGCCATCGCCTCCAGGCTGGCCGGCACGGGAGACTGCGACCCCTTTGAGCAGCTCCAGCCGAACCATGCCGTGGCCGAAAGAAGCAGCAAGACGACCAGCTTCGCGGAAAGCCTGCGCTTGGGTGCCATCGGAGCCATGCTACCGCTTATAAGGGGGGAGCGTCAAATGCGCCCGCGCGCCCGCGAATGGTCTCGGCGAGATGGGCTGAGAATTAATTTCGACGCCCGATATGTTTCCAATTCTCCGGAACAACCGGCTCTTCAGGTAAGGCGGGAACTCGACGAGCGCCCAAAAAATCTTTTATATTTTACATTCGGGGTAAACGGAGCGCAGGCATGGTAAGCCAGCTTGACCCGCGGAGCTCCGGGAAGCGAATCGGCGGGCCCCGCGCTACGTCCCCTGGGCGATGGTCACAAGGGTGTTGGACGCGGCGCCCTTCACGACCTGGCTCGTGCCGTTGGGCCACGTCACCCGGACCTCGTCCGCCTCGCCGTTCCGCCCGAGGCCGAAGTGCAGAATTTCCGGCTCCTGCGACAAAAACCCGAGCCCGCACGTGACGTGCTTTTTTATTACCAGGTCCCCGGCCTTCACAACGACCTCCGCCCCCACGCCGTTTCGATTGTCCGCCGTGCCCCGGAGCCGGAGCTTCAGCCAGCGGTTGCCGCCCTTCTGCTCGTTTCGCAGGACCATCGCCTTGTCATGATAATTGTTGACGACCAGGTCGAGGTCCCCGTCGTTGTCCATGTCGAAGCTCGCGAAGCTGCGGCTCGTCCCCGCGAAGGATTCGGGCGAACCCGCACTCATGTGATAGTAGTAGCCGTTGTGGAGCAGGAAGAATTTGTTCCGGTACATGTGTATGCTTTTTCTCCACCCGTTGGCCACGTACATATCGAAGTCGCCGTCGTTCTCGTAGTCGAAGAACCCGGCATGCCAGCACCAGCCTTCCTCTCCGGGCTCGAACCACCAGTTGATCTTGTCCACGAAGAACTCCCCCTTTACATTCACATACAGGCGATTGTCCTCCGTGTAGCGAATCCCCTGAAGAATCGCGTCCGTGACGTTCGAAAACGTTTCGCTTCGTGGAAAGCGGTATTTGACTTTCGAGGAATAGAGGTCAATGTTTGAGACGTACATGTCCATGAACCCGTCCGCGTTCACGTCCACGAAACTTACGTTCATCCCGTGGCCCCGGTCGAACGGAAGGGCCTCGTGGGAAATGTCGCGAAACGTTCCGTCTCCCAGGTTCTTGATCAGGACGTTCGCGCCGAAATCGTTGGCAACGTAAATATCCTCGTCGCCGTCCCGGTCGAAATCGAACGCCGCCGCCGCGTGACCCCAGCCCACGTCCCCGACGCCTGCCTTCTCCGTCACGTCGGCGAACTTCCAATTCCCTCTGTTTTCAAAGAGTTTGTTCGGGTAGCCGTTGCGGGCGCCGAGCGTCGGCATGGTGCCCCGATCCCACGGCCCGTAGCCGGCCACGTACAAGTCCAGGTCGCCGTCCTTGTCGTAATCAAAAAAGAACGCTGACCCCGGCACCGAAGGCGGCTTAATCCCCGATCCTTCGGCCACATCCGTAAAATGCCCATCCCCATCATTTTTCCAAAGCCGCGACGCTCCGAAGACATTCGCCAGAAAAAGGTCCAAATCCCCGTCGTTGTCGATGTCGGCAAACAAGGCCGCGCGGCCTTCCGACGAATCGGCGACGCCTGCTTTCTTCGTAATGTCGCGGAACGTTCCATCGCCGTTATTTTTGTAGAGCTTGTTGTCCCGGCCGCTTACGAGGTAAACGTCCATCCGGCCGTCGCCGTCCACGTCACCCACCGCGAGGCCGCCGCCCGAATACTTGGGCTTGCCGTCTCCCGTCAATTGCGTGTCCTCGGTCTTTGAGTGGGACTCGTGACGAAAATCAATTCCCGAAGCCTTCGTGACGTCCGTGAAGAGGGGAGGAGAATAGATTCGGAGAAGGGCCTCTTTTTCACGCTTGCGGTCCTCGCCCCAAGACGGCTCCATGACTTCCGGGGGCACGAAGTGGTCTTTCATCTTCGTGAGATCCGCAAGGTCCCCGTCCGTGACCACGGATTTGTCCGCGGCTCTGGCCAGCTCCCTCGCTCCCACCAGGTAGTAGGTGGCCAGGATGGACACGGCCTCGGAAATGAACTCGGCCGCAAAGGGCGTCATGGGCTTTCCCTTTCCCTGCTGCCAGACCTCGTCGAGGATCTGCCAGTGAAGGGCGTTGTCGCGCATCGCGTCCATATCACGCTCAATTAGGGTAATGGTTTTGAACTCGCTGAGGTCCACCTTGAGGTATGGATTCGGTCCCCGCTGGCCCTCCGTCCAGCCGTAGGGCCCAAAGGTCAGCAGCACGTCGCCGTTTAGGAGAAGGCGGTAGGGAAGCCCGCGGTGGATTCGCTCGTAATCCTTTTCGTCAATCAACCCCCCCGGACAGTCGGCCGCAAGGTCGATGTAGAATTTTCGAAGCTGCTCGACCAGGTAGTCGACGCCCCGCTCGTCCACGGGAACGATCGAAAGGGCGTTGATGAATCGCGTGACGTTCTCCTCGACCGCCCCGGCGTTGAACCGCCGGAGGGATTTGATTTTCTGGTGAATCATCTTCTGCGTCAAGGTACGGAGAAATTCGGTCTCCCGCTCTCCAAGCTGTTTGGTCTCCGCGGCCCCGCCCTCTCGAATCGTGGGCTTCAGGGTTGAGGGAACCGCTAAACCGTGCTGTTTCGCCGTGCGCTTGAACGCTTCGCGGACGTGCCAGCCCTCCACGTGAGTGCTCCTGTCCTCTCGGGCCATGCGCGAGGACTCCTGCAGCAGCTCGAGCGCCAGGGACGAGACGACGCCTGAGATCTCCACGGCGGCCTCTTCGGCAAGCGGCTTCAGCAGCACCGGACGCTCCTCGTAAAGGTCCATCCCGCAGACGGCGTCCGCAATTACGGAGAGAAGAATTCGCCAGTGCTCGCTCGTGGTGCGGTAGTCCGAAAAATCGCTGAACCCGATTTCTTCGAATTTTCCCTCCATTCCTTGGATGGGAAAGGGTGGCAGGTCGTGAAAATCGCCCTTTTGGACGACGCGGGCGAGGTCTTCCGGGGTCACGTGCGTCCCCTGGGCTTCAAGGGAAGCTTTTTCCCAGATCTGGTCGGCCAGGATCTGCATGGCATGAATTTTCACGAGCACGGCAGTCGGGGAGTGCGGTTTCCGGGCCATGAAGTTATCAAGCTTGCAGAAGCTGGACCAGCAGACGACGTCCTTTCGGCTCTCAAGGTAGTCAATCTGGTCGAAAATAAGGTCTGTCATGGCCTCCAGGCTGGTCGGCACGGGAGACAGCGACCGCTCCCTAGAGCAGCTCCAGCCGAACCATGCCGTGGCCGAAAGAAGCAACAAGACGCACAGCGTCGCGGAAAGCCTGCGCTTGGGTGCCATCGGAGCCATACTACCGCTTAAATGGGCAGCGTGTCAAACGCGCCCGCGCGCCCGCGGATGGTTTTGAAAATTCTTGGGTGCCCGTTACATTTCCAATTCTCCGGAACAACCCGTTTCTCGGGAAGGGAGGAGCTTGACGAGCGTTCAAAAATCCTTTATATTTTGACATTCGGGGTAAACGGAGTGTAAGCATATGGTAATTGACCCGCAGAGTCCCGCGAAGCAGGTTTCGGCCGGGATTCGTTCAAGTGAGACGTTCGAGGAACGCGGTGAGCGCATCCTGGGGGACGCGGTCGAAGCCTACATCCAGAGCGGCCTCCCGGTGGGCTCGCGCCGTCTGGCGCGCCGCGGCCGCTACGGTCTCAGTGCGGCCACGGTGCGCAACGTCCTGAGCGACCTCGAACAGGAAGGCTATCTTTCGAAGCCCCATACATCGGCGGGGCGCGTTCCCACGGACAAGGGCTACCGCTTCTACGTGAACCGGATCCTTGCCCGGGGCGGGGTCGAGCCGATCTCCGTGGAAGGCCGCGAGGACTGGCTCCACCACTCACAGAACCGGGAAACGCTTCTCGCGCGGGCGTCGCGCCTCCTGGCGGATCTGACGCACCAGGTGGGCATGGTGCTCGCGCCGAACGTCGCCGACGCGCCGCTCAAGCACATGGAATTTCTTGCAATCTCCCCCCGAAGAGTTCTGGCCGTTTTCGTTGCGGGAAGCGGCCTCGTGCACCACAAGGCATTCGACGTGCCGGAACCCTATTCCGCCGAGGACCTCCAGCGCGCGGGAAGGTTTCTGAAGGAGGAGTTTGCCGGCCTGACGCTGCGGCAGATGCGCGGGCGCCTCCTCGAAAAAATGGCCGAAGACCGCGCGCGGTACGACACGCTTCGCCGGCGCGCCCTGGCGCTCGGGCAGAGGTGCCTCGAGGACGAAACCGAAAGCTCCGACCTCTACGTGGAGGGCACGGAGAACCTTCTCGACGGCGGAGAAATCGAGGTCGAGGAAATGCGCGCGCTTCTGGCCACGTTTGAGGAGAAGAAGCGAATCGTCGAGCTCCTGGGCGCATGCATAGCCCGGCCGGGCAAGGCGGTCTTTATCGGAACCGAAAATCCCGACGAGCCCTTCCGGTGCTGCTCGCTCGTGCTGGTGCCCTACTGTTCGCCGCAGGGGGAGCGCGGCGCGCTCGGGATCGTGGGGCCGACGCGCATGGAATACTCCAAGGTCCTGGGGACGGTGAGCGGCGTCGCCCACCTGGTGAGCAAAGCGATGGCGTAGAGTCTATGGCAAAAAAACCTTCCGCGGGTTCCTCGCGCTGAAGCGAGGAGACCACGGGAAAGGCGGGAAAATTGTGTCTCGACTGAAGTGCGGGATCCCTCCCTTGGTCGGGAAAGGAGTTTAATAAGGTTTTTCATTGGTTTTGAACGATGGCAAAAATCATCGGCATTGACTTGGGAACGACCAATTCGTGCGTCGCTTACCTCGACGGCGATAGGCCGCGCATGATCGCCTCGAAGGAGGGGCGGCGCGTCATGCCGAGCGTCGTGGGCATCACGGACAAAAACGAGCGCGTCATCGGCACGCTTGCGAAGCGCCAGATGCGTCTTAATGTCGAAAACACGGTCTTTGCCGTGAAGCGCCTGATGGGACGGAAATTCGACGACCCGGAGGTGCAGAAGGTCAAGCCGTACCTGCCCTACCAGATCGCAGCCGCCCAAAACGGCGACATCCGCGTCGTCCTTCGGGAGGAACGCTACAGCCCGCCCGAGATTTCGGCCATGATTTTGAGCAAGCTCCGGGAGTACGCCGATGATCACCTCGGGGAGGCGGTGCGCGAGGCCATCGTGACGGTGCCCGCGTACTTCGACGACGCCCAGCGCCAGGCCACGAAGGATGCGAGCCGCATCGCCGGCCTCGAGGTGAAGCGCCTCGTGAACGAGCCCACGGCCGCCGCCCTCGCCTACGGCGTCGAGATGAAGGAGGGCAGAAAAATCATCGTATACGACCTCGGGGGCGGCACGTTCGACGTCACGGTGCTCCACGTGGGCGAGGGGGTGTTCGAGGTGCTCTCGACGAGCGGCGATACCTTCCTCGGAGGCTACGATTTCGACCAGCGCATTGTCGAGTGGATGATCGAAGGGTTTAAAAGCGAGCACGGCGTGGACCTGTGCGAGGACCCGATGGCGCTCCAGCGGCTCACCGAGGAGGCCGAGAAGGCGAAGTGCGACCTTTCGTCCGCCACGGAGGTGGACATCCAGCTTCCCTTCCTCCACACCGCGGCGGACGGCAACGTGCTTCACTTCCAGAAACAACTCACGCGGGCGCAGCTCGAGGAGATGACGAAGGACCTCATCGAGCGCACCGAGACACCGTGCCTCGACGCCCTGAAGGAAGCGAAGCTGCGGCCCGAGGAGATTGACGAGGTGCTCCTCGTGGGCGGGCAGACGCGCATGCCGAAGATCCATGAAAAGGTCTCCAATCTTTTCAACCGGGCGCCGAACGCGTCGCTCTCGCCGGACGAGGTGGTCGCCTTCGGCGCCTCGCTCCAGGCGGGCATTCTCCAGGGCGAGGTCAAGGACATCATCCTCCTCGACGTCACGCCACTCTCGCTCAACATCGAGACCCAGGGCGGCGTCTGCGTGCCCATGATCGAGCGCAACTCCACCGTGCCCACGAAAACCTCGAAAATCTTCACCACGGTGCTGGACAACCAGACGTCGGTCGAGATTCACGTGCTTCAGGGCGAGAGCAAGATGGCCTCGGCCAACCGCTCGCTCGGCAAATTCGACCTGCGCGACATCCCGCCCGCGCCGCGGGGCCTGCCGGAAATCGAGGTGACGTTCGCGATCGACTCCAACGGCATCGTGAACGTCTCGGCCGTGGACAAGGCCACGGGGAAGGCCCAAAACATCCTCATCCAACCCTCGAGCGGACTCTCGGAGGGCGAGATCGAGCGCATACTCAAGCGCGCCGAGGAAAGCCGCGAGGAGGAGCAAAAGCTCCTCGAGCTCGTCCAGGTTCGAGGCCGACTCCAGTCGCTTTATTACCAGCAGAAGCGCTCCTACGAAGAATTTAAGGACCTCCTGGGGAGCGAGCAGCGCGGCGAGATGGAGGAGTTGTTCAAGCGCGCCGACGAGGCCGTGCGCAGCGGCTCGGCCAACGACTGCAACGCCCTCTTCGACGAGATCGAGGAAGCCTCGCGGCTCATTTCCAGCGCCACGCTGATGAAGGGGTGAGGAACACTCCCCGTCCCCGCGAGCGCTCGGAGGTCTTCTTGGCGCATGCACTGGAACCTTCCTGAGCCGAAGCACATTGTGGGTCTCATCTCCGGCACGTCGTACGACGGCGTGGACGCGGCGCTCGTGGAGGTGCGGGGGGCGGGAGTGGAAACCGAGTGGCGCCTTCTGGCCTTCGAGGGCCTTCCCTTCAGCGGCAAGCTGCGCGAGCGGCTGAGCCGCGTCGTCTCGCGCGAGACGGTGTGCCTCGAGGAAGTGGCCAAAATGCATGTCCTCCTCGGGGAGGTGTTTTCCGACGCCGCCAAGGCGGCGGCCCGGAAAGCGGGCGTCCCGATGGAATCCATCTCGCTCATCGCCTCCCACGGACAGACCGTCTGCCACCGCCCGACGCCGGAGCAGGCCATGGGCTACGACATCGCGGCGACGCTTCAGCTCGGCTCGGCGGCGGTGATGGCGGAGCGCACGGGCGCGACGGTCGTGTGCGACTTTCGCGCACGCGACATGGCCGCGGGCGGCACGGGCGCGCCCCTGGTGCCCTTCGCGGATTTTCTGATGTTCCGAAGCGAATCCGTCGGGCGCATCTGCCTCAACCTGGGCGGCATCGCGAACGTCACGGTGCTTCCCGCGGGCGCCTCCCCCGGGGCGGTCCTCGGCTTCGATACCGGCCCCGGCAACTCCCTGCTCGACGTTCTGGCCGAGCGCGTGAGCGGCGGCCGGGAGATGTACGACCACGAGGGGCGCCGCGCCGCCTCCGGGCGGGTCCACAAGAAACTACTCGCGGAGCTTATGAAGAACCCTTATCTTGCGCAGCCCCCCCCGAAGAGCACGGGGCGCGAGGAATTCGGCGAGTCGCTCGTCTCCTGGATGTTCACGCGGGAGCCCGACGCGCCGTTCGAGGACATGCTCGCGACGGCGGCGCATTTTACAGTCGAGAGCATCGCCCGCGCCCTCGAGGATTTCGTGTTTCCCAAGGAGCGCTTCCGCGAGCTTGTCGTCTCGGGCGGCGGCCTCCGAAACACGCACCTCATGGCCCTGCTGCGCGAGCGGCTCGACTTGACAGTACGGACGAGCGAGGAGTTGGGCGTACCCGCCGACGCCAAGGAGGCGGTCGCGTTCGCCCTTCTCGGAAACGAAACCATGGCCGGCCGCGCCGGAAACGTCCCCTCGGCCACCGGCGCCCGCCGGGCGGTCGTCCTGGGAAGCATCGTGCCGGGGCGCGGCTTTTTCGAAACCAAGGAGGAGCAGTGAGCACGCCAAAGCCGCGGAGGGCTCCCGCGCCGGTCGCCCCGTCTTCCGAGAGCCTCGTCGTCGAGGGCGCCGCCGAGCACAACCTGAAAAGAATCCGCGTCGCCGTCCCCAAGAACCGCCTCGTGGTCGTCACGGGCGTCTCGGGCTCTGGAAAATCCTCGCTCGCCTTCGATACGCTCTACGCCGAGGGGCACCGCCGCTACGTCGTCTCGCTCTCGACCTACGCCCGCCAGTTCATGGAGCAGCTCAAAAAACCCGCCTACGACACGCTGCGCGGCCTCTCGCCCGCCATCGCCATCGAGCAGCGCACCACCGTCGTCAATCCGCGCTCCACCGTGGGGACGGTCACGGAGATCTACGACCACCTGCGCGTCCTCTACGCCCGCGCGGGCACGCCCCACTGCCCTTCGTGCGGGCGCGCCGTCTCGTCGCAGAGCGTGGACGAAATGGTCCAGCAGATCGCGACGCTCCCCGCGGGGGCGCGCTTCCACGTCATGGCGCCCATCGTGCAGGGACGCAAGGGCATCTACGGCAAGGAGCTCGCGCAGATGTACGAGATGGGCTTCGTCCGCGCGCGCATCGACGGCGCGATGACCGAGCTGGGAGGCGGCATCCGGCTGAAGCGCTCGCGCATCCACGACATCGAGGTCGTCGTCGACAGCCTCGTCGCGAAGGGCGGCATCGAGGGCCGCCTCCGCGACTCGCTCCGCCTCGCCCTCAATCTCGCCCGCCAGAGCCCCCAGGCCTCCGAGGCCGTCGTCGTGCACCTTCTCGACTCTGGCGAGGACAAAATCTTCTCGCGCGAGATGGCGTGCCCCCGCTGCGGCGTCAACCTGCCCGAGATGAGCCCGCGCCTCTTCTCGTTCAACTCCCCGCGCGGCCAGTGCCCAAAGTGCGAGGGCCTCGGCGTGCGCTACGAGGCCGACCCCGACCGCATGGTGCGCGACGGGAGGCTTTCGATCCGCAAGGGCGGCCTCGCGTGGTACGGTCAGAGGCCCGCGCCGCGCACGCTGCGCAAGCTGAACGCCGTGCTGCGGCCCTTCGGCGCCGACGTGGACACGCCCATAGAGAAGCTCCCGAAGCGCGCCTGGAAAGCGCTTCTCGAGGGCACGAACGGCCACGAGGGGGCTCTTCGGGAAGCCGAGTCGTGGTTCTTCGACGAGGACTGGAGCGAGGAGACGCGGATGCGCTGGATCGGCCCCTACATGCGTAGCGCTCCCTGCGAGGCCTGCGGCGGCGCCCGCCTTCGCCCCGAAGCGCGCGCCGTGCGCGTGGGCGGCCTCGGCATCGTCGAGCTTGCGGAGATGGACGTAGGAGAAGGCCTGCGCCGGCTGCGAAATTTCTCGCTCGAAGGAAACCGCGCCCTTATCGCGGCGCCCGTGCTCAAGGAAATCTGCGAGCGGATGGAATTCCTCCGCGCCGTGGGGCTTTCGTACCTTTCGCTCTCGCGCCCCACGATGACGCTCTCGGGAGGAGAGGCGCAGCGCGTGCGGCTCGCCACCCAGGTGGGCTGCCGGCTGCGCGGCGTCATGTACGTCCTCGACGAGCCGACCATCGGCCTCCACCCGCGCGACAACGAGCGCCTCCTCGCCACGCTGAGAGAGATGTGCGGCCTCGGCAACACCGTCGTGGTCGTCGAGCACGACGAGGACACCATCCGGAGCGCCGACCACGTCATCGACCTGGGGCCCGGGGCGGGCGCCGAGGGGGGCGCCGTGACCGCCGAGGGTACGCCCGGGGAGGTCGCCGAGGGCGATTCGCTGACGGGCCGGTACCTGAGCGGTAGGAGGAAGATTCCCGTTCCCGCCGAGCGGAAGCGCCCCTCGAGGAACGCCTGGCTGACGGTACACAGGGCCTCGGCGAATAATTTAAAAAACATCACGGCGCGCTTTCCCGTCGGCTGCTTCACGGTGGTGACGGGCGTCTCGGGCTCGGGCAAGAGCACGCTCGTGCTGGACGTCCTGCACCGCGCCGCGGCGGCGGCGCTCCACCGCGCGCGCGAGAAGCCCGGCGCGCACCGCCGCATCACGGGGCTTCAGAAATTCCGCCGCGCCCTGGCCGTGGACCAGGCGCCCCTGGGGCGGACGCCGCGCTCAAACCCGGCGACCTACAGCGGCGTCCTCTCGCCCATCCGGGAATTATTCGCGGCCGTCCCCGCGGCCCGCATGCGCGGCTACACGAAGGGGCGTTTCTCGTTCAACGTCAAGGGCGGCCGCTGCGAGAGCTGCCAGGGCATGGGCGCAAGGCGCGTCGCCATGGCCTTCATGCCCGACCAGCTCGTGCCCTGCGAGACGTGCCGGGGCGAGGGTTTCAACAAGGAAACCCTCGACGTCCGCTTCAAGGGTGCGAGCATCGCCGACGTCCTGCGCATGACGGTGCGCGAGGCGCTCCGGTTCTTCGAAAAAATTCCGCGCGTGCGCGCCCTCCTCGCCACGCTGGACGAGGTGGGCCTCGGCTACCTGCGCCTGGGGCAGCCGGCCGTGACGCTCTCGGGAGGCGAGGCGCAGCGCCTGCGCCTCGCGCGCGAGATGAAGAGCCTTCCGACGCGCCTAGCACCCAAGGCCAAGACGCTCTACCTCTTCGACGAGCCCACCGTGGGGCTTCACTTCGAGGACGTGCGGAATCTTCTTGAGATAATTTTCCGCCTGCGCGACCACGGCCACACCGTCGTCATGATCGAGCACCATCCCGACGTGGTGAAGTGCGCCGACCACGTCGTGGACCTCGGCCCCGAGGGCGGCGCCGACGGGGGGCGCGTCGTGGCCAGTGGGACGCCAGAGGAGGTGGCCCGCACGAAGGCCTCGCACACGGGAAAAATCCTCAAGAGGGTGCTTCCGCCGACCTCGCTACGCCGAAGCGCTCCTGCGAGGACAAAGCCTCTGCGCGGCGTCCCGTCGCGAAGGCGAGAGCGGAAACGGAAAGGCCGGTAGGAATCAAGGGCCGTCCGCCCTACGCGGCTTTCCGCGCCAGGGCGGCGACGGCCCGCTCGACGCGCAGGTGCAGCCCCGCTTCGGCGGAGCCATCCTTGCCTGTCTCCGGCGCGAGGGGCTCACCGAGGACGACGCGGATTTTCCTCGGGCGGATGAGGGCGCTTCCGCGGGGCATCGCGCGGTGGGCGCCGTCGATGAACGCGGGCACCACGGGCACGCCCGCCCTGGCCGCCAGAACGGCGACGCCCCGCTCGAATGGCTGGAGGCTGCCGTCGCGGCTGCGCGCGCCCTCGGGAAAAATTCCGACGACCTCGCCCCCCTCGAGCGCCCGCAGCGCCCGCTTGATGGACCCCAGCTGTGTCCCGCCCTCCGTGTCGATGGGGATCGCCCCCATCGGCGCGCAGAACCACCGCAGGTACCACGGCTCGTAAAAGGAACGCATCATCAGGAAGCGGACGGGGCGCGGAAACACGGCGCCCAAGACGAGCGGGTCGAGGTAGGAGGCGTGGTTCGCCGCCACGATGAGGCCGCCTTCCTCCGGAACGTGCCCGGCGCCCTCCGCCGTAAGGCGAAAGGCGATTCGAAAGAGAAATCTCCCAAAGGAGCGCACCAGGCGATAGGTAAGGTTGGTCCGCATAGCTTATTTTACCGCACCATAGGAGCTTTCCTATCGAAACCTGACGGAAAAAGGAGGTTCGGGAAGTGCGGAAAGTGCGGAAAGCGCGGGTCGCTGATCCCGATAACGCGGCGAATCCCCGGTACCGGGGCGCTTCCCGCGGAAGGAAAGGCGTTACGGTCGGGTCGCGTATACGGAAGATGCCGACGCGAGCACCTCGCCGTCCGCAAGCTTGACGCCCTCGTCTATAAGGATCGCCTTGAGCGCCGCGAGAAAGAGCATCACGCTACGCCGGCGGCTCGTGTGCCCCATGATGCCGATCCGCCAGACCTTCCCCTTGAACGGGCCGAGCCCCGCGCTGACCTCGATGCCGAACTCCTCGAGGAGCCGGCGGCGCACCCTCGCGTCGTCCGCGCCGTCGGGAACGTACACCGGGTTGAGCACCGGAACCGCGTGCTTCGTCACGTAGCGGAGCCCCATCGCCTCGAGCCCCGCGCGCAGGGCGCGGTGATTCAGCTCGTGCCGCTTGATCCGCGCCTCGAGCCCTTCCTCCAGAACGATGCGCAGCGCCTCGCGCAGCGCGTACGTCATGTTGATGGGCGCGGTGTGATGATAGACGCGCTCCTCGCCCCAGTACTCGCGCACCATGGAGATGTCGAGATACCAGTTCCGGGCCTTGGTCTTGCGCGCTTCCATGGCGGCCACCGCGGCCGGCGAGAGCGTCACGGGAGCCAGGCCCGGCGGGCACGAGAGGCACTTCTGCGAGCCGCTGAAGCAGGCGTCGACCTTCCAGTCGTCCACGGCCACCTCCACGCCGCCGAGAGACGTCACGGTGTCGAGGAGGAACAGGGCGCCGGCCTCGTGCACGAGTTTCGAAATTTCCTCGACCGGCTGATGCGTGCCCGTGGAGGTTTCGGCATGGACGATGCCGAAAACTTTCGTCTTCGGGTATTTCTTCAAGGTCTTGGCGACGACCTCGGGATCGAAAATCTCGCCCCACTCGGCTTCGATTGCGTGGACCACGGCGCCGTTGCGCTCGGCTATGTCCTGCATCCGGGCGCCGAACTTGCCGTTCACGCATACGATCATCTCGTCGCCGGGCTCGATAAGGCTGCACACGCACGCTTCCATCCCCGCGCTTCCCGCGCCCGAGACGACGAGCGTGAGCTCGTTCCGTGTGCGGAACACCTCGCGCAGGAGCGCGCTCGTCTCGCTCATGATGCGGAGGTATTCGGGATCGAGGTGCCCGATCGTGGGAGCCGCCATGGCCCGGAGCACGCGATTCGGCACGTTGCTCGGGCCCGCGCCCATCAGGATGCGCGACGGCGGTTTAAACTCTCCAACACTCATTCTCGTCCTCCACAAAATCAGACATGGTTCTCAACCTTCCTTGTTTTGCACGAAAGCGCCATTATAGATAGGGGGTGTCAAAAAATCAACGTTCTATCATGAAAAACTGTCGGTCACCGCGCCCCGGTCGGCCGAGCTCACCAGCTTCGCGTACTTGTAAAGGACCCCCCGCGTGTACTTCAGAGGCGGCGCCTTCCAGCTCTTCAATCGCTTGTCCGTCTCTTCCGGGCTTATGTTCAGCTGAAGCAGTTGCTTGTCCGCGTCGATCGTGATGCTGTCGCCGTCGCGAACAACGGCCAGGACGCCTCCCGTCTGGGCCTCGGGAGAAACATGCCCCACGACCATGCCGTGGGTGCCCCCGGAGAACCGCCCGTCCGTGATGAGCCCCACGTCCTTTCCGAGGCCCTTGCCGATGAGCGCGGAGGTCGGCGCGAGCATCTCCCGCATGCCGGGGCCCCCCTTGGGGCCCTCGTAGCGGATGACCATGACGTCGCCTTTCTTTATCTTGTCCCCGAGGATCGCCTTCAGTGCATCCTCCTCGGAATCGAAAACCTTGGCGGGGCCCGTTATGGACGTGACCTTCAGGCCGGACACCTTGGCCACGGCCCCTTTCGTAGCCAGGTTTCCCCTCAGGATGACGATCGGGCCCGTGGGGCGCAGCGGGTCCTTAAGGCTTCGTATGACCTTCTGGTCCGGCTGTAGGCCTTCCGCGCCCTTCATGTTCTCCGCGAGCGTTTTCCCCGTGACCGTCATGCACCCGCCATGCAGGAGCCCCGCCTCGAGGAGCATTTTCATGACGCCCGGAACCCCTCCCACCTTGTACAGGTCGTACATCACGTGTTTCCCCGAGGGCTTGAGGTCGGCCAGGTGGGGCACTTTCCCGGCAATTCTTTCGAAATCCTCGAGCCCCAGGTCCACGGAAACCGCGTCCGCCATCGCGATGAGATGCAGGATAGCGTTCGTGGAGCCGCCCAGGGCCATCACGACCGCTATGGCGTTCTCGAAGGCCTCCTTCGTCATGATGTCATTGGGAAAGATTTTCCTCTCCAGCATGCGGATCACGGCTTCCCCGGCGCGGAAACATTCCCCCTTCTTCTCCTCCTCCTCCGCCGGCACGGACGCGCCGCCCGGAAGGCCCATCCCCAGGGCCTCGATGGCGCTGGCCATGGTGTTCGCCGTGTACATGCCGCCGCAGCTGCCGGCCCCGGGACATGCGCTGCATTCGATTCCCTTGAAGTCCTCCTCCGAGATGTTCCCGACGTTGTGCCTCCCGACTGCCTCGAAGATGCTCACGATGTCGACGTCGTTTCCCTTGTAGTTGCCGGGCTTTATCGTGCCGCCGTAGACGAATACCGAGGGGATGCCCAACCGCGCGATGGCCATGAGGCATCCCGGCATGTTCTTGTCGCAGCCGCCGATGGCCACGAGGCCGTCGAAGCGCTCGGCCTGGCTTACGGTCTCGATGGAATCCGCGATCACCTCGCGCGACGCCAGCGAGAACTTCATCCCCTCCGTGCCCATCGAGATGCCGTCGCTTACGGTGATGGTTCCGAACGTGAGCCCGGCGCCGCCGCCCTCCCTTATGCCCTTCCTGGCCTCCACGGCCAGTTGGTCGATGTGCATGTTGCACGGCGTGATGTCGCTCCACGTGGAAGCCACGCCGACGATGGGTTTTTCAAAATCCTCGTCCCGGAACCCCACGGCCCTGAGCATGCCGCGGTTGGGCGCCCGGCTGTCTCCGTCCGTAATCAAACGGGATCGTATTTTTAGATTCGCCTTGCTCATCTTGACGCTTTCCTTATGTCCGCGCCGGGCTTTTTCACTCCCACCGGATGGCGGTGACGCCGCTCTTTACGATATCTTCCACCCCGAAGGGCTCGAGCGTCTTGACGAGCGCCTGCACCTCGTCGGGGGTTCCGTGGAACGCGACGAGCGTCCTGTCACCCTTCGTCTCGACCACGCTGGCCCGGGGGGGAAGGTTGGCGGCCCGGACGAAGGCGTCGCACTCCCCCTCGGGCACCTTGAGCTTGACCAGGATCAGCTCCCGCTCGAGGTAGCGCGCGCCGAGGGAATTCGAGACACGGATGACGTCGATCAATTTCGCAATCTGCTTCGTCAGCTGGGCGACGCCGGTTTCCGTCGCGTTCACCTTGATGACCATGCGGTAGATGTCCGGGTTCATGGTGGCCTCGGCGATGAAGGAGTTGATGTTGTAGCCGCGGCGGGAGATGAGGCCCGAGACGCGCGACACGAGTCCGAACCGGTTCATCACCAGCATCGAAATGGTGTACTCGCGTTCCTCCTCTTTGGGGAAGGGTTCTTTCACGGTGTTTCCTTAGCGGACGGCGTCTTCCAGGCCGATGGCCTCGGTAAAGGGGGCGCCGCTCGGGACAAGGGGATAGACGTTGGTTTCCTCGGGAATCACCATGTGAAGCAGGTATGGGCCGTCGTGCTCCAGGCATTTCTTGATGGCCGCGGGGACGTCGGCGTTGCGCTCCACGCGCGCTCCGGCGATCCCGTAGGCCGAGGCCAGCTTCACGAAATCCGGATTCCCCTCCAGGTGGGTGCAGGAATAGCGCTTGTCGAAGAAATGCTCCTGCCACTGCCGCACCATGCCGAGGTATTTGTTCTCCATCAAGACAATCTTTACCGGAATCTTATTGGTGGAAACGGTCGCGAGCTCCTGGATGTTCATCTGGATGCTTCCGTCTCCGGTGATGGCTATGACGAGCTTGTCGGGATTGGCGACTTGCGCCCCCACGGCGGCCGGCAGCCCGAATCCCATCGTGCCGAGGCCTCCCGATGTCACGAAATAGCGGGGGCGGCCCTGGCGGAGGAGTTGGGCCGACCACATCTGGTGCTGGCCGACGTCGGTCGTGACGATTACGTCGTCGGTTCCGCGCTCGGAGATGCACTCGAGGATGGTCATGGGATTGACGCCGTCCTTCTCGTCCAGCACCTTCTTGGGATACTGCTTCCGCCAGCGCTCGATCCGCGCGAGCCACTCCGGACGCTTCTTTTCCGTCACCGACTCGCGGAACCTCTCGAGCAGGATTTTCGCGTCGCCCACGATGCCCACGTCCGCCCTGACGTTCTTGTCGATCTCGGACGGGTCGATGTCGACGTGGATGACCTTCGCGTTTTCGGCGAAGGTCTTCAGATTGCCCGTGATGCGGTCGTCGAAGCGGCTTCCGAAATTGATGATCAGGTCCGCCTTCAGCACGGCGTTGTTCGCGTAGCCGCTTCCGTGCATGCCGAGCATCCCCAGCGCAAGGGGGTGGGCCGTGGGGAGCGCCGAGAGGCCGTGGAGCGTGGCCGCGACGGGGCAGTCGATTTTCTCGACAAACGCGGTGAGCTCCGGTGTCGCGTTGGAATACACCACGCCTCCGCCGCAGATGAGGACGGGCCGCTCGGCCCGCTCAACCAGCTCGCATGCCCGAGCGACGGCCTCTTCGTCCACCTCCTCGGCTTCCTCGGGATGGTACCCCGGCAGATTCACCTCGTCGGGATACACGAACTCGGTCTTTTGGTTTTGAACGTCCTTCGGCACGTCGATCACCACGGGCCCGGGGCGGCCCGACAGGGCGATGTGGAACGCTTCCTTGAACGCCCGCGCGAGGTCGCGTACATCCTTGACGAGATAGCCGTGCTTCGTCGCGGGAAGCGTGATGCCGAAGACGTCGATCTCCTGAAACGCGTCCGTTCCGATGACCGGACAGGCCACCTGCCCGGTGATGGCGACCACCGGCGAGCAGTCCATGAGCGCCGTGGCCAGTCCCGTGACGAGGTTGGTCGCGCCGGGGCCGGACGTGGCCACGCAGACCCCCGCTTTATCCGACGTGCGGGCGTAGCCGTCGGCCGCGTGGGCGGCGCCCTGTTCGTGCCGGACGAGGTAGTGCCTGATCTTCGAATCCATCAGCGCGTCGTAAAAGGGCATGATGGCCCCGCCGGGAAAGCCGAAGATGTGCTTTGTCCCCTCGAGCTCCAGGCACTTCGCCATGATTTGCGCGCCGCTCAGTTCCATATCACGCTTCTCCGAGAAAGTCTTCCCCTAAGGAGGTGGTGTTTTATCCCTAACGCTTCGTTAGTCCTTGAGTTCCTTGGCCTCGAGCCACGGCATCATCCTGCGCAGCTTCAAGCCCACCTTCTCGATCGGGTGCTGCCGGTCGCGCTTGGCCAGGGCGTTGAACTTGGGGCGGCTCACCCGGTTCTCCATAATCCATTCCTTGGCGAAGTCGCCGCTCTGGATCTCGGAAAGAATCTTTTTCATCTCGCGCCGCGTCTCGCCGGTGATGATCCTCCGCCCGCGGGTCAGGTCGCCGTACTCGGCGGTGTCGCTGATGGAATAGCGCATCCACGTGATCCCGCCCTCGTTGATGAGGTCCGTAATCAGCTTGACCTCGTGCAGGCACTCGAAGTACGCGAGCTCCGGCTTGTAGCCCGCCTCAACGAGGGTGTCGAACCCGGCCCGGATGAGCTCGCTCAAGCCGCCGCACAGGACCGACTGCTCGCCGAAGAGGTCGGTCTCGGTCTCGTCGCGGAAGGTGGTCTCGATCACACCGGCGCGCGTGCCGCCGATGCCCTTCGCGTACGCGAGGGCGAGCTGTTTGGCCTTCCCGGAATAATTCCGCTCGACGGCCAGGAGGCAGGGAATGCCTTTTCCCTCCGTGAAGAGCCGCCGCTCGATGTGCCCCGGCGCCTTCGGGGCGACCATGATGACGTCCACGTCCTTCGGGGGCTTGATCTGCCCGAAGTGGATGGTAAAGCCGTGGGCGAACAACAGAACGTTTCCTTTCTTCAGGTTGGGCAGAATCTCCTTCTTGTAGACCTCCTCCTGAATGTGGTCGGGCAGAAGAATGGAGATCAAATCCGCCTGTTTGGCCGCTTCCGGCGTGGACAGAACCTTGAAGCCTTCTTTCTGGGCCGCCTTCTTGGCCCTGGGCGCCGGCTCCGCAACCACGACATTGAGTCCGCTGTCCCGCAAATTCAGGGCATGGGCGTGACCCTGGCTCCCGTATCCGAGGACGGCGATCTTTTTCTTCTTGAGCGGTGCGAGGCTCGCGTCCTTGTCGTAGTAAATCTTCATGGCCTTCTTTCCTTTCCTTGTTCGTTCATTTTCCTGTGCTCTGTATAATTTACATACGTTACTCCGTTCTCTAGAAAAAAGCAAATTTTTCCTATATACCGATGGAGCCGAGGGGAAAAGGCGCCGCCGCCCCGGCGGGGTATGCCGACCGCTCCGGGTCTAGCGACAGGCGGGGGCGAGGGAAAATTCCGGCTAAATTACTTGAAATTTTGGTAAAACGGCATATAATATGTAAGTGAGACAATACGATGCCTTATCTGGAGGGTTTTCGTAAGGCGGTATGGGTGCTCCGGGAGCGGGAGGGGGAGGTGCACCCGGGGTGCCGCCGGGGAGATGACGGGATGAAGGAGCGCGAGGGGATGGCTCGTTCGTGGGCGTTATTCCTAGTCGGCATGCTTGCATGGATCTGGGCAAGCGGCCTCGCCTTCCCGGCAGACCTCTACGTGGACGCCGCGTTCGGCAACGATGTCAACGACGGGCTTTCGTGGGGGACGGCGAAGGCTACCGTTGGGAACGCCTTGACCGCGGCCGACGGAACGCCGGGGGCCGACACAATCTACGTGGCGGAAGGGACTTATCAAGAAACGATGAATTTCTGGTTCGGCCCTGACGATGTCTCCCTGATTGGTGGCTTTCCAGCAGGGGGCGGGGCGAGGGACCTCGCAGCTCATCCAACGGCCGTGTCGCCTCCGAGCGGCTCACCCTTTGAGGCTTGGTATTCGGCCAACGTCTCCCTCGACGGATTCATTCTTGAGAACGGCCGCCACAATGTGATTGCGGATTCGACGAACATCACCGTAAGAAATTGCATCATCCGAAACAACACGGATCAAGCCATCATCGGGAGGACAGAGGCCTGCGGGGGTATGTGCTTTGGAGTGTGTATTCAGATTGTAGGGTGGCCGTCTTGGGGATATGGCGGGGGACTTTACGCATACAACTCATCCGTAGAAATTGTCAACAATCTTATTGTTGACAACACCATAACCCTGTACGATCCGGCTCCTTGTTCCCCCGAGTGGGGCCCTAATCCGCCGGGTGGCGAGGGCGCGGGGATGTGCCTATCGAATGTTACGGGCTTGGTAGCGAACAACACGATCGCCTCGAACGACAACCTTGTTCCTCCTTTCTATCAAGTCTGGATGATACCGGGCTACCGATCCGGCGGCGTGTACCTCGAAAACGTTTCCGCATCCCTTGTGTTCCGCGACAACATTATGTGGGGCAACGTCGGTTTCAATTATTGCGAGCCCGCCGGGCTTTTACAGCCCGTCTACTGCGACTCGGGAAGTTTGTTGGGCGATTTCTCGGGGCCGGGCAACATTCGGCTCAACCCCCTCTTTGCCACCGGCCCCGGCGGGGACTATTACCTGTCGCAGACGGCTGCGGGGCAGGGCTCCGATTCGCCGTGCCTGGATGCGGGAAGCGACACGGTGGCCGCCGTCGGCATGACGGACACGACGACGCGCACGGACCGGGTGGAGGACGCCGGAACGGTGGACATGGGATATCACGAAATCTTGGCGAGTATCCCTGATTTAGAATACACTGCCCACAGCTTCACCGATTGCGGGAACGTCGACGGCTTCGCGGACCCGGGCGAGACGATCACCCTCAGCGTCACGGCTGAGAACACCGGCAACGCGGACGCTTTCAACGTAAGCGGAGTGCTTTCCACCATAACGCCGGGGGTTACGGTGTTCGTGAACAACGCCGCGTTCCCCGACATCCCCGAGGGCTTGACCGGAGCGTCGCTCACGCCGTACCGGTTCGTCGTGGACCCGGGCGTGCCCTGCGGGACGCTGATTGACTTCGCGCTCGATCTTACCTACCAAGACAATTTGGGAAATCCCCTCACCAGCGCCGAGTCGTTCCAGGTGCCGGTGGGCCAGCCCCAGCCGCCGCTTACACTCCTCCTTACGGACTTCGAGGACTGCGCGGACCCGCCGACGTCGGTCTGCCCGCCGTGTGTTCCCGTAAATGGAGACTGGACGGTCATCAACAACGGCAACAAGGTCGGCTGGACGCACGCCGGCCCGGGCTGCCCGTCGACCTGCGAGTGGGGGCTCTTCCCGACGAACTACTACATTTGCGACACCACCTGCCCGGGCTGGTCGACGGTTCACAACGAGGAGCTCATCTCGCCGGTGATTGACACCTCGGCGGCGGCGGCGGTGACGCTCCGATTCGACCACGACTACTACAACTATTCGATGCCCACGACTTCGGACTTGAACGTGAGGAGCTCGCTCACGGGCGGTGCCTGGGTCACGCTGAGGGATTTTGCTGATTGTTGGCTTTGGTGTAGTTGGGATCCGTGGATGTGCGACAATTGCATCACCGGACCCATTGCGCTCGACGCCACGGCGCAGTGCGCGGGCGCCGCGGACTGCCAGTTTGAATTCCACCAGGTGACGAACTACTACGACTCCTGGTGGTGGGCCGTGGACAACGTGGCGGTGGAGGCGCCCGTTGCTCCGGTGTGCAGCCCGGCGGCACCACCCATAGCCTACGATACGGGCTTCGATCCGACCACGACGCTCGCGCAGGTCTGCGGCGACGGCGACCTTATCGTGGAGCCGGGCGAGGAGTGGCAGGCGACGGTGCAGCTCATTAATTCCGCGGCATGCACCGTCAACAACGTCAAGGCGGATTTAACGGTAAACCCGGGCTCGGCGGTGGCCGCTGCCGTTTGCAACAATCCGGGCGATTATGGAAACATCCCCGCGGGTGGCACGGCGCAATTCACCTATTCGTTCGTCGTGGACACTGGGGCTGTCTGCATCAACGACATCACGTTCGACGTAACCGGCATTGTCTCGGACGAGGGGGCGTATCCCGGCGAGATTCCCGCGTTCGCGGTGCAGGTGGGAGCGCTCGCTCCCGGTCCGACGGAGCCCGGGGCGCAGGCGACGGACCCGCTGACGGAGAAGAACGGAACAATAAGCTCGGACTTTACGCCTGCGTTCACGATTCCCGGCGCTGCTAAGTCCGCCACACTTTCCTACGTGCTTTCCGGGGGAACCGACTTGGTGAACTGCGTCGAGGTGGCGCTAGTGGACCCGTTGGGGACGGCGACGGTGGTGAAGCCCCTGGGCGCGGCGGACGCCAATCCCTACGACGTGACCGGGCTCTACACGGGGGCGGGCACGTATCAGCTTCAGCTGACGGAAGCGGGAAAGGGCTGCGGCGGGGGAGGCAGCGCGACCCTGACGGCGGGGACGCTGAGTGTAACGGCTCCGGACGTTACGGAGTGCGACGTGAGCGCGTGCTCGTGCCCGTGCCCGACGGCGACGATTTCCGAATCGGCCTGCGATTGCTCACTCAATGTGGTGCTTGATGCGAACCCGTCGGGCGGAACGCCGCCGTACACCTATCTTTGGAGCACTGGCGAGACCTCGCGGACGATCGTGGTGGTCGGCGACGGGGTGTCGTCGTACGACGTGACGGTGACGGACGCGAACAGCTGCCAGGGTTCGGATACCTACGGCCCGTTGCAGCTTTGTGTGCCGTGCTGCATCACGAGCGCGACGGCGACGGCGCTCGGGCCGACGACGTTCTGTACGGGTGGCTCGGTGGACCTGGTGGCCACGCCGGACGACGGAATCGGACCGTTCACGTACCTGTGGAGCACGGGAGATGCGACGGCGACGATCACGGTGAGTGCGCCCGGAACGTACAGCTGCGACGTGACGGACAACGATCCGGGCTGCGGCAACACGGTCACGACGAATTCGATCGCGGTGACGGTGAACGAGAATCCCGTGGTCGCGATTTTTGGGCCGACGGAGACCTGCGAGGGCGGCTGCGTGACGTTCACGGTGATTCCGTCCGGCGGGACGCCTCCGTACGACATACTGTGGTGCACGGGAGAGACGACGCAGAGCATTACACTGTGCCCGCCGGTGGGCGTCACGACCTGTACGGTGACGGCGACGGATGCAAACGGGTGCGTGTCCTTCCCGACGATCTTCATGATTACAGTGAACGAGAACCCGACGGCGGTGCCGACGGTGGATGTGGATCCGGCGTGTGAGGGCGCGGTGCAGACGTTTACGGCGAACAACGTGGGCGGCGACACGTTCCTGTGGAACTTCGGGGACGGGGACACGTCGACGTTGCAGAATCCGACGCACACGTACGCTGGGGCTGGCTCGTACACGGTGACGCTGACGGTGACCGACTCGGCGACGGGCTGCACGTTTGGACCGGTGGGAGTGGCGAGCAACCCGGTCGAGGTGAACGTATGCGTTGTCCCCTCATTGGTTTATAGCGGCCACTCGCTCACCGACTGCGGGAACGCGAACGGGGCGGTGGACCCGGGCGAGACGATCGACCTCGACGTCACGGCGCAGAACACGGGCGGCGCGGACGCCTTTAACGTGAGCGGAACCCTCTCGACGATTACACCCGGCATCACGATTACCACGAACACGGCCGCGTTCCCGGACATCGCCGTGGGGCTTACGGGCACGTCGCTCACGCCGTTCCAGTTCGTGGTGGATCTGAGCGTGCCGTGCGGGACGGTGATAGACTTCACGCTCGACCTTGCGTACGAAGACGGGGTTGGGAGTCCCTTCTCCAACGCCGCGTCGTTCCAGGTGCAGGTGAGTGTCGGAGGGCCGGTAAC
>CP070701.1:675900-682792 GCA_020349885.1 Acidobacteriota bacterium
CTGCTTCTCCTCCGGATCGACGTTGATGGTGCCGCTTCCGTAGATCATGAGATCTTCTTTATCTTCATCTTCATCCGGCTCGCCCTCCTCCACATCCCAGGAGCCGACCCAGCCGAGTATTTCTCCGTCGGCGTCGCGGACTGCGCGGAAATCCGCGGGAAAAACCTTCGTCGTCGTGCGGTAACTCTTTTCGTAGTCGCCTTCCTTTTCCAGCATGTGTTCCTTGAGGTTCGGATGACGATGGAAAACCCCGGTGTCCATGCCTCCGACGTCCTTGATGTGCGTGAGCCCGCGCGCGGCTTTGCTGTAGCGCTTCATGTTCTCTATCAGCCCCCTTAGATTGTTCAGGGTGAACGGGTTGATGTAGATCATTCTCAAGTCGGGGTCGCAGACGACGAAGTTGAAGTGGGCCTGGTCCATCCAGGGCCTTATCGCCTCGACGAATTTCTCCAAGCCCAGCATCCCTTTCACTCCCCGGCCGGGGACCGGAACCGATGTTTCCCTAAGGTCGACCATGGCGATCTCCTTGCGTTCTGTCGGATGGAGTTGTTGTCGTGATCAGTTCTTCCTCATTGTATCATCTGCCTTGTCCGCTCCGAAGCCCTCAACGCCAAGGATTGATGAGTAAGGAGTAAGAAGCAAGGAGCAAGGCCTGTTATCCGCTACTCGCCTTCGTCCTGTCCGCCGCAGGAAATTACAAGAAGACCGTGTAGAGCTTTCCGCTTTCGTCCTCCGCCACCAGCCGCACCGAGAACCACAGGGGGGGAATCTCCGCTTCGAGCTCGAACTCGTCTTCGCGCTCGCGGAGCTCGTAGTCGAGGAGCTTGTCCTCGGTGAAGACGCGCAGGGTTTCCTTCATGCGGGGCGTGAGCGCTTCCCGGTCGAGCACGGCGCGCAGCACGAGCTCCCCCTGTTCGTTTAGCACGCTGCTCATGGCCCGCACGAAGGGGGGAAGCCCGATTTCAAACGGCACCGAAGTGCGCAGCACCACGGCGGACGGCTCGGTTTCGTGCTCGTGCTCGTGCCCGAAAATCGGCTTGAGCGTTCCTTCGATGGTGGCCTCGTGGCGGCCCGGCGGAAGCGGCCCCCATTTGTGGCGTATGGCGCCCTGGGCGGAAAGCTCCAGGTGCTCCTCCTCCTCCCCGACCCTCAGCACGCCCTCGGTCCAGCTATCTTTCGCGAAGAAGTGAAAAGCGATGTCGAAGCGGGGCGTCTCGGAGGCGAAGTAAGCGCCGGCGGGCGGGATTTCAAAGCGGGGCCCCCCTTCGGCTTCAGTGGGAAGCAGGATGTCTTCCGTGGCCACCACGGGGTGCTTGTGAGTCCAGTGCCGCTGCAAGTTGACCGTCGACGTCTGGGTAAGATATCCATTTTTTCCAACCCGCAGGCGCGGCATGGTGGTCGTGGCGGCCGGGATCGAGAAGGCCCCCTCGGCGTCGGTGTGAGCCAACTTGCCGGGCGGGTAGCTGAGGACGACCGCGCCCTCGATGGGGCGGCCGTAAAAGTCGCGCACAATTCCACGGACCGTCACCGTGAGTGATTGGAGGCGGACGACCTCCTGCACGGGCTCTCCCGCGTGAATATCTATGACATGGGGTGAATATCCCCGATTTTCAACGCGCAGCTGCGCGGGGGAGTCTTCGACGACCACGCTCGAAAGAAAGTGTCCCTGCAGGTCCGCCGTCACCAGCTGGCCGCTGCCTGGCTGGCGAATAAGGGCGAAAGCAAGCGGCGACCCGTCCGGTAGTTGGACGGTAAGCTCTACGGGCGTGGCGTCAGCGTGCAGGGAAAACCAGTGCTCGTTCGTCTCGTCGGCCCGGATGACCCGCGAAAAGATTGTGGTGGGATATCGGTCATGCTCGATGCGGATGGTTTTGTCACCGGCGGGCTGGTTCAGAACGAAAAACCGGCCGTTGGCGCTCGTGGTGGCAGCGACCAGCCCCCCGCCTATCATCTCCCGCCTTTCCTCCTGCACGACGACGCCTCCGATTTTCGGAGCCCTGTACTGCGTTTGCTCGTCTTGAATGAGCGTGACTCGCGCGCCCGGAACGGGCAGGCGGGTTTCGGCGTCCACGACCGTTCCCGAAAGATTGCCTTCCGACGGCATGGCGTGGAAGGCGACGAAGATATACGGCGAGGTTCCATGGACATGAAGCGCCTGTCTGAAAAACGGATTGTTGGGAGAATAGAAGCCCGGTTTGTTGGCGCCGAGCCCGATGCGGCCGGTGAAGATGGCGTTGGCGGCATCGATCGAGAAAAATCCACCCTTGTTGGCGAATGACTCGGTGAACAGCAGGCGCTTGCTGAAGAGCTGAAGCTTCGCACGGCTCACGGGAAGGTGCGTAAAGCGGTCTTCCACGAAGCCGAGGACTTTGACATTCAGGTTTTGCAGGACGTCCGTCAGGATCAAGTCCCAGACGGTGCTGCGCCTGATGAAAAAGTCCTTGTAGCGGCGCGTCAAATCCTCCCAGGCTTCGGGTGAAAGGGAGCCGCCCTTCGCAAGCTCCCGCAGGGCTTCCGCCAGGGAAGAGTCCTGCACCTCAATAATTTCCAGCAGGGCGTCCCGGTCGGCGTCCTCGCGAAACGTTCGGTCCAGGGCGAGCCGCCATGCCGTTTCCGGCGTGTGGTATTGGGCGTAGAGGCGGCAGAGACGTTCGGTGAGCCAGGTGCGGTAATAGTGCTCCGCTTCGGAAGGGTTCTGTGCAAGATGGAAACGAAGCTGCGTGGGGGACATCGCTATTCTCTTAAGGGCAATTTCGCGCACCAGCGTATAAATGTGCGAATCGGGCACCTGGGTGGAAGCCGCCTCCAACGACGCGACGGCCGCCAGGGCAAGTATGGCTTTAAAAACGCGATGCTTCATCTTCCTATCTTGTTCCTATCCTGCTGTGGCATTGCCTGTGCCATGGCGGGCAGCCGCCCGAACGAGGAACAGGCATGTTCTTGCGCGGCGAACGGAAATTTTCTCCTTTCACCTTCGGCGGACAACCTTCAAAATTGCCGCCGGGGCCCGGGACGTGGTGGTGGAGCAGATGGGATTTGAACCCACGACCTCTGCGTTGCGAACGCAGCGCTCTCCCAACTGAGCTACTGCCCCGGCGTTCTTAAACCGCGCGAACATCCTCCATCTTACCGAGCCCGACTTGCAAACGCAAGCTTTGCAGGGTCTCTCAAAAAGCGCGATGAAGAAGAGCAACAAAAGAAAGCCCCCTCGAACGGGTCTTCACGAAAAAAACCGCAAATATGTTCCGGCTTTAGTCGGGATAGACATCCGCCGGACTTGCCGCATCAGCCCACACACCGGCTTCCCAAGTGTCGTGCGTTGCGACCGCCTCGGCAACGCGAGATTATTCCGAATCCAGGCCGCAATTTCTCGTTGTTTCATGGCGCGAATCTCCCTTGCGGAGAGTTAGCATTAAAGTGAGTAGGCATGGTTCGCGCCGTTTTCTCATGAGCGGCATGTAACCGCCGGTCAATAAACGGTTTTTTAGGAAATTGAGGCTGTGGACTCGCCGGCCTCTAAACCGCTTAAATTGCTTGACTTTTCTGGTATTTTGTACGATAATTCATACTTGAATATCAGGGCGTTCCGTAGCCGGTGGAATCTCGCGTTCGGTCTGGAGGAATGGAGCATGAATAGAATACGAGAGCTTGGCGGGCAGTTTAAGGGACACGCGTCGGTTTCTCCTTGTTGTTATTCCCCCGAACGTTCGGTGAGAAGCTCGCGGATGGCGCGGGCTTTTTTTGCGGTATGGCTCGGCATTTGCACGCTGGCGGTGGCGGGCGACTCGGCGCCGCTTGCGCCGGCGGCGGAAAGCGAGCCACCACCTCCGCTCCTTGACTGTCGAGGGAGCGAGAGTCTGTCCCTCGGCGACGAGGTGCTCGGCTCGACGCGGGTGCACCCGAGCCGGGTGGAGCACTACGAGGTATCGTTCGACCCGAACGAAACGTTTTCCGGCCCCGAGGCCGTTTTTTACTTTACCAATCCCGAAGTTCAGGACATAAGAATTTCGCTCGAGACTGAAGGCGATTTGTCGCTGTTTCTCCTCAAGGACTGCGACGAGAGGCGCGTCGTCAGTTACGGCGACCGTCAGCTCATGCTGTTGAGCCTTCCGCCGGGCGAGTACTACGTCGTGGTGGACGGCCGCAGCGTCGAGGGGGCGGATTTTCATCTGAGAACGGAGACGGGCTTTGCGACCACGGAGGCCGGTTGCGTTCAGCCGACGCCGAGCTCTCTGGTCGCCTGTCCGCTGGCGCCGGCGGAACAGCCCGGCGTTGTGCCCCTTTATGCCCGCATCGTGGCCCCGGAAGAGGGAGCGGCCGGCGGGGAGATACACTTCACCGACGAATCGATCGGCGGCGCGAAAACGTGGACCTGGAACTTCGGGGACGGGACCGTGGACGTGTTCGAGCGGAATCCAAGCCACGTCTTTCAGGAGCCGGGCGCCTACGTGATCTCCCTTACGGTCTCCGACGGCGAGGGCAACGCCTCGACCCAGTATCGCCTGGTTCGCATCGCGGAAGGCCCCGCGCCCGGGCCGCTCGCGACGAGTGCGGCGCCATGGGCCGGGCCTCCCGAATCCCTGGGAGGGATTGCAACATCCGGAGTCCCCTTTACGTGCCCTTCCTTCGCGGGAACGCAGTTCTGGTTCGCGCGCTATACGGAAATCCCCACGAGTGCAGATGAGTCAGACGAGCCCTCCGGCCTCGTCCTCATCAATCCCGACGTCAACACCGCGCAGTACGTCATCACGGGCCCCTATACGGCAAGCGGCACCATTGCCCCGCAGGGCTACGAGTCGCTTGCGTTTCCGGCGGACCCGTCCGGCATTATTGTGGTGGGCGAGGAAGACACGGTCGTCAACAAGGGGTTCCAGCTTGATGTGCTCAACGACGTTCCCATCTTGGCGTACTACATTGTGCCGCGGAGCATCAGCTACAATCAGGATTCCTATCAGCTCATTCCCGTCCAGACGCTCGGCACGGAGTACGTCGCGGCGAACTACGAGGAAGGAAACGGCTATCTGCCGAACGCCGCCGTCATTTTGGCCAGCGATGATGCCACCACGGTCACGGTCGCGCATCCCACGTGCGGCACGCGCTCGTTCACGTTCAACCGCGGCGACGTGTACGCCTACACGTGCAACGGTGATTTGACGGGCGCTCTTATCACGAGCAACAAGCCGGTCACCGTGATTAACTGGCGCAAGTGCACGTATGTGGGAGGATGGTGCTGCTGCGACCGGCTTATTGACCCTGCCCTTCCCACGAATTTCTGGGACACGGAATACTTCGTGTCGCCCCTTCCAACCGACTCGAACGCCAACGCGCCCTCCCTCGTGCGCGTCGTGGCCAAGGACGCCAACACCCAGGTCTTCGTGAACGGAACGCTGGCCGCCACGCTGGCCGCGGGAGAGTTTTATGAAACGCAGAATGCGCAGCCTCTCCACATCACGGCGAGCCAGCCGGTGCAGGTCTACCAGTTCGCCATGAGCCAAACGTTTACGGGCACGGGCGACCCGTTCATGCTCATGGCCATTCCCAATACGTTCTACCGAAACAATTCCGCCTTCTTCTCCTATTTCGTTTACGACAACTTCGTCAACATCGTCGCGCCGGAGGCGGCGACGGCTTCCGTCCTGATTGACGGGGCGCCCCCGACGGCGACGTGGCAGACGTTTCCCGACGGCGCGCCCTACCGCTGGATGCGCCAGGCGATGGATCCGGGCCTCCACGCCGTTCAAGCAAACGCCCCCATCTCCACGATGGCCTACGGCGTGGGAGTTAATCCCAGCTGGATTTCGTACGGGCACGTGGCCGGCGGCTTCTCCCGCCCCATCGCCGATTTTTCGTCCAACTCTCCGCGCTGCCTAGGGCAGAGCATCTCGTTTACGGACGCCTCCGTCACGGTGGACGACCCCCTCACCGCGTGGAGCTGGGATTTCGGAGACGGCGCTGGCACCTCCACGCTTCAGAACCCCTCGCACACCTACGCCTCGCCCGGCACGTATTTCGTAACGCTTACCGTATCGACGGATTGCGCGGCCAGCCTCCCCGTGACGAAGACCGTCCGCGTGGACGCCGTTCCCACGGCCAGTTTTGTGAGCAGCTCGCCCCAGTGTCTGGGCGCGGACACCTGTTTTACGGACATCTCGACGAACGACCCGGCCGAATGGTTCTGGGACTTCGGCGACGGCGTCGGAACCTCGACTGAACAGAATCCGTGCTACACCTACATCCTCGCGGGCAATTATACCGTCACGCTCCTGGCCAAAAACGCCTGCGGCATGAGCGCGGCGTATCAGGGGACGGTCACGGTGAGCGACACGCCGGTCGCGGATTTCACGGCGCCCGCGTCTTTCTGCGAAGATTCGCCCGTAACGTTCACGGACGCGTCCACGGGCATTCCCACGGCGTGGCAGTGGGATTTCGGCGACGGCGTGGGCACCTCCACGCTCCAGAATCCCTCGTACACCTACGCGGCTCCCGGAACGTACACCGTAACGCTTATCGCCCTTAACGCCTGCGGGACGAGCGCTCCTTATTCGCAGTCCATCGACATCGTCCCCTTCCCCGTGGCGGGCTTCACCTCCGACGCGCCGCAGTGCTTTGGCGTCCCCGTCCAATTCACCGACACCTCCACGGGCGCCCCAACGTCCTGGGCGTGGGATTTCGGCGACGGGAATACTTCCACGGCGCAAAACCCGACGCACGCCTACGCGTCGCCGGGCGCCTACCAGGTGACGCTCGTCGCGACGAACGTGTGCGGCGCGAGCGTCCAGTTCGCTTCGAGCGTGGCGGTGAGCGACGTGCCGACGGCGAACTTCGTGAGCGCGCCGACCGCGTGCGTCAACAACCCCGTCTCGTTTACCGACGCCTCGGCGGGAAGCCCCAC
>CP070701.1:682892-689681 GCA_020349885.1 Acidobacteriota bacterium
GATCTCGGAGCACCACATGTTCGGGTACCTGAGCGGCGGGGTCCGCGTGAAAAATTTCGTTTTCTCCGCACAAATTCACAACGTGTTCAATAACGCCCCCCTCCACAGCGACGCCATGAGCACCTACTGGCACCCCCGGCGTGACATCCGCGCCATGGTCTCCTATCGGAAAGGGCTGTGAAACCGTGCAAGGCTTTGTTGTTTTCTCCGGAGGTGTCCCGAGACGCGCCCCGGGGCGCATCGCCGGGATGGCCGCCGCCATGCTGAGCGCCGTCTTGTTTCCCGTACCCATTGCGGCGGCGCAGGTCGCCGTGCTTCTGAGCAAGAATCTGGGCCCTTACGCGGAAGCCGTTCAGGGACTGAAGGATTCCCTTAAGGGAGACTCCTTTATGGACTTTGACCTCGGCGGGGAGGAAGGTGCCGGCAAAAGCACCCTGAAGAAGATCACGGCGAAAACGCCCGACGTCATCGTGTCGGTGGGCGGCACGGCGCTCAAGGTCGCGGCATCGAACGAGAAGAGCACCCCCGTCGTATTCGCCATGGTGCTCCGTCCCGAAAAGCTCTACGACACGACGCAGGGCAACGTCGCCGGCGTCACGCCCGACGTGGACTACGGCATCCAGTTCGAGCGCCTGAGCAAGATCCTGCCCAATGTCAAGACCCTCGGCGTCCTCTACAACCCCGACTCGTCGAAAGCCGAGATGGAGAAGGCGAAAGAACAAGCGGCGCGCTACGGCATCGAGCTTCAGGCCCAGGCGGCGTCGTCGGACAAGGACGTGCCGTCCAGTTTCCGTGCCGTCGCCAACAAGGTGCAGGCATGGTGGCTCTATCCCGAGTCCTCCATCCTGACCGTGGACGCGCTCAAGTTTTTGGCCCTCGAAACCACGAAGCGGAGCATTCCCGTCGTGGCGCCGGCGGAGAAATTTTTCAAGCTTGGAGCGTGCTTTGCCATCCAGGCAACCTATCGCGGCGTGGGGCAGCAAACGTCGGAAGTGGTGAAACGCATCCTCGAAAGCGGTGACACCCCCAAGTCCATCGGCGTGGAGAAGGCGCGCCACGTGGAGGTGGTGCTGAACCGCAAGGTGGCGGATACGCTGAAAATTTCGGTTCCGCCCGAGGCACAAAAGTTCGTGGACCGAACCGTCGAGTAAGCCATGGCGATCCATTCGCACTCCATCCCCCGACGAAAAAGCCTGCGCACGCGCCTTACCCTGGTGAGCGTCGCGTTTATAGTTCTCCTGGGCGCGGTTTTGGGTGGCTACTCCACCTACCAGATGCGTACGGCGCAGATCGACAAGCTTCTTGACCTCGGTCGCACCCTGACGCAGGGGATCGCGTTCAACAGCGCTTTTTCGGTCTACAGCGAGGATTCGGAAACCTACGGTCCCCTCATGGAAGGCGTGCTGCGAGAGCCGGACGTGCTCTACGTTCGCTTCTCGGACATGCAGCGTAACCAGATTGACGAAAAGGGGAAGGAAACGTGGGCCGGGCCGGGCGAGGAGAAGGCCGTTTTGGAATACCTCGCAAGCGATATCGAGGAACACCGCGATGCGGAGGGCAACTCCTATTATAACGTCCGCGCGCCGCTTATTCTGGATCGCCAGGTGCCCACGACGGCGGAGGCGGACTTCTTCGGCTTCGAGGAGGCCGAGGGGGCTCCCTCGGCCCAGGAAGCCGAAACAAAGATCGAGCGCATTCCCGTGGGCTACGCCGAGGTGGGCATCTCTCCCGAGCGGACCCAGATGCTTATCCGGCGAACACTCTGGTACAACATCGGACTCGCCGCGCTGGGCATCCTTTTGGCCGGCGTCTTCGCCACGTTTTTCGCGAACCGCATCACGCGCCCCATAGGCACGATTGTGCAGGGGGCCGTTCGCATCTCGGAGGGCGATCTCTCAAGGGGGGTGGACGTGCATTCGGACGACGAGGTGGGCGTGCTCGCCAATTCCTTTAACCAGATGCGGGAGCGCATCGAGGAGCAGATGAAAAGCCTCGAGGCCGCGAACGAGGAGATGCGGCGCGCGAACGAGCAGATCGAAACCGCCCGGAAGGCCCTCTGGGGCGAGATGCAGCTCGCCAAGAAGATTCAGACGGTGCTTCTTCCCCCGCGCGTCGAGATCCCGGGCTTCGACACGGCCGCCTCCATGCACACGGCGGACGAGGTGGGAGGCGACTATTACGACTTCCTTCAGCAAGACGGCCGCTCGTGGCTCGCCATCGGGGACGTCTCCGGGCACGGCGTCACGTCGGGGCTCATTATGATGATGGCCGAATCGGCCCTGCATTCGCACATCATGCAGCACCCGGACACCGATCCGAAAACGGCTCTCCATGCCGTGAACCGCGTCCTTTGCGACAATACGAAGCGCATGGGAAACGACGCCTTTATGACCATCGTGCTTCTTGCGTATGAGGGAGACGGCCGATTTTCCTACACCGGCGCGCATGACGATTTCCTGCTCTACCGCGCCCGCGAGGATCGGTGCGAGACCGTGGCCACCCAGGGTGCATGGGTCGGCGCGTTCGAGGAAATCGGGCACGCTCTTGAAAACAACACGCTTCTTCTGTATCCTGACGACGTGTTAATTCTTTATTCCGACGGCGTGGTGGAAGCCAAGAACGTTAACGGTGAACTGTTTAACATGGAGCGTTTCAAGAAGACCCTCACGGAGAATGCTAGCAAGAAGGCGGCCGATATCCATAACGCCGTCCTCAAAGAGGTCAGAAAATGGATGCACATACAAGACGATGACATAACCCTCATGGTTCTTAAACGGGAGGCATGATATGGCGGAAAAAAAGGAAAAAGAAGCCGTTCAAGCCAAGGTCGGCAAGGACCACATGGAGTTGAGCTTCGGGCCGCGCTGGACGTACATCAGCTGCGTCCGCGGCTTCGTGGCACACTTCTTTGCCATCGGCTTGGAGGACAAAATCCATGCCGAGCGAATCTCGCTGGCCGTAAGCGAGCTCTTGGAAAACGCCGTAAAATATTCCTCGGGCCCTGACACCACGGTGAGCGCCTCGATCCTGGGAAAGCACAACAAGGTGGTGGCGCGTGTCGAAAACCAGAGCACGGCGGAACACATCAAGGAACTTCAGGGCGAGATCAAAGGCATCTGCCAAAAAAATCCCGAGGAGGCCTACATGGCAAAGCTCATGGAAGCTGCAAACCGAACCGACGGAAAAAGCCAGCTGGGCCTCGCGCGGATACGCTATGAAACCGGCGCGGTGCTGACGGTCAGTATCAACGGCGACCGCGTTCACGTGGAGGCCACGTTTCCCCTGGTTTCGAATGCCGAGGAGGCCACGACATGACAAAACTCGCTTTGGAGCCCTTTACCGCGGATACCCTACGCATTGAGCCCGTCGACATTCCCGAGGGAGGCGTGGAACTGCGCTTCACCGGCAACATCGACATGCGCGATCCCTCCTCTGTCCTGAGTCCCTACTACGAGCAGGTGCACACCGAGGCCACGTCGAACAACGCGCCCGAGGTGCGCCTTGATCTGCGAAACCTCACGTACCTTAACTCCTCCGGCATTCTGACGCTCGTCAAGTGGATCAAGCGCCTCCAAGACACGCCCGCCGACCAGCGCTACAAGTTCCACATCATCTATTCGAACGACATTACCTGGCAGCGCATCAGCATCCTCACCATCAGCAAGATGGCGGGCGACGTCGTGCAGGTCTCGAAAGCCTGAAAGAAAGGGACCAGGGGTCAGCCGTCAGGGATCAGCCAAAGGAGAAATCCATTAACTGACGGCTGGTGACTGGCCCCTGGCCCCTTTTTCTATCGCCGCTTTTTGATTTCTTTCACGATGGCGGCGTTTTTGGGAAACTCTCCCGTCTGGAGCTTGGAGTAAACAAGTTCGCCGTTCAGGCTCACCTCGAACCGTCCTCCGTCGCTCGGGACGAGCTCCAGTCTTTTAATGTTACGCTTGAATTCGTTGAGAAGCGCTTCCGTCAAACTGACGGCCTGCGGTTCATAGTTTCAAGCGCTGCAGTAGACGATTTCCACGTTCATTGCCAGCTACCTCCTGTGGGGTCTGTAACGTTTCGTCAGGCTTTATCGTATACCAGGGAGGCCCGCCATGGCAAAGGGCGGGATGAAGCGGTTTGCTTGGGCGCTGCCGGTTGCGATACCATGGCAAGGAAGTGAAGAAGGAAATTTACGTCAACGTCGAGCGCTCCGAGACCCGCGTCGCCATGCTCGAGGACGGCAAGCTCGCGGAAGTCTTCATCCAGCGTGAAACGTCCCAGGGCGCGGCCGGAAACATCTACAAGGGACGCGTCGGGAAGGTCCTGCCGGGCATCCAGAGCGCCTTCGTGGCGGTGGGGCTGGAGCGCGACACGTTCCTTCACGTTTCCGACGTGATTGCGAACCACCGCTCCTACCGGGACTACCTCACGCCGGGCAAGCGCACTTTCCGCGCGGGCCGCGTGCCCGACAACGCCCGCATCGAGGACTACGTCCGCTCCGGGCAGGAGCTCCTGGTGCAGATTGCCAAGGAGCGCGTGGGCACGAAGGGGGCGCGCGTGACGACGCGCATCGCGCTTCCGGGGCGCTACCTGGCCTACATGCCGGGCACGGGAATTCTGGGAATCTCGAGGCGCGTTGACGACCGCCGCGAGCGGGGCCGCCTGCGGCGCGTCGTGGGACGGAACCGCCAGCCCTCCGACGGCTTCGTCATCCGCACGGCCGCAAGGGGCGTCGCCGACAACGATCTCCGGGACGACATCAACAGCCTCATCAAGCTCTGGGAGGAAATTAAGCAGCGCGCCCGCTCCAGCCCCTCCGAGACGCTCCTCCACACGGACACGGACCCCTTGGTGAAGACCATGCGCGACTACCTGTCCAAGGACGTCACCAAGATTGTGGTGGACTCGCGGCGCGCGCACGAGCAGGTCGAAGACTACCTCCATCACTTCAGCCCCAACTGGAAGGGCACGCTTCGGCTGCACGACGAGATGCTGCCGCTGTTCGAGAAGTACGGCGTCGAGCAGGAGATACAGAGAAGCCTCGAAAGCAAGGTGTGGCTTCCCTCGGGCGGCCACATCGTCATCAACCAGACCGAAGCGCTCGTGGCGATCGACGTCAACACGGGGCGCTTCGTCGGCTCCAAGAATCTCGAGGACACGGTCTTCCAGCTCAACATGGTCGCCGTGAAGGAGGTGGTGCGCCAGATTCGCCTGCGCGATTTGGGCGGCATCATCGTCATCGATTTCATCGACATGGAAAATCTCAAGAACCGCCGCCGCGTTCTCCAGGCCTTTCGCGATGAGTTGCGCAGGGACCGGGCCCAGTCCAAGATTCTGCAAATCAGCGATTTCGGCCTGGTCGAGATGACGCGCAAGCGCTCGCGCGCGAATCTGCAGCGCATGCTCTGCTCCCCGTGCCCCTACTGCGACGGCGCGGGGCGAATCAAGAACGAGCGCACGATTTCCTACGAGATTCGCCGCCGCGTCCTCCGGCTGGCCAAAAAACTGAGCGGCGAGAGGATTCTCATCAAGGGCCACCCCGACATTCTGAAGGAGCTTCGGGCGCAGGACGGCTTTCTCAAGGACCTTGAGGAGGCCACCCAGAAGTTCATCGTTCTGCAGAACGAGCCCACCTACCACCACGAGCAGTACGACGTGGTGGGGGCCCGGAACTGAGGGGCGGCGGTCATGCCTTTGGTGTCGCAGACGCCCGTCCGCGTGCGCTACGCCGACACCGACAAGATGGGCGTCGCCCACCACGCGGCGCACATCGTGTGGCTCGAGACCGGACGGACCGAGTTCTGCCGCGCCGCCGGGTTTTCCTACGCCGAGGTGGAAGCCGACGGCGTGGCCCTGCCCGTGGTGGAGGCCGTCTGCCGCTACCGGGCGCCCGCGCGCTTCGAGGACGACCTGGTCGTGCTGACGCGCCTCAAGGACCTGCGCAAGAAACGCATCGAGTTCGCCTACCGCGTGCAGCGCTCCTCCGACGGTGCGCTCGTCTCCGAGGGCGAAACGCTCCACATCCCCGTGGACCGCGAGGGAAATGCGTGCGCCGTTCCCGAGAAATACTACGAGCGGTTGACGAAGACGCTGGAGGAATAAAGGAGCCGTCAGGGGCTGGGGGTCGGTAGCCGGAGGCCAGCAGCCAGTTGGCGAATTAAAAAGCCCTTTATTGACGCCACTTAGCGGTTTCGTTTCGTAGAATGGTGGTGGCGTAGATGAGTTGGAAAAAGGGGCAAATGAGCCTGTAATACACCCCGCGTGTCTTGTAAGTCATGATGAATACATGATTTTTTGGCGCTGGCCCCTTGACAACGACCCTGGCGGCAGCGTATAATAAAAGACTGCCGAGCTTGGCTCGGCGGCACGGAAGGAAAGTAATGGCACAAGTCGCGCCCTTATGGGTGCGGTAAATGGCAGCACTTTCCTTTTTTTGTGGAAAAAGTTTGGGGCGGCGCGCTAAGGTGCTCCGAGAGCAAATCCCTCTGCGTGCACGCGCCGCCCCATCAGAATGGCCGGGTCGTCTAATGGCAGGATACGCTCTCTGCAAGGACGAGAAGGCGGTTCGATTCCGCCCCCGGCCTACCAAAACTTATTTCATGAATCAGTCTGCCCGCCTTGCGGCAGGCATAGGATAGAATAGCGGATGGCTTGGCTTGTGTCAAGCAATTTAAGCTGGAAAAGATTAAATACGAATTAACTTGACAGGCGTAGCATTATGTAGTATAATGTAGTATGATGAAAAAAGCAGAAACCGTAATCAGCGTTCGGATAACTAAGGAAATGCAGAAGAAGCTCAGGGCTTTAGCC
>CP070701.1:689781-716369 GCA_020349885.1 Acidobacteriota bacterium
CCCGCCGATGAGCCTACCTCTTCGGAGCCCCCCTCTTCGGAGCCGCCAGTGTTGGATCGTCACTGCTTGGATCCTCCGGGCGAGGAGCCTCCCGCTGAGGAGCCCCCCGCCGAGGAGCCTCCCGCCGAGGAGCCTCCCGCTGAGGAGCCTCCCGCCGAGGAGCCCCCCGCCGAGGAGCCTCCCGTTGAGGAGCCTCCCGTAGAGGAGCCTCCCGTCGAGGAGCCTCCCGTTGAGGAGCCTCCCGTCGAGGAGCCACCCGTTGAGGAGTCAGCCGCCGAAGGACGCTGGGGCGTCATCGTGACCGACATACGCGGCAGGAAAAGCTACGGCCATGTGTACGTGAGCGGGAAGTTGCGCAACAACACGTCCGACACCATCACGAACATCCGTCTCAAGGCCCGCTGCATCGACCGCCGCGGCCGCACCGTGCGGGACGCGTGGGGCAAACCCAAAATCAAGGTGCTCAGGCCGCAGCAGGAGGTGGACTTCGAGGTCATGGTGCATAACGTGACCTACCGCTACGTAGCAAGGTACGAGGTGGAGGCGAAATACGACGTTCTGGAGCCGTAAGGGCGGGCCGCCCTTTGCGGGTTCACGGCCGGAGCGCCACGCGGCGCGCCCGGCGGACTGCATGGCCGAGGAACCGCTCCGCTAGACGGCGGAAGTGCCGCGGGTCGTCACTCACGAAATAGCGCGCTTGGGCCGGGCTTTGACGCTGGCCGCCGCTGGAAAGGCCGCGTGCGGCGAGGAGCGCACGCACGGCCTTGGCGGTCGTCGAGGCCGAATCGACGAGCACCACTCCCTTTCCCATCACGCGGGCGACGGTGCTTCTCAGAAGCGGGTAGTGCGTGCATCCGAGGATGAGCGTGTCCACGCGCGCCCGCTTGAGAGGAGCCAGATACTCGCCGGCGACGGCGCGCGTCACGGCCCGCGTGCCCCAGCCTTCCTCGGCCAAGGGCACAAAGAGCGGGCAGGCGCGCGCGACGCAGCGAACGCCGGGACGGCGGCGCCGGAGCGCGCGCTCGTAGGCGCGGCTTTCCACGGTGGCCGCCGTGCCCACGATGCCGATGCGCCCGGTGCGCGTCGCTCGAAGCGCCGCCTCGACGCCCGGCTCGAGGACGCCCACCACGGGAACGCTCACGGCGCGGCGAACCTCCCGAAGGGCGACGCTCGAGGCGGTGTTGCAGGCCACGACGAGCGCTTTGATGCCCTGCGCGTCGAGGAACCGCGCCACTTCCACGGCGTAGCGGCGCACCGTTTCGGGCGACTTCGTGCCGTAGGGAACGCGCGCCGTGTCGCCGAAGTAGAGGGTGCGCTCGCGGGGAAGAAATTTTCGAAGCGCCTTGAGCACCGTGAGGCCTCCGAGGCCGCTGTCGAAGAGCCCGATGGGCCGATCCGTCTTCGCCTCACGGCTGCGACGGGATGAACGCGAAGGATTGGCGGATGCGCGCTTTGCCTGCCGGGGCGAAGCTTTGCGAAGCCTGGGCGGAGTCGACCGTGTCATAACGTAAAGAAGGATTCTAGCTGTTTTTCGCGTCGCTTGCCGGGGGCTCCGCCTCGGCGGGCAGGCCGGCCTCCCCGCCGATACCCCCCGGGTGCGGGGGAATATCCTCTTCGCTTTCGGCGCTGCGGAAGGCGCTGCCCATGTACAGATGGCCGCCCAGGTGCTCCATCGGCTGCCCCTGGATAAGGAAGCGCACGCGGCGGATTTCTGGAAAATTGACCGTAAGCGTGTGGACCACGGCAAAGACGGCGTGGTGTTCGACCTCGCTTCCCCCCAGCCTGCCGCGGGGGACAAAATCGGAGGAGAGGTCCACGTAGGCGGTTCCGTCCGGTGATAGAATTAATTCCTCGAGGCGCGCCCCCGGCGGGCAGGACGGCGCGTGGCCTTTTCGGCGGGGGCCGAGGAAAAGCTCCGCGAGCGCCTGCTTGGCCTGGGAGGCCTCCGAGGCCGTCTGCACAACGGTACGTTCCTCCACGGCCCAGGCTCCGCTTTGGGCGTCCTCAAAAAACAGCTTTACGGTGCGCTTCGCGGGCGAGGCCATCGCCCCGGAGGAGACTTCCACCTCGCCGGGCAGGTCGGCCTCGACGGCACCCGGGGAAGCCTTGCGAAGCCCGTACAGCACCACGAGGCGGCCGACGCGGTGCGACACGAACAAGAGTCCCACCACCAACATTACCAGGGCTGCGAGCGCGCGGCGGCGGCGGAACATCAACGCCAGTCCCGGTCGGGCCGGGGCAAGTCCGAATGCGGGCGAGCCTTCGGGGCGGCGGCGGTGCGGGCGTCCCAGCCGCGTTTGAACGCGAGAATGCTCTCGGCAAGGGCGCGGGCAATCTTTTGCCGGTGCCCGTCGCGCTTGAGCAGGTGCTCCTCCTCCGGGTTGCTCAGGAAGCCGACCTCCACCAGCACGGCCGGCATCGCCGTGCCCATCAGCACGGCAAACGGCGCCTGCTTGACCCCGCGGTTCGGGGTGCCCAGATGGGCGTTGAGGCGGGCCTGGATCTCCTCGGCGAGTCGGCTGCTTTGGTCAAGGTACTGGGCCTGCGCCATATGCCACAGAATCACTTCAAGCGGGTCCGGTGCGGGCGCCGCGCCCCGGCCGGAGGGGACGATTATGCCCTGGTTCTCAAGAAGCGAAAGCTGCCGCGACTCGTCGTCGAGCGCCTCGTAACTCATAAAGAACGTCTCCGCCCCCACGGTGGTCGGGCGGAGGGAGGCGTTCGCGTGGATGCTGACGAACACGTCGCCGCGCTTGGCGTTTGCGAACTCCGCGCGCTCCATCAGGGGCATGTCCGCGTCCACTTCGCGCGTGAGATAAACCTCGAGCCCTTTGGCCGCGAGCAGGTCCCGTGCCTCGAGGGCGACCCGGAGAACGATATCTTTTTCCCGGAGGCCGCCCTTTCCGACGGCGCCCGCCGCTTCGCCTCCGTGACCGGGATCGAGGATCACGACCTGGATCTGGCGCGGCCCGGTGCGTGCGGAGGCGGCGCGCACTGCGCCCCCCGGCTCCAGCGTGAGCACGATTTCCTTCTCGCCCCGGGCTTCCACGTAACCTTCCCACACCTTGTCCTCGCCCCACTGCCACACGAGGCGATCACCCATGGGCAGGGACTCGTGGCGGAACTCCAGGCCGGAGGGAAGATCCTTGGGAAACGCCATCCTGAAGCGCGTCCCTTCGAAGAAGAGGGCGGCGCTTTGTTTCGAAAACGTCGTCGTGAACGCGGGCCGCTCTTCAAACGAGAGCACCCAGCGCTTGGAGGGAGCGCCTTCTCCGCCGGAATCTTCCAGGCGGAGGCGGCAGGCGAGCGTCCGCATTTCAATGCTGGGTGTATCCTCGTGGAAGGCGAACGGGGCCTCGACCAGTTGCGGCAGGTGCTTCCTCAAAAACGCAAGCGGCACGTACAACCGCTCTCCCGCCTGCACCGGCACAGGCCGCACCGAGTACAAGTGAGAGCCCACGAGCGCCGCGGAGAAATCCTCCGAAAACGCGAGGTAGCTTTTTTCGGAGCGCACAACAAGGCCCTTTTCTTTCGCCTCGATGGCAAGGCCCAGGTGCGGGGCGGCGTCGTCGAGGGACGCGTAGATTGTTTCTCCAAGGCGCACGGCGCTTATCGGGTGCACGCGCCCCCCGGCGGCAAGATAGAGGGAAGCGCTCTCGGCTTCCACCGGCGCGACGGGAGTCGGGTCCGGCGAAACCGCCTCCTGTGGAAGCGCCACGCCTGCCGCCCACGAAAGAAACGAAACGAACAGCACGAGGCGGCGCGAGACCAAGGCTTGTCCCGAGCAAAGCCGAGGGAAGTGCATCCGCTATTTTACCACATGCCTCGCAGGCGGACCCGCCATACGGCCCGACCGGGGAGCGGTTTGCCGCGCAGGCAGCGCCTTGACTTTGCGCTGCGGGCTTGGTAGGCTACGTGCCTACGTAGCAGCCGATTTGAAACAGGCAAACAAAAGGAGTTCATTTCTATGCGCGTGAAACACATCCTGGCCGGGTTGGCGTTCGCGAGTCTGTTGGGCTCGCTCGGATGCATGGTGGCGGTCGCCGCGGGAGCGGGGGCCGGCGGATACTATTACATTCGGGGCGATGTGGCGCGCGACTACAGCTACAGCCTCGAACATTGCGCGACGGCCACGCACGAGGCGCTTCTGAGCCTCGAGCTGCGCAACATCTCCCCGAGGAAAGACGCCCTGAAAGCCCGCTTCAAGGCCCGGCGCGCGAACGGCGCTCCCGTGGTCGTAAAGCTCAAGCGCCTCACGGAGAACTCCACGCAGGTTCGCGTGCGCGCCGGAAGAGTCGGCGACCGCGGCATGGGCGAGGTCATCCACGAGCGCATCCAGCAGCATTTCTAAGGGACGGCGAGGCGAGGTCGTCTGACCCCCCGCCTCACTGTCTCGCCGGCGTTTGCGGTTCGTCTCCGTTCCAAGCGGCCTGCGCCATGTCGCATGCTATACTTCCCTATGGGCAGGCCTTTCCTCTATGTCGTGAGGCACGGCGAGACGAAGTGGAACCACGAAAACCGCATCCAGGGCTCCGTTGACATTCCGCTCTCGGAGCGCGGCCAGAGGCAGGCCGAGTGCCTCGCGGAGCGCTTCTCGAAAACCCCGCTCTCAACCGTTTACTCGAGCCCGCTCTCGCGGGCGCTCGACACGGCGCGCGCGCTGGCCTCGCGCCACCCGAAGCTCGACGTCGTCCAGGACGGGGCGCTTCGGGAGGTCAAGTGCGGAATCTTCGAGGGCAAAACCTACGAGGACCTCGGCGAAGACCGCCGCTGGGTGAAGATGTGGCGCGATGACCCGAACCTTCGGCTTCCGCAGGGCGAGTCGCGCATGGACCTCTACGAGCGCGTGCGCGGCTTCATGAAGAAACTCCTCGCGCGCCACGCCGACGAAGACAGGGTGCTTATCGTTGGCCACGGCGGCGTGAACAAGAGCATAATGGGCTACTTCTTCGAGGTGGACATAACGCACGTGTGGCGCTTCTTCCAGTCGAACGCCTGCGTCAACGTCTTCCGCCCGCACGAGATGGGCTACCTGTGCGAGACGTGGAACGACGTCTCGCACCTTCCGCCCGAGCTCCGGAACGAGGACCAGGGAGCGCATAGGAAATGATTCTTATCGTTCGCAAAAAAATCCGGACGGCGATCGCCGATCATCTCTCAAGGGAAGGTGTCCAATTCGATCCTTCCGTGCTTCAATTCGAGCATCCGCCCTCGCTCGACCTCGGCGACATCGCGGTTACGACGTTCCCGCTCGCCAAGATTCTCAAAAAGCCACCCAAGGCGATCGCGGAAGAGCTTTCTTCCGTCGTCGCTTCCGTCGAGGGTGTTTCCCGGGTCGAGGCGGCGGGGAAAGGCTATCTCAACATTTTCCTGGAGCGTGGTGCGGCGCTCAGGGCGCTGCACGATTCGGTGGCGCATCCCACCAAGCCGGCAGCACGCGCCGGAAAAATCATCGTCGAGCACACGGCCATCAACCCGAACAAGGCCGCGCACGTGGGGCACCTGCGGAACGCCGTCCTCGGCGACACCTGGGTGCGGCTTCTCGGGGCCTCGGGCGAGAAGGTCGAGGTGCAGAATCTGATTGACGACCTGGGCGTGCAGGTTGCCGACGTCGTAAACGGCTTCATCCATTACGAAAAGAAGTCCCTTGAAGAGGTTAAGAAAATTCCTGACCTCGATGATTACTGCTGGGTCCTTTACGCGAAAGCAAATCCGGAATCCGCGTTCGAGGCCGGAGAAGGCAGGGAGCGACCCGCCGAATATCCCGAAGACTGGGCCGGTCTTCGGAAATCAGCTCTGAAGGCTCTCGAAGAAGGAGCCGAGCCGGAGACTTTCTACGCTTCGTATATCACTCACGAAATCGCCCGCTCCCATCTATCCTTGATGGAATCCCTCAACATCCGCTACGACCTCCTCGTCTGGGAAAGCGACATTCTCCGCAACGAGCTCTGGGAGCGCTCCTTCGAGGCGCTGAAGGCCAGCGGGAAAATTATTTTGGAAAGAGAAGGCGAGAACGAGGGCTGCTGGGTCGTGCCCCTGCGGAAAAGTCCCGCCTTCAAGCACCTCGACGATCCCGATAAAATCCTCGTCCGCTCCGACGGCACCGCGACCTACGTCGCCAAGGACATCGCCTACCAGATGTGGAAGTTCGGAATCGGCGGCGTGGAGTTCCCCTACGGGCCGTTCGGCGATTTCGAGGGGCTCCATCAGGAAAAACTCTGGCGGACAGCCTCGCCGCCCAAGGCTTCGCCCAAAGGCGCGCCGTCGTTCGGAAAAGCGGCGAAGGTCTACAACGTCATCGACGTGCGGCAGGAGTATCTTCAAAAAATAGTGGCCGAGTCCTTGCGTGTAGCCGGCTTTGGAAAATCGGCCGACAACTCCGTCCACTTCTCCTACGAGATGGTGGCGCTCACGCCGCGCACCGCCGAGGAGCTCGGCTTCAGGCTGACGGACGAGGAAAGGAAGAAACCCTACGTTGAGATGAGCGGCCGCCGCGGAATCGGCATCAAGGCGAAAGACCTTCTCGAAAAACTCCGTGACAAAGCCGCCGTGGAAGTTGGAAAGCGCAACCCCGGCTTCACGGACGACGAAGTGGCGAAGACGGCATGGCGGATCGCCGTCGCCGCGCTGCGTTACTTCATGCTGCGCTTCACGCGAAACAAGGTCGTCGCGTTCGACATCGACGAGGCGGTGCAGTTCGAGGGGGAAACGGGCCCCTATCTCCAGTACAGCGCCGTGCGCGTGAAGAATATTTTTCAAAAATGCGCCGAGGCGTGGGGCAAGACGCCCGACGAGATTCGAGCGGAGGCGGAAGCGGCGCTCGACGGAACACAAGGGTGGCTCCTCGACGACACGGCGTGGCAGCTGCTTCTTACCATGTCACGCCTGGAAGACGCGGTCGGGCAGGCCGTGCGCAGCGAGGAGCCTTCCGTCTTTGCCCGCTACGCCTTCACGCTCGCGCAGCACTGGAATTCCTTTTACCACGTGAATCCCGTCCTTCAGGAGAAGGACGAGGCGATTCGAGGGCAGCGCCTCGCGCTTGCGAGTCTGTTCGAGCGCCGCATGACGCGGGTGCTTGCGCTTCTGGGGATCGAGGTGCCGGAGAGGATGTAGGAGCGCCGGTTACTTTTTCGCCCTCCTCCTCCGCTCCATTTTTTTCGCCAGCTTCGGAAACCGAGCCTTGAGCTTTTCAAAGATTTTTGCGGCCAAGGGCGAGTGGCGGGAGATGAAATAAAGGCCTACCAGGATGAAGAGAATGCCCTGGAGAACCGGCAGGAAGACTCCCGCGACGCCGAGAAGGATGAAGCCCCACCCGAGCCCAAGCTCCAGGGCGCGCCTAAGGGTCACGGCCCCTCCTTGGCGAACGCGCCTGCTCTCGTGCCGTTATGAAGAAGCCTCCTCAAAAAGCTTCGCCGTCTTCTGGGAAAAACACACCCACAGGCTGTAGATGCCGATGGCGAGCCCGAAGGGAATGTTCAGGAACAGCGTCACGATGGAAAGCACTACGACGAGGGGACGCGCCCAGGGGCGGCGCTTCGGGAAGGCGATGCCCGCCGTGATCGCCGCAACGGAGTATGCGGCGAAGAAGACGGCGACGACCGTGAGGATCACGGCCATGAGGCCCAGGGGCACGTCCGCGGCGATGGGGCAGGCCTCGCCCGCGCACGCGAGCGCGAGAGCGCTTCCAAAGAACAGCAGAACGACGGCTACCACGCCGCCGATCAACACGGTCAGGGCGAGCCAGATGATACCGAGCGTCTTGTAGAGAAAGCCGACCGCTTGCAGGTGTCCTTCCATGAAAAGAATCTCCTTACCGTTGCACCGCGTTAATCATTAAGGGTTAAGCATCAGGCGTTTTTGAGGATGTTTCCTGCCGGCCCGTGAACGCGAAGTTTCTTATGAGAAGCGCGGGCACGGTGTTGGCCCCGACGTCGCTCCACCAGGTTTTGATGGGGCGGCGTTTCTTGGAAATCCTTTCGATGTTCGAGAACGCTTCGAGCATGCCCTGCGTGAAGCGCATGTTCGCGATGCCAGATTGAATCTTTCCGCCCTCGACCCAGAACGCACCGTCGCGCGTCATCCCCGTCATGACGGCCTGCTTGGGTTCGAGGTAGCCGTTCAGGTAGTGAAACTTCGTGACCCAGACGCCGCGGTCGAGCGCCAGGAGCATCTCTTCCTCGGTGGAGTCGCCCGCCTCCATGAAGAGGTTGAGGGGCATGGCGCGGTCGGGGTCGCCGGGCGGAAGGGCGTGCCCCGTGCTCGGGCGCCCTAATTTCGCGCCGTAGAGCGAGTCGCAGACGATGTCGCGGCCACGGCCGCGGCGCACGAACGTGACCTTCCTCTTGGGCGAGCCCTCGTAGTCGAACGGCATGGGAAGCCCGCCGCGCTCGAGGCCGTCGTCGTAAATGGTGACGTTCTCGCCCATGACGCGCTTGCCCTTGCGGCCTTCGAGGAAGCTCATGCCGTCGTCGTAAGCCTTGGGGTTGAACGCCGTGAAGGAGAACCATTCCATGACCTCGCTCACCGCCGTGGGCTCGAGCACCACGTCGTAGCGCCCTGGCGGAATCTCCTTCGGGTTCCTCCCGCGGAGGCACTTCTCTATGGCCCGCTCGGCGAGGGCGGCGGGCTCGACGGCGCGCACGTCGCAGGAGTACGCGTCGGCGTAGCCCGAGACCGAGTCCGACAGGGCGAAGACGGTCATCGCCGCCGAGGTGAACGGCTGGTGGCGGGCGAGGCCGTTCGAGTTCAAGACCGCCACCTCGCTTTCCGCCGTCGCGAACGACCCCGCGATGCGCACGCCGGACTTCCGCGCCCGGTCGAAGACGCCCTTGACGGCCCTGGCGCGCGCGCGCGCGTTGGTCCGGGCCGTCGGGGCGAAGTGGCTTTTCACCCTCCGCACGGGGGACGGCGCGGGGAATCCCTCGAAGTGCGGAATCTCCGGCTGGTGCCGCGCCGCCTCGAACGCCGACTGCGCGGTGCGGCGCAAATCCTCTTCCTCGAGAGAGCTCGTGGAGGCCGTCCCGATGCGCTTCCCCGCGGCGATGCGGAACGAGACGAGCCGGTCCCGGACGAGCATGTTCTGGTGGATGCATGACTCGGCGTAGCGCGTGAGCCCCTGCTCGGAGCCGATAAAGAGCGCCTCCTTCGCGTCGCCGGGCGCCTCCTCGAGGGCGCGGCGCAAAACTTCGAAAAGCCTGCTTTCACCCAGTAGCATCGCAACTTACACCCATGGGGAACCGGCTCGTATTGTAAGAGTCCGCCGGGAAAGTTACAAGAGCCCGCCCCGGAATCCCTCAATGAGGCACGTCAGTCATCAATTATCAAACATCAGGCATTTGTTAAGCGGGAGCTTGCAAATCCTTTCCGCTTCGGATATAAAAGGAGGTCGGGCGGAAGTAGCTCAGTTGGTAGAGCACGACCTTGCCAAGGTCGGGGTCGCGGGTTCAAGTCCCGTCTTCCGCTCCATTTTCGTGGAGAGCGCAGAGCGCACGAGGCAACGTCCCTGATCAACGTCAGATTAGCCATCCGGTATCTCAAGGAGATTCTCATGTCAAGCGATTGCCTGTTTTGCAAAATCGTGAAGGGAGAAATTCCGTCCAAGAAGGTCTACGAGGACGAGCAGGTTTACGCCTTCCGGGACATCAACCCGCAGGCGCCCACTCACGTGCTGGTCGTGCCGAAGGAACACATTCCCACGCTGAACGATGTCGAGGAACGCCACGAGGCCCTCGTGGGGCGCGTCGTGCGCGTCGCCTCGAAGATGGCCCAGGATGCGGGGCACGGCGAATCGGGCTACCGGCTCGCCGTGAACTGCCAAAGCGGCGCCGGCCAGAGCGTCTTTCACATCCACGCGCACGTGCTCGGGGGCCGCAGCTTCCGCTGGCCGCCCGGATAGACAGTAAGCCATGGAGGAGACGGAGGCGAAAGTTTTTCGCATCGCGCCGTGGACGCGCTTCCTGAGCGCGGCGAGCCTCGCCGTGCTCGGGGCGGCGCTCGTCGCCCTGCTCGCGTTTCCCCTTCCCGCGAGGCCCCTGCCTTCCGTCGTGCTGGTGAGCGTTTTCTTCCTTCTCAGCGTCGTCGCGAACGTGAGCAACTTCGGCGACCTCGTCGTTCTCGACGACGAGCGCCTCGTCCAGCGAAACCGATTCCTCGAAGCGCTCGGCCTCGGCCGCCGGACGGAGCTTGAGTGGAAGGACGTGGCGCAGATCGTCCCGCACGGCAGGCGCACGCTCTTCGTGCTCAACCGCAAGGGGCGCCGCTACGTATTCGACGGCATGCACCCGTTCGAGGACTTTAAGGAGGAGCTCTACGCGCGGAGCGCCGGGTTCGGCGCCCCGGGGCAGCCGCCGATGCCGCCCCATCCTTCCGACCAAACCGGGAGTCCGCAGCAGCAGCCGGCGTCCAAGTGAACGACGATTCTTTCCCGCCCCTCCTGCCCGAGACGCTGAGGCGGCTCGGTCGGGCGCTCGCGCCGCACGGACTCGTGGGAATCATCATCATGGCGGCGTCCACCGCGCTTGCGGCGCTCGGCGTCGAGCCCGCCGCGACGTGGTACCGGCCCCTCATGGGTTGGGGATTCTTGCTTTTCCTCGACTCCGTCCTCCTGCGCCTGCGCGGCTGCTCCCTGCTCCGCGGCGCCCCGCCCGCACTCGTCTGGATGGCGCCGCTCTCTGTGGCGCTCTGGCTCGTCTTCGAGGCCTACAACCTCCTGCTCCGCAACTGGGCCTACGCGGGCGCCCCGGAGGACACCGCCCTCCGCTTCGCGTGGCATGCCGCCTCGTTCTCGACCGTACTGCCCGCGCTTTTCCTGACCGCCGAATTTATGAAGGCCGTGGGCTGGGCGCGGCCCCGCACGCTGCGGCCCGTCCGGGTCACGGAATCAATTCTCTACGGCTCGATGGCCGCGGGCGCCGTGATGCTCGTCGTCCCGGCGCTTTTCCCCTCGCCATATCTCTTCGGCCTCGTCCTGCTCGGTTTTGTCTTTCTCCTCGAGCCCGTGAACTACATCTTCGAGCGCCCGTCCCTGCTGCGCGACCTGGAGGAGGGAAAGTGCGAGCGGCTCTTCGCGTGGCTGTGGGGCGGCTACGCGTGCGGCTTTCTGTGGGAGATCTGGAACTACGGGGCCGCCGGCCAGTGGCGCTACTCGGTGCCCCTCACGACGGAGAGCCTGGGGCTTCCGGCCCTATACGTCTTCGAGATGCCCCTTACGGGCTTCCTGGGCTACGGCCCCTTCGCCCTCGAGATTTTTTCGATGTACCACACCGCCTGCCTGCTACTTGGGAGGAGGGGGCGCGAAATTTAGGAAACCGAATCGCTCTCCTCGCCGTGGAGGGCGTCGGTCGCGGCGTCCGCCGCGTCGGCGGGAAGCCGGATCTCCTTCAAAATCTCATGGCCGAGGTGCTCCCCGACGAGGCTCTCCTCGTCCACGACGACCGAGGCACCGGCGTGCCTCAGGTCATCGGCGTAGCGATGGAATCGGCCGCGCGCAACGATGGGCACCTCGGGCGCCATCTTTCGGCCTTGGGCGATCACGAGCCGGGCGGCGCGGGGATCGGGCGCGGTAACGACGAGGGCCTGGGCGCTCTCAATGCGGGAGCTTTGAAGAATTTCTCCGCGCGCAGCGTCTCCGACCTTCGCGAGGAATCCGTCCGCGCGCGCGGCGGCGATGCTTTGAGGATTAAGGTCCACGACGAGCACGGTTGTTCCCAGAGCCTTGAGCGCGTGGGCCACGCTCTCTCCGGCCGGGCCGAAGCCGACGACGATGACGTGTCCCTCGAGTTCCCGCTCCGTTTCCCCTTCCCCGCCGCCTTGCGCCGGGGCAATGCCCCACGCGTGCAGCCTGCGCTCGACTCCTTCCGCCAGGGCGGGAGCCATGGCCACGAGATAGGGCGTCAGCAGCAGGGTCACTGGGACCGCCGAAACAAAGAGCCGGAAGCGCTCGGGCCCTACGACGCCGTGCCCCACGGCGATCACGGCGAGCACGAATGAGAATTCCCCAATCTGCGCCAGGGTGACTCCCGTCGCCGAGGCCTCCTTCCACGAGGATTGAAACAAGCGCACGACGAGCGTCGTTACGACGGCCTTGCCCACGACGACCGCGAAGACGACGCCCGCCACCTGCGCGAGATGCCCGACGAACCATTGCACGTCAACCTGCATGCCTATCGAGACGAAGAACACCGTTACGAAGACGGCGCGAAGAGGCTCGACATCGGCGCGGATTTGCTCGGCAAAGGGCGACTCGGCAAGGAGCATGCCTCCGATGAACGCTCCGAGGGTCAGGGAAAGCCCCGCGGCCTGGGAGCTCCACATGGCTCCCAGGCACACGACCGCCGCGAGGACGATGGCGATCTCGCGGTTGCGCGCGCCGGACGACGCCACGAGCAGCCGCGGAAGAACGAAACGGCTCACCAGCGCCATGACGCCGAACAGCACGGCCCCCGCGGCTAAGGCCGCCGTGAGCGCCACGGACGCCGAACCGATCGTTCCCTTTTCCCCCAGGAACGCCATCATGAGTCCGAGTGGAACGACCGCTATATCTTGGAGAAGCAGAATCCCGAGGGCGCTGCGGCCGTGGACGCTGTCGATTTCGGCCCGGTCGCTCAGGGCGCGGAGCACGACGGCCGTGCTGCTCAGGGACAGGACGGCCCCCATCGCAACGGCCTCGCGTCCGCCGAGGCCCAGGCTCTTTCCGACCAGCGCGAAGAGGAGCGCTGTGAGCAGGATCTGAAGCGCGCCTCCGCCCGCCGCGACGGACCCGAGCCGCTGAAGTCGCCTCCAAGAGAACTCGAGGCCGATCGTGAAAAGCAGGAGGGCCAATCCAATCTCCGAGAGGATGTGCACGGTTTCGAGGCTTCGCACGACGTGGAATCCCCCCGGACCGAGCAAGACCCCCGCCGCCAGATAGCCCACGATGGCGCTCTGCCGAAAGTGCTCGAGCAGGGCGCCCAGAAGGACCGCCAGGGCGAGCACGACGACCAGGTCGAGTAGGACGGGGACACTCGTCATGGAGCGTATGGTATCACAGGCGGCTCACGCGACCGGTGCACGCAGGAGGCGTTAGGGCGGACAAGCCCGCGACGAGCCGGGGTAAGATGAGAGGAGAAGGGAGAGGCGCGGCCTTTGCGGCAGAGCCTATTTTAAGCGGGAAGTCTTTCTATTCGGGCTCGTAGCGGTATTCGGTGAAATGCGGATACCATATCGCGTCGTCCAAGCGCGCGGCGAGCTCGTCGCTTCCCCGCTTCGGGGCCACGCGGAGCCGCACGGCCTCCTTCGCGACGGCCAGGGCCACCGTGCGGGAAACCCCGCGAATCTCGCTCACGTCGGGGTAGATGCAGTTGAGGGCGAAGCGCTCCTTCGAGACCGTCCCGGCCAGCGCGTAGCCGGCCGCGACGAAAAGCTCGTCCGGTATCTTCCTCGCCTCGGCGGCGATGACGCCCAGGCCGACGCCCGGAAAGACGAACACGTTGTTGCCCTGGGAGACGGGGTATGTTTTCCCCTCGTAGACGACCGGCGGAAACGGGCTGCCCGTGGCCACGACGGCGCGCCCCTTCGCCCAGGCGTAAATCTCCTCCGGCGTGCATTCGGCCTTGCTCGTCGGGTTCGAGAGCGGCATCACCAGGGGGTGCTCGCAGCTTGAGGCCACGGCCTCGACGACCTCGCGCGTGAAAATCCCCTGGGTGCCGGAAAGCCCGATGAGAACCGTGGGGCGGAGCGCCCTGACCGCCTCGGCGAGCTGCGTGTGCTCGGGGTCGGTGACGCCCTCCTTAGCAAGGAACGCGGCGGAATGGGCGAAGGCCTTCTTGTAATGCTCGATATGGGCGCGCTCCTTGACGAGCAGGCCGTGGCTGTCGGCCAGGAAAATGCGGCGGTGAGCCTCTCTCTCCGACAAGCCCTCCCGGCGCATGGCCAGGGTCAGCATACGCGAGATGCCCGCCGCCGAGGCGCCCGCGCCGCTCAGGAAGAACCGCTGCTTCTTGAGGGACTCCCCCTTGAGCTTCATGGCCGCAAGCACTCCTCCGAGCACCACCCCTCCCGTGCCCTGAATGTCGTCGTTGAACGAGAGTATCTTGTCGCGGTACGTTTCGAGAAGGTTGAAGGCGATCTCCTTCTTGAAATCCTCCCACTGCAGGATGGTCTTGGGAAACACCTTGCGCACGGCCTTCACGAACTCGCCGACGAAGTGGTAGTAGTCCTCGCCGCGCAGCCGTCGGCGCCGCACCCCCAGGTAGAGCGGGTCCTCCAGGAGTTCCTCGTTGTTCGTGCCCACGTCGAGATCGATGGGCAGGCATCGCGTGGGATGGATGCCGGCCGCCGCCGTGTAGAGCGCGAGCTTTCCTATGGGGATGCCCATGCCCCCTACGCCCAGGTCCCCGAGCCCCAGTATGCGCTCGTTGTCGGTCACGACGATCACGTCAACGTTGTCAAAAGGCGCGTGCGAGAGCACGCGCTCCATCCGTCCCATGTCTTTCGGGGTGATGTAAAGCCCGTAGGGGCGGCGGAAGATTCGGCTGTAGCGCTGGCATGCCAGCCCCACGGTCGGCGTATAGACGATGGGCATCATCTCCTCGAGGTTATGAACCAGCAGGCGGTAGAAGAGAACCTGGTCGCGCTCGTGGAGCGCCATGAGGTACACGTAGCGATCGAGCGGGGTCTTGTGGCTCCGGTAGTTCTCGTACGCGCGCTTTTCCTGGACGTCGGGGGTGCTCACCGTGGGTGGAAGCAGGCCCTGGAGCCCCAGGTTAAGGCGCTCCTCCAGGTCGAAGGTGCTGCCCTTGTTGTAAAACGGGTTGTAGAGAAGCGGGGTTCCCCTGAAGGGAACGCGAATGAACTCCTTATCCGTCTTCGGGTCCCTCTCGATGTGGTATTCAAGCCCCGGGCGTCTGCCACTTCGCGGAAGGCTCTTTTTAGATGCTTTGCTCCGGATTTGCGGCGAGCGTTTCGGAAGGCGCTTCTTCTTGGATGCTTTACTTCGGGTGCGTGTCGCGCGTTTCGGCATATCTTTACCTTGTTTTGAAGTTTACCACAACACGCCCGGGCGGCGCAACCGGCCGACGGGCCGCTACCTACCCCAGCGCCTCCTCGACGCTCGAGAAATTCTCGCCCTGGCTTTCGGCGACGGCGCGGTAGGTGATGCGGCCGCCGTAGAGGTTGAGACCCGCACGCAGGGCGGGCGAGGCCTCCAGCGCCCCGCGGACGCCCTTGTCCGCAAGGAGCGTGACGTAGCGGATGGTGGCGTTCGTGAGGGCGAAGGTCGAGGTGCGCGGCACGGCGCCCGGCATGTTGGCGACCATGTAGTGGATGACGCCGTCCACCTCGTACACGGGGTCGGTGTGCGTCGTCGGGCGCGTCGTTTCGGCGCAGCCTCCCTGGTCCACGGCGACGTCCACCAGGACGGAGCCCCGCTTCATCCCCTGGAGCATGGCGCGCGTGATGAGGCGGGGCGCCGAGGCCCCTGGAATCAGCACCGCGCCGACGACCACGTCCGCCTCGGCGATGGTGCGGGAGACGTTGAGCTCGTTCGAGTAAAGCGTGTAGACGCGCCCGCCGAAAATGTCGTCTATGTAGCGCATGGGAACGTGGTCCACCTCGAGCACCGTCACGGTGGCGCCGATTCCGATGGCCATTTTCGCGGCGTTGAGGCCCACCGTGCCGCCGCCCAGGATGGCGACCCGTCCGGGGTAGACGCCCGGGACGCCGCCCAGGAGGACGCCGCGCCCGCCCCGCTCCTTTTCCAGGTACTGGGCCCCGACCTGGATGCTCATTCGCCCCGCAATCTCGCTCATGGGGATGAGGAGGGGGAGGGTTCCGTTCTCGGCCACCGTCTCGTACGCGATCGCCGCGATTTTCTTCCGAAGAAGCGCCTTGGTGAGCTCGCGCTGCGGGGCGAGGTGGAGGTAGGTGAAAAGAATCTGCTCGTCCTGCAGGAGCTCCCATTCGGGCTCTATCGGTTCCTTGACCTTCACGATCATGTCCGAGCGATGGAAGATTTCCTGCGGCTTGTTCACGATTTCCGCGCCCGCCGCGAGGTATTCCTCGTCGGCGATGCCGCTTCCCTCTCCGGCACCCTTCTGCACGAGCGCCTTGTGCCCGCGCTCGGTGAGCGTCCGCACGCCGGCGGGCACCACGCTGACGCGGTATTCCTGGTCCTTAACCTCTTTGGGAACGCCGACGATCATATAGGTATCCTCTTTCTCTACGAAGTCAGTCTTTGTGCGTCGGGGTGCATGGCAAAGCCGCGCCACGAGTTGCGGTTGTGCCACGCAATCTGCACTGCTGTGAGTTTTGCTTCTTTGAACCAGCGCTCGAATTCTTCCCTGGCGACATAATGGGCAACGGGAGCGTTGAGGTGGTCAAAGACAATGAGGTAGATTTCTCGAAACTGGAAGCTGGCGATGTAGGTCAAGTAGTCACGATAGAAAAGCAGGCGCCACAACGCCGGTGCTCCCCGCTTCAGGGGAAGGTAGATTCCTTTGAGGACGGGATGGAGAACAAGCGTGAGGAAGAAACTCACGACTTTAAGGAACCAGATAGGCATGCGCGACGTAAGCAGAATGCGAAGAGGATTAACCAACCACACCACCCAGCCGTTGTTTTCCCTCCCGTAGACCCAGGCCAGCAGGCTTCCGGTGGGCTTCAGGGCTCGCACAAGCCCCTGGAAACCTTGCTGGGGCTCGTCCATGTGGTGAAGGACGCCGATGGTGTAGACGTAATCGAACGCCGGCCGGAGCGGAAGCCGGGAAAGGTCCGCCTGCACCACGTGGGCGTTCGGAAAGCGCCGCAGCCGCGCAAAGGCCGCGTTCACGGCGTTGCTTATGTCGACTCCCACAACCTCGCGGGCTCCGTAGCGGAGCGCAAGCGTCATGTGGCGTCCCTGGCCGCAGCCACCGTCGAGGACGACTCTTCCTTGAAAATCACCGGGGGTCGTGGGCTGGATCCAATCCCGAAATTGCCTTTCCTGATCCGGCGATGCTTCCCACCGGTAGAGGCTCCACTGTACGCCGAATTTTCGGGCCGTGGCCGCCTCCGTCCTCGGAAGCTCTTCCCTTTTGACGAAGCGCGGAACGCCGTCTTTGATGGGATTGGACGCGCCGCAACCCTGGCATGTAAGACGGCCTTCCAGAATTTCCGCGTCCTCGCTTCGGGAAGGCCGGCACGCGAACGACGCGCCGCAATCGGGGCAGGCGAGAAAGTCGAGCAGGCGCTCTTTCATGACGGAAACTTTCTAAGGCGCAACCTTGTCCTCCGGCGCCCATGCCTCCCTCGGCGGCGTTGGGCCACGGGTTGCTGCCGGCTCTCTTCTCATGGCGCTACTGGGTGGGTGCGTTGTCAATCTGGGCGCGCTGGAGGCGGCCGCTGTAGTCCACGTAAACGGCCTTCCACTCGGAGAAAATGTCGAGCGCCGCTTCCCCGGCCTCCCGGTGTCCGTTTCCGGTGCCCTTGGTGCCGCCGAAGGGAAGGTGCACCTCGGCGCCGATGGTGCCCGCGTTGACGTAGACGATGCCCGTGTAGAGGTCGCGCACGGCCACCATCGCCCGGCTCACGTCCGGGGTGAACACGGACGCGGACAGCCCGTAGGCCACGTCGTTCGCGACGTCGACGGCCTCCTCGAGCGAGCCTACTTTAATGAGGGAGAGCACGGGGCCGAAAATCTCCTCCTGCGCGATTTGCATCGACGGCTTCACCCCCGCGAAGACGGTGGGCGCGTAGAAGAGCCCCTTCGCCAGGTCGCCCTCCTTGACCTGCGTGCCGCCGCAGAGAAGCTCGGCGCCCTCGTCCTGGCCGATCTTGACGTACTGGTGCACCTTCTTGAGCTGCGCCTCGTTGATGAGCGGCCCCACGTCCGTATCCTCGCGGAGGCCGTCGCCGAGGCGCAGGCGCTTGGCGCGCTCGACGAACTGTTCGGTAAACGAGTCCGCAACCGCTTCGTGCATGATGATGCGGCTCGCCGCCGTGCAGCGCTGCCCTGTCGTGCCGAACGCGCTCCAGATGGAGCCGTCGAGGGCAAGCTCCAGGTCGGCGTCGTCCATCACGATGATCGGATTCTTGCCGCCCATTTCGAGGGAATGCTTCTTGATGGTGGGCGCGCAGAGCTTCGTGATGCGCCGCCCCGTGTCGGTGGAGCCGGTGAAGGAAACAAGGTCAACGTCGGGATGGGTCACGAGCGGCTCGCCGACGTCCTTTCCCGTGCCGGCCACGACGTTCATGACGCCCTCCGGAAGCCCCGCGTCCACGAGCGTCTGAACAAGGTGGAAGACGGAAAGCGGCGTGTCGGTCGCGGGCTTGATGACGGCCGTGTTGCCGCAAACGAGCGCCGGGACTATCTTCCACGAAGGGATGGCCATGGGAAAATTCCATGGCGTGATGAGCGCGCATACGCCGACGGGCTGGCGTACGCTCATTTGGAATTTGTTCTCAAGCTCCGAGGGGGTCGTATGGCCGAACATGCGCCGCCCCTCGCCCGCCGTGTAGAAGAGCATGTCGATGGCCTCCTGCACGTCTCCACGGGTTTCGGGAAGGGGCTTTCCCATCTCGCGCGTCATCTCCCGGGCGTAGCTCTCCTTTCGCTCGATCAGAAGCTGGCCGGCGCGAAAGAGAATCTCGGCGCGCTTCGGTGCGGGGACGAGCCGCCACGTCTTGAACGCCGCCTTGGCCGCCTGCACGGCGCGGTCAGCATCGTCGGCGTTCGAGCGCTGAAACAGCCCCACCACCTCGCCGGTGTTCGCGGGGTTGCGATTCTCGAACGTCTTGCCCGTCGCCGAGGCCTCCCATCGGCCGCCGACGAAATTCTTATACACGCTCGCGGTTGCCATCTATAATTTGCGAATTGAGGGATTAGAGGGTCGTTTTAGGGAGCAAGTGTAACCTTATTTCTTGCGCGAAAAGCATAGCAGAAGTGGAAGCGCAAGTCAAGTCCGTGCGCCGCTTCTGGAAAATTTTCGGTAAGATTCTTATAGAACAATACGATACTTCCTCCGGTAAGATTTTGGGAGACGCGATTCGCTCGTTTGACGGCGAAACGCTCCGCAAGTATCATGCGCGAGGGAAAAAAGGAAGGTCGGACTGCGATGTCAGAGGAAACGTTCTTACGCAAGAAAGCGCTTGAGCTCGAGCTGGCCAAGCAATACACCGAGGCCGCCGGCCTCTACCACAAGCTTCGCATGGTGGACAAGGCGGCCTATATGTACGAGAAGGCGGGCGATACCCAGAAGGCCGTCCAGGTTCTCATGGAGGCGGGGCAGACGGCACGCGCCATTTCGTACTGCCGCAAAGGGGGATTCCACCGCCAGGCGGCGGAGCTTTTCGAGACGCTGAGGGATTTCGCAAACGCCGCGTCAGAGTGGCTCAGCGCCGGCGAACCCCTGCGCGCCGCCGCGCTTTACGAGCGAATGGACCACGGCGAGCGGGCGGCCAAGATTTACTTCGAGGCGGGCAAACACTTACGGGCCGCCCGGCTTTTTGAGAAAGCCAAGTGCTATGCCGACGCCGCCTCGGCCTACGCCGCGGTTCCGGTGGAGGAAATTATGAGGGAGGTTCCCGACCTCTACGAGCAGCGCGCCGTTGCGGACATCCTTGAGCAAGACGGCCATCTGGAGCACGCCGCGGCGCTTTACACCGAGAGCCACAGCTTGGGCGCAGCCGTCTTTGCCCTGATTCAAGGCGAGCACCTGGAACGCGCCGCGGCCCTTTGCCAGCACGCCACGTCGGATGTGGCTTCCGAAATCATCGATCAAATTCCCCGCGACGGCCAGACCTACCTCAAGGTGGCCGAGGTTTTCATGAAGGCGGAAGACGCCTCCGCCGCGGCGCGCGTTTGCGAGGCAAACGGCAACCTGGAGCGGGCGGGCGAGTGTTACGAGCAGGGCGGCCTTTTCAAGGAGGCGGCGCATAGTTACTACAAAGCAAAGGCGTATTCCAGGATGGGCTCCGCTTTTGAAAAAGCGGGTGACCATACCAAGGCCGCCGAGGTGTTCGAGGGTGCGCACCTCTACGCCGACGCCGCACGCTGTCAGGAGAAGCTCCAAAATTGGCTGCGCGCAGGCGAGCTGTATTTCAAGGCGCGCGACTACGTCCACGCCCGCGCGGCGCTTTCGAAAATTCCCAAGAGCGACCTCACCTACACGAAGGCGCACGTTCTTCTTCAGACCATGGCGAAGCTTAAGAAAGGGGGCGCGGCGTAGGCGCCATGCCGGACGCGGAGACGCTCTTTGAGCACGCGAGGAAAACGAGGTGGCGCCCCGGCGAGCCGGCCGGGCCGGTGGTGTTCGACCTGGAGACGCTGCGCTCGGCCCAGGAGGTCGGCGGCTGGGAGAACCTCTCGAAAATGGGGATGGCCCTGGCGGTCGTGTACTATACCGCCCAGGACGCGTACGAGACGTTCCACGAGCACGAAGCGGACGCGCTCGCCGAGACGCTCCTCGCCTCGGAGCGCGTCGTGGGCTTTAACCACGTCCACTTCGACTACGGCGTCCTGCGCGGCTGCACGGACGCGGATTTGTCGAAGACGCGCAACCTCGATCTTCTTCTCGACCTCAAGCGCAGGCTGAACCACCGGCTCTCCCTGAACGCCGTTGCGGGCGCCACGCTGCACGCCGGAAAGAGCGGCGACGGCTTGCAGAGCCTGCAGTGGGTTAAGGAAGGTCGCCTCGACCTGGTGGAGCAGTATTGCAGAAAGGACGTGGAGATTACGCATCGCGTGTGGCGCTTCGGCGTCGAGAACGGCTACGTTCTCTACGATTCGCGCGACGGCGTGAAGCGCGTCGAGGTGGAGTGGAAGTAGCGGGCGATTCGTTGAGATAGGGAGAAAACATGCGTCTTGACGAGCTTCGCTGGCAGGAGGTCGAAAAGTATCTCGAGCGCGACGACCGCGTGGTGCTGCCCATCGGAAGCACCGAGCAGCACGGCCCGCGCGGCCTCATCGGCACGGACGCCGTCTGCCCCGACGCGATTGCCACGGAGGCCGCCCGCCGCGCCGGGGTTCTGTGCGCTCCCGTCGTCGCCTACGGCATGGCGGAGCACCACATGGCGTTTCCCGGCACGGTGAGCCTTCGCCCTTCGACCTACCACGCGATGATGAAGGACGTGCTGCGCAGCCTCCACCACCACGGTCTTAAAAGAATCTTCGTCCTGAACGGCCACGGCGGAAACACCGCTCCCATGCAGTGCAGTCTTTCGGAGATATGCAATGAGATCCCGGACCTGCGCGTGCAGCTCTACTGCTGGTGGCAGCTTTCCGAGGTCGCCGACCTTATTCAAGAGCTCTTCGGCGAGAAGGAAGGCACCCACGGCACCCCCAGCGAGGTTTCCGTCACGATGTTCGTCAAACCCCGCGTGAAGTTCGCCGAGAACGTGCCCGTCGGCGGCCTCGAAGGGGAGGGTGTCTTCGTCAACAGCGGGATGGCGAGGAAACTTTCGCCGACGGGCCTCTATGGCAAGGCCGATCCGAACCTCGCCTCCGCCGAGCACGGCGAGCGCCTTTTCGAGTGCGCCGTGCGGGCCGTGGTCTCTCGATTGGGAACGTGGGAGTAGCCAGAGCCAGCCGTGAATAACGACGGATGTAAAACCTACTGCCTCATTTCAGTCATAGCGTTCTCGGCGCTGAGGTTTGTCGGCGCGCTCACCCGTTCTCTGCCGGCGGCCGATCTTTCGTTTTTGCTTCGAATCGATTCTTGATGATGAGAAGCACACCGCGCCAAATCGTCTATTTGTTCCTCTTCCTCGCCCTGTTAATCAGCCTCCTGGAAAGCGGCTTGCTTTTGGCTTTTTACGAGTTCCTGCCGTGGAGCGGCTGGGCGGGCATGCTGGGATGGACCGTCCTATGGGCATGCATGATGGGACTGGCGGGGGGCGTCGTCGGATTTCTCGTAGGCGTGTTGCTTCACGGCATCGTCTGCCCTCGCTTCTCGCGGCGGGGATGGACGGTGTGGGAGCGTCGTTTGTGCTCCGCGGCGCTGGGAATGGGCGCGTCCGCCTATGGCTTCGGGATGCTGGCTCCGCTGCTTTGGAGGGCCGGTCTGGGGATAAGCTGGCAGGCGGTGCTGGTAGCGGGAATCGCTTTGGCCGGGGGCGCGGCCGTTCTGGGGGTTGCGCGATGGCTGCTTGGAAAATTCCCCTTGCTTTTTATAAAGCATGCCCGCCGCTACGACGTGGCTATGGCAGGCCTGCTCCTTATGGCGCCGCTCCTGTTCTATTCTCGCCATGCTTTCGTCGTCCTGCCTCCCGGCGAGCTGGCGTTCCCCGCACCGTCGTCTGCGGAAAAACTTCTCCCGGAGGGGGCTCCGTTCCTCGTGGTTCTTATCACGGTGGACACTCTGCGCCGCGACCACCTTTCCCTCTACGGCTATCCTCATAACACCAGCCCGAACGTGGACCGTTTCTTTCATCGCGGCGTGATCTTCGAGAATGCCGTTACCCCAAAAACGCTCACCGCACCGGCGGTCGCCTCGATTTTGACCGGCGTCTATCCCCGCCGCCATCACGTGTTTACCAACGGGCAACACCTTGCGGATTGGGCCGTGACGATGGCGGAAAAATTTCAGGGGGCCGGCTTTTGCACGGGAGCCTTTGTGTCGAACATCCTGCTGTATCACCCTTCGTACAAATTTTCCCAGGGCTTTCAACGTTTCGTGAAGTTCGACGAGGCGTTGCTGGCTACCTCCTACGACGAGGCCCGGCGGATTGTGACCCAGGCCTTGCGATTCATGAAGGAGCAGTCGGGGCCGTGCTTCGTCTGGCTGCATTTCATGGAGCCCCACGATCCCTACACTCCGCCTGCACCCTACGACACCATGTTCTTTGTGGATGCTCCGTACACCCCTTTGAAACTTTCCGAAGGGCAAAAGCAACGCCTCCTGGGCCACGCCCTTTGGGAATCGGTCCCGGAAGATCTTGCATCCAACCCCCATCGTTGGCAAGCGCTCTACGATGGCGAGATTCGCTATCTCGACAGCCAGATGGCCCCCCTTTTCGACTACCTCGAAACCCAACCTCAAGCGCTCGTGGTGTTCACGGCCGATCATGGTGAAACCATGGACGAGCATCGGCCGGTGTTTGACCACGGTTACGACTGTTACGATGCCTGTGCCCGTGTTCCTTTGTTCTTTCGTTACGCAACGTTGTCCGGACCGCGGCGTATGGAACATCTGGTCTCCACGGTGGATATTGCCCCAACGCTTTACGCCGGTGCGGGGTTGGCCCCCGCGCCCCACCTGGATGGGCGCAATTTATGGCCTCTGCTTCAAGGAAAGACGTCTTCTCCCGACGTCCCCGTTGTATGGATTGAAGGAGCGCGCGCCACCCGGCACACGCAGTACGCGGCCCGGACGTTGGAGTGGAAACTGGTCATGGAGCCCCTTCTGTGGTTTCGATTTGCCGATGCGGTCGCCGGGCTGCGTTTTTTGAGCATGTTCGATTGGCCCCGAACGATGGATTACGCGCTTCGCTCGTATCGCTCCCGTGTGTACCATCTGACACTCGATCCCGACGAGCAAGTCGACGTGATCGATCAACATCCCGAAACGGCGCACCGTCTCCGAACGGCGCTCACGGCTTGGTTGAAGCAAACCAGCCGATACCGCCCCGCTTTCGAGCCACCGGGCGAACCCATTTCAACCCAGGATCTGTCACCTCAGGAAATCGAGATACTCAAATCGCACGGTTACCTCCGTTGAGGCTGCTTCCTTCCCATAGAGGATGGCCGAGGGAGTGCCAGGGTCGTCGTCCTTGCCGGCATGCCGAGGAGAGGGCGGGGCGGCGGACGGGGCTTTTGCAAAAGGTTCGGGAAAGAAGTTGAGCCCGTAAGGCGGTGTGCGCTATAGTCGAGGCTGGAATGGCTGACGTGGAAGGCTGGATTCATCGACCCCTCGGGGAACTTGGCGTGGAACACGGGCGCCCGGCGCAAACGGCCCGGGGACTCATGGAAGAATGAGCGGGCCGCGAGCTTTCATCGTGTGAGGATTCCCGGCTGTGAAACTCATGAGATATAAGAACCATTGCCTGGCCGCTTTGCTTGTAGCGTTGTTGGCGCTGAGTTTTATCTATGGACTCATGCTGGGTGCCCGAAGGCTCCCTCCCTACCCGTGGCTGGAGACATGCTACAGGCAGTATGTCTTGAGGCAGTACGATCGGTACGATAAATTCCACTCCTTCTACAAGGAAACCGACGTCCGCTCGTTGATTTCCATAGAAGACGAGAGCGACGTTACGGAAAAGAGGGACGAACTCGTTCGCTACGTTTGGAAAGACGATGGTTTCCCTTACGCAAGGCTGCCCGACGGCGTGGAGGAGGGCGTCGAGGACGATAAGTATTCCGCCCTCGCCAACCTGGAAAGAATCGACAAAATCGTTGTCTCCATGGAGCACGGCATCGATTCGGTGGTTTACCATTTCCGCCCCGCCCGGAGTAACCGCAGGCTTGTGATTTACCATGAGGGGCACGGGGGTGATTTCGTTTTGGGAAAGGGCGCCATCCAATTTTTCCTGGACGAGGGGTATTCCGTGATGGCGTTTTCCATGCCCTTGATGGGGATGAACAGCCGCCCCAAAGTGGATTTTCCGTCGTTCGGAAGGCTCCTGTTGTCGATGCACAATTACCTGAGGTTTTTGGAGTCGGAAAATTTTTCACCCATTAAATTTTTTGTCGAGCCGGTCGCGGCCGTTCTGAACTACGCGGAAAAGAATCTGGATTTCCGCTCGGTTGCGGTGGTGGGCATTTCCGGGGGCGGCTGGACGGCGACGCTGTATGCGGCCCTGGATCCGAGAGTTTCCAAAAGCTACCCCGTGGCGGGCTCCCTGCCCCTCTATATGTCGCACGTCACATGCACGGGGGAGTACGAACAATTCCTGCCGGACCTTTATCGAGCGGCGAACTACCTTGAGCTCTATGTGCTGGGCTCGTACGGCGAGGGCCGCCGCCAGCTCCAGGTGCTCAACAAGTACGACAACGTTTGCCTCGCGGGAGACGGTTATCTGACGTACGAAAAGGAGGTGCAAAGGACCGTTGCCCAGCTGGGAAAAGGGAGGTTCGACGTGTACCTGGACGATTCCCACAAGGGACACAAGATATCGAGGCACGCGCTGGACGTGATTCTCGACGACCTTGAGAGCCGCTTGTGAAGACCGCTTCCTGTGCACCACGAGATTGAAGGCGTAATCGCGCAGACTCTGCACCTCGCCCTCGACGAGGGCGAGACGGCTTGGGCCGCGAACGGCTCCATCGTGAGCCTCGATGAGGGCATGGAGTGGCGCCTGAAGGTGCCCGGCGGCGTGGGCGGGGCGCTCAAGCGCAGCTTTGCGGGCGAGGGCGTTACGCTCACTTTCGTCGAGTCCCGCCGCGACGGGGCGCGCGCCGTGCTCGGGGCGAAGCACCCGGGAAAGATCGCCGTGTGGGATTTGAGTGAAGGCGCCATGCTCGCAACGCGCGGTGCCTTTATGGCCGCCGTGGGCGACGTCCACATCGGCGTGACCGTTGCGCAGCGCGTCGGGGCCGCGTTCTTCGGCGGCGCGGGGCTTTTTCTGCAGGAGATTTCCGGGAAGGGACTCGTCTTCGTGCACGGCGCGGGCGATTTTCTCGACATGCGCCTTTCGGCGGGCGAGAAAATTCGGGTGAGCACCGGCAACCTCGCCGCCTTCGCCGACACGGTGGATTACCGCATCCGGGGCGTGGGCGGATGCGTCAAGATGCTCTTCGGGCGCGAGGGGGTTTTCATGACGGAGCTCGAGGGCCCGGGGCGGGTGCTCTTGCAGTCCCTCCAGCGCGTCTCGGGGGCCAAGCGGGCCGCGAGCGCCGCCGCGAGCGCGGCCCCCCCTTAGGTATCTGCGGGCGCGGCGGCCTCTGTGCCGCTTCGCTTGAGTAAGGCCCTCAGGCAGCGCGCGAGCGTCGCTTTGAGATCCTTGCGCTCGACCACCATGTCGAGCATGCCGTGCTCGAGCAGGAACTCGGAGCGCTGGAAGTCCGGCGGGAGCTCTTTCTTGATCGTCTGCTCGATCACGCGCGGCCCGGCGAAGCCGATGAGCGCCTTCGGCTCGGCGATGTTGAGGTCCCCGAGCATCGCGAACGACGCCGTCACGCCGCCCGTGGTCGGGTGGGTCAGGACCGAGATGTAGGGAAGGCGGGCCTCGTGGAGGCGGCCCAGGGCGGACGAGATTTTCGCCATCTGCACGAGGGAAAGCGCGCCCTCCTGCATGCGCGCTCCGCCGGAGGTGCTCACGACGACGAGGGGGAAATTTTCTCCGAGCGCCCGCTCGGCGGCGCGCGTCACCTTCTCGCCCACGACCGAGCCCATGCTTCCGCCCATGAAGGCGTACTCCATCACGCAAAAAACGGTCTCGATGCCCTCGATGTACCCTTTCGCGTTCACCGCGGCGTCGAGCGCCTCCGTGCGCTTCTGGTAATCGTCGAGGCGCTTCTTGTAGGGCTTCGTGTCCTCGAAGCCGAGCGGGTCGGTCGGGGCGATCCCCGCGTCGAACTCCTCGTACGTGCCCTCGTCGCAGAGAAGGGCGAGGCGCTCGTGCGCGGAGAGCTGGGAATGGAAGTTGCACTTCGGACAGACGCGCAGCAGGCGCTCCACCTCCTTGCGGTAGACCATTTC
>CP070701.1:716469-722894 GCA_020349885.1 Acidobacteriota bacterium
ACGGAGCTCGCCCTCGCCTGCACCCGCCGCGTGCTCTCGGACTCGCCCTCGACGCGCATGGGATTTCCGGAAATTCTCCTGGGCCTCGCGCCCGGCTGGGGGGGCACGCAGCGCCTCGCGCGCCTCGTGGGGCTGCCGCGGGCGCTGGAGCTTGTCCTCACGGGAAAAAAGGTAGCGGCGAAGCAAGCGCTCCGCATAGGGCTCGCCGACGCCGTCTTTCCAGAAGCAATTTTTCTCGAAGAATCTTTGAAATTCATCCGCGACGAGGTGCTTCCCGGAGTAAAGCTCTCCGCGAGGCGGAGAACCAGGAAGGCCGTCAACCACCCTTTCGTGCGCCCGCTCATCGCGGCCGTGGCCCGCCGCAAAACGATGAAACGCACGCGCGGCCATTACCCGGCGGCGCTCGAGGCGGTGCGGCTCTGCGCAAAATCGCTCTCGTGGCCAATCGAGCGCGGCCTCGCCGAGGAGGCCCGCGCGGTCGGGCACCTCATCGCGGGCCCCGTGTGCAAGAACCTGATGCGCCTCTTCTTCCTCCGGAAGGAGGCCGAGAAACTGCGCATCGACGGCGCGGAGCCGCCGCCCGTCGAGCGCGTCGGCGTCGCGGGGGCGGGCGTCATGGGAGGCGGCATCGCGCAGCTCGCCGCGTACAAGGGCTGCGCCGTCCGCATGAAGGACGTTCGCGAGGAGGCGCTCGCGCAGGCGCTCCGCGCGGCGCGCGGCCTTTTCGAGGACCAACAGAAGCGCCACCGCATCACGTCCGCGGAGGCCGAGCGCGGCCTGGGCCGCATCATGCCGACGCTGCGCTACGACGGCTTCGGAAATACCGGCTTGGTCGTCGAGGCCGCCGTCGAGCGGATGGACGTCAAGAAGCAAATTTTTTCCGAGCTCGAGCGCGTCGTCTCCCGGCGCTGCGTCCTCGCGTCGAACACCTCGGCGCTCCCGGTCACGGAGATGGCGCGCGGGCTCCGGCACCCGGAGTGCGTCGTGGGGCTCCACTTTTTCAACCCCGTCCACAAGACGCCGCTCGTCGAGGTGGTGCGAGGAGAAGAATCCTCCGACGAGGCCGTCGCCGCGGCCGTCTCGTTCGCGCAGCGCCTCGGCAAGACGCCCGTCGTCGTCAAGGATTCTCCCGGCTTCCTCGTCAACCGCCTGCTCCTGCCCTACATGATGGAGGCGGCGCTGATGGTCGAGGAGGGATTCTCCCTGAAGGCCGTGGACGAGGCGGCGCTCGACTTCGGGATGCCGATGGGCCCGCTCGCGCTTTTCGACGAGGTGGGGATCGACGTGGCGCACCACGTGGGCGAGACGATGCGCGCCGCGTTTCCAGGCCGCTTCGCGGAATCGAAGCTCCTCGACGTCCTCTACGGGGAAAAGCACCTCGGCAAGAGGGCGGGTCGTGGCTTTTACGTCCACAAGGGAAGTCGTAAGCGCCCCGCCCGCCTGCCTTTCGCGGTTTCCGGAAAAAAGCCGCGTAAGGAAGACCTCGTCCCGCGCCTGTTCCACCCCGTCGTGAACGAGGCGGCGCGCTGCCTCGAGGAGGGCGTCGCGGCGCGCCCGGAGGACGTGGATCTCGCCATGGTGATGGGCACGGGCTTCGCGCCGTTTCGGAGCGGGCCGCTGCGCTGGGCCGGGACGGTGGGATTCTCGAAAATCGTCGGGGAGCTCGAGCGCCTAGCCGAGCGGCACGGCGCGCGGTTTGCGCCGAGCGCGGCGCTGCGGGAGATGGCGGCAAACGGCAAGCCCCGCGCTTGAAAAATCCCTTCCGCTTCCCTACCATATGCTATGCCCCCGTTCACCGACGCCGACGTCAAGCGCCTCGAAAAGCTCGCGCACGGCTTCCGCATGGATATCGTCAGGATGATCCATAACGTCGGAAGCGGCCATCCCGGCGGGGCGCTCTCGTGCATCGACATGGTCACGGCGCTCTACTTCCACCAGATGCGCTACGACCCGAAGAACCCGAAGTGGGAAGAACGCGACCGCTTCGTGCTCTCGAAAGGCCACGGCTGCTGCGCCCAGTACGCGGCGCTCGCCGGCCTCGGGGTTTTTCCCAAGGAGGACCTGATGGGCTACCGCGTCTTTGGCCACCACATCCAAGGGCATCCCGACATGACGAAGACGCCCGGCATCGAGATGTCCACTGGCTCGCTCGGGCAGGGCCTCTCGGCCGCAAACGGCATGGCGCTCGGCCTGCGCCTCGACCGAAGCCCAGCGCGCTCCTACTGCATCGTGAGCGACGCCGAGATGCAGGAGGGGCAGACGTGGGAGGCCGCCCTTACGGCCGCCCACCACAAGCTCGACAACCTGTGCGCCCTCTTCGACCACAACGGACTGCAAATCGACGGCCGCATCGAGGACATCAAGGCCATCGAGCCCATCCTTGACAAGTGGCGCGCCTTCGGATGGCACGTGCTGGACATCGACGGCCACGACATGAAAGAGATTCTGACGGCGCTCGACGAGGCGGAAAAAACCAAGGGCAGGCCCACGCTCATCCGCGCCCGCACCGTCAAGGGCAAAGGGGTCTCGTTCATGGAGAACAGCGTCAAGTTCCACGGCGTCGCCCCGAACGACGAGCAGTTCGAGCAGGCCATGAAGGAGCTTCAGGAAAATGCGCCGGCTTGATTCGCTTCCCGAAATTTTCCATAGTGTAGAAGGAGAGCCGAGACGATGAGCACCCCGACGCTGTGCCCGAAGTGCGGGGCTGAGTGGCTCATGAAGAGCCCCCAGCCGGAGGGCCGACCCCTGCGGTGCCCCGCGTGCGGCTACGCGTTCACGCTGAGCCCCTCGCCCGAGGAGACGACGAAAATGCGGGTGCCGGTTTTCGCGGAAGGAAGGCCGGCGGACACTCTCCCGGAGCTGGAGGACGAGAGCGCGCTCGGCGAGATGGAGCTTCCCTCCTCCCAGCTCATCACGCTCGAAGCCCTCAGCGGCCCCCAGAAGGGCCAGAAGGCGGAGGTCATGAAGACCCCCCTCACGCTGGGGCGGAGCTTCGGGGACGTGGGCCTGGCGGACGGGAAAATTTCTCGCATCCACGCGTCGCTCGAGGTCTACGGCGAGCGCGCCGTCGTGCTGCGCGACATCGCCTCGACGAACGGCACGTTCGTGAACGGCAAACTAATCTCCTCGGCGCGGATCCAAGACGGCGACACGATCCGCATCGGCACGATGGTGTTGATGCTGCGGGTGCGACCGAGGGGTTCTTCCTAATCCCCGGCGGGGCGAGCGCCGGGACTTGCCTTTCCTGGGGCGCGCGTGCTACTTTATGCGGAGCGGAAAGCTCCCATTGTTATCCATGGCGTGCACGACGGACATTCGCTTCGGCACCTCGGGCTGGCGTGGGCAGATTGCCCGGGATTTCACGTTTGAGAACGTTCGCCGTCTTGCATGGGCCATCGGACGGTGGCTTTCCACGCAAGATGCGGCGCTGGCACGGGGCGGAAGAAAGACACAGACGGAGCCGCCTGCAGTATTCATCGCCTACGATACGCGCCATATGGCCGAGGCGTTCGCCCTCGAGGCGGCGCGCGTCCTTGCGGCCCAGGGGCGGCGCGTCCTTCTGGCCGGGGAACCGACGCCCACGCCGGCCGTGTCGGCGTTCGTGCGGGCGAAGCGCCTCGCGGGCGCCGTCAATTTCACGGCAAGCCACAACCCCTGCGAGTGGCAGGGGATGAAATGGACCACGCAGGAAGGCGCCCCCGCGCCGCCGGAGACCACCCGGGCCATCGAAGCCCTGATTCCCAAGGATGCGAAGCCCCTCCTGCGGCAAGGCGAGAATTCCATAAAACACGTCTCCGCGAAAAGAGTGTATTTCCGGGCGCTCCGGCGGGCCGTGGATTTCGAAAGAATCCGGCGCGCCAGGCTGCGCGTCGCCGTGGACGCCATGCACGGAGCGGCCTCGGGCTGGCTCGACGGCGTGCTCCGGGAGGAGGGGATTCCGCACGCGGCGCTCCGGACGGAGCGCGACGTGCTCTTCGGCGGCTCGATGCCGGACCCGGCCCCCGAGCGCCTGCGTGAGCTGGGCCGCCGCGTGCGGAAGGAAGGCGCGGCGCTCGGCCTTGCGGCCGACGGTGACGCCGACCGCTTCGGCGTCCTCGACGGGCGCGGCGCGTTCGTCTCGCCAAACCTCGTGGTCGCCATGCTCTGCGACTACGTCCTCCGGCGCAAGGGCGCCCCGGCGCGCCGGGGGCTAGCCCGCACCGTGGTGACGACGCACCTCGTGGACGAGGTGGCGCGGCTGCACGGCGTCGAGGTGTTCGAGACGCCGGTGGGCTTCAAGCACATCGGGGAAAAATTTTTGCGCGGCGAGGCCGTCGCGGGAGGCGAAGAGAGCGCGGGGTTCTCCACCGCAGCCCACCTGCCCGAGAAGGACGGAATTTTCGCCGGCCTCCTTGCGCTCGACATGGTGGCGCGCGAGGGCAGGCCCTTCGCGGCGCTCGCGCAGGATTTCTTCTCCCGCCTCGGAACACGCCGCGCGAGCGCGCGCAGGGACGCCCACGGCGTGCTGCGAAACGGCGCTTCGTCGCTGAAACGGAAGAGCTTCGCAGGGCTGCGCGTCCTCGGCACCGAGCGCGTCGACGGCGTCAAGTGGCGCCTCGAGGGCGGCGCGTGGCTTGCGCTCCGCCGGTCGGGCACCGAACCCCTCGTGCGCCTCTACGCGGAGGCCCCGAGCCGCGCCATGGCCGAAAAACTTCTACGCATCGGTAAATCACTCGTCCGGGAGGACTCGAGAGCATCATGAACGACTCGTTGTTTCGCATCGACCGCATCGTCGCACGGGAAATCCTCGACTCGCGGGGGCAGCCCACCGTGGAGGTGGACGTGCACCTGAAGGGCGGCGTGCGGGGGCGCGCATGCGTTCCCTCGGGAGCCTCGACGGGCAAGCGCGAGGCGCTCGAGCGACGCGACGGAGACGCGAAGCGGTATTGGGGAAAGGGCGTCCTCCAGGCGGTGGAAAGCGTAAACCGGGTCCTCGCGGAAAAATTGACGGGTTTCGACGCCCACGAGCAGGCGGCCCTGGACCGGGCGCTCATCGACCTGGACGGCACGCCGAACAAATCGAAGCTGGGCGCGAACGCGGTCCTCGGCGTGTCGCTTGCGGCGGCGCACGCCGCGGCCCGGGCCGGGGGGCTTCCCCTCTACCGCTCCCTGGGCGGAGACGCCGCACACCTTTTGCCGACACCGCTCATAAACGTTCTGAACGGCGGCGCTCACGCCGCGAACAATCTCGACATTCAGGAATTCATGCTCGTGCCCTACGGCGCGCCGACGTTCCGCGAGGCGCTTCGATGGGCCGCCGAGTGCACCCACGCCCTGAAGGCACTCCTGGGCGAGGCCGGCCTGACGACCTCCGTGGGGGACGAGGGGGGCTTCGCGCCCAGCCTGGGCACGAACGCCGAGGCTCTCGACTGGCTCCTGCGCGCCGTCGAGAAGGCCGGCTTCAGCCCGGGCAAGGACGTGGGGCTCGCGCTCGACTCGGCCGCAAACGAGTTCTATGAGGGTGCAAACTACCATTTCCGCGGCGAGAACAGGCGGCTTTCCACGTCCGAGCTCGTCGCCTATTACGAGAGCCTTCTCGGGCGCTATCCCATCGTATCGCTGGAAGACCCGCTCGCGGAGGACGACTGGGACGGGTGGAAGGCGATAACCTCGCGCCTCGCCGACCGCGTTCAATTGGTGGGCGACGACCTTTTCGTCACCCAGCGCCCTCTTCTCCAGCGCGGCATCGACGAGCGCGCGGCGAACGCCATCCTCATCAAACTCAATCAGGTCGGCACCGTCACGGAGACGCTTGACGTGATCGAGCTGGCCGGGCGCGCGGGCTACGGCCTGGTTGTCTCGCACCGCTCGGGGGAAACGGAGGACACGTCCATCGCGCACCTGGCCGTTGCCACCGGGGCGGGACAGATTAAGACGGGCGCCCCTTGCCGCACCGACCGCGTCGCCAAATACAACGAGCTTCTTCGGATCGAGGAGGCGCTGGGCTCGCGAGCCCGCTTTGCGGGGCGGGAGCCCTACCGGCGCTTCCTCGAGAAAACCCCGGCCCGATAGGTATGCCCATTTCACCGCTGCCGCCAACCATTTCCGAGAAAACGCGCATGCGCGTCTTGAAGGAAGTGATGATTTTCGCGTTTTGCGCCGTGATTTTTTTCCTGTGCCTTTTCGTGCTCTTCAGCGACGAGGGACTCGTCGCCCTCTACCGCACCCACGCCCAGTACCGCGCCGTGCAGGGCGAGCTTGAAATCGCGCGCCGGGAAAACGACCGCCTCCGCGTCTATCTGGAGCACCTTCGGAACGATCCGAGCGCGCTCGAGGCCATTGCCCGCGAGAAGCTGCGGATGGTAAAGCCCGGAGAAGAAGTGTATCTCTTTGTCGAGCGAAACATAGAAGGCACTAAGTGAGGGTTAAAAAGGGGCATCCCGCCT
>CP070701.1:722994-742377 GCA_020349885.1 Acidobacteriota bacterium
CATGTTGGCCGGGATGAAAGGAGACGAGGCGCTCGTCCGGGAGTCTTTCGACAAATACGCCGAGGCCGTCCGCCTCAATCCCGATGACCACGAAGCCTACTACAACTGGGGCCTTGCACTTTTCATGTTGGCCGGGATGAAAGGAGACGAGGCGCTCTTCCGGGAGTCTTTCGAAAAATACGCCGAGGCCGTCCGCCTCAAGCCGGATCTCCACCAGGCCTACAGCAATTGGGGCGCTGCGCTCGGGCAACTCGCGGAATTAAAAGGTGACGAGGCCCTTTTTCGAGAATCCATTGGTAAGCTCGCCGAGGCCGTCCGCATCAAGCCCGACAAGCACGAAGCCTACAACAACTGGGGTACTGCACTTTACGATTTGGCCAAGCTGAAAGAAGATGAGGCGCTCTTCCGGGAGTCCTTCGAAAAATACGCCGAGGCCGTCCGCATTGAGCCCAACGACCCTCTTTACTACAGCAACTGGGGCATTGCGCTTTACACGTTGGCCATGATGAAAGAAGACGAGTCGTTCTTCCGGGAGTCCTGCGCGAAATACGCCGAGGCGGTCCGCATCGAGCCCGATGACCCTCTTTACTACAGCAACTGGGGCCTTGCGCTTACGGGCTTGGCCATGATGAAAGGAGACGAGGCGCTCTTTCGAGAATCCTTTGAAAAATACGCCGAGGCCGTCCGCATCAAGCGCGATGACCACGATGCCTACAACAAGTGGGGCAATGCGCTTTCTGATTTGGCCGAGATGAAAGAAGAAGAAAAAGAAAAGGAAGCGCTTTTCCGGGAGTCCTTCGACAAATACGCCGAGGCCGTCCGCATCGAGCCAGAACACAACCAAGCCTACAACAACTGGGGCCTTGCGCTCTCCGAGTTGGCCGGAATGAAAGGCGACGAGGCGCTCTTCCGGGAGTCCTTCACCAAATACACCGAGGCGGTCCGCATCGAGCCCGACAAGCACGAAGCCTACTACAACTGGGGCAATGCGCTTTCTGATTTGGCCGGGATAAAAGAAGGAGAAAAAGAAAAGGAAGCGCTTTTCCGGGAGTCCTTCGGTAAATACGCCGAGGCCGTCCGCCTCAAGCCTGATCTCTACCAAGCCTACAACAACTGGGGCGTTGCGCTTTACGAGTTGGCCAAGATGAAAGAAGACGAAGAACTGTACAGAAAAGCCTGCACCAAGTATGAAGAGGCCGTTAGCATCAAGCCCGATTACTTCGAAGCTTACAACAATTGGGGCAATGCGCTTTCCGAATTGGCCAAGATGAAAGGCGATGAGGCGCTCTTTCGGGAGTCATTCGACAAATACGCCGAGGCCGTCCGCCTCAAGCCCGATATGCACCAAGCCTACGGAAACTGGGGTAATGCACTTTCCGATTTGGCCGAGATGAAAGGTGATGAGGCGCTCTTTCGGGAGTCATTCGAAAAATACGCCGAGGCCGTCCGCCTCAAGCCCGATTACCACGAAGCCTACAACAGCTGGGGCACCGCGCTTTCCGATTTGGCATGGATGAAAGCCGACGAGGCGCTCTTCCGGGAGTCCTTCGGCAAATACGCCGAGGCCGTCCGCCTCAATCCCGATGACCACGAAACCTACTTCAACTGGGGTACTGCGCTTTTCGGTTTGGCCGGGATGAAAGGTGACGAAGCGCTCTTTCGACAAGCCTTCGAAAAATACGCCGAGGCCGTCCGCACCGAGCCTGACGACCACGAAGTCTACTACAACTGGGGCAATGCGCTTTTCATGTTGGCCGGGATGAAAGGAGACGAGGCGCTCTTCCGGGAGGCCTTTGAAAAATACGCCAAAGCCATCGACATCGAGCCCGATTACCACGAAGTTTACAACGACTGGGGCTTTGCGCTTTCCATGTTGGCCGTGATGAAAGAAGGAGAAAAAGAAAAAGAGGCGCTCTTCCGGGAGGCCTCCGAAAAGTACGCCGAGGCCGTCCGCCTCAATCCCGATGACCACGAAGCCTACAGCAACTGGGGCAATGCGCTTTACGAGTTGGCCAAGCTGAAAGAAGATGAGGCGCTCTTCCGGGAGGCCTTCGACAAGTTCGCCGAGGCCGTCCGCATTGAGCCCAACGACCCTCTTTACTACAGCAACTGGGGCAATGTGCTTTCCGATTTGGCCAAGATGAAAGGCGACGAAGAACTCTTTAGGGAGTCCTTCACCAAATACGCCGAGGCCGTCCGCATCGAGCCCAACGAACCTATTTACTACCACAACTGGGGCGTTGCGTTGCGCGAGTGCGCTATAATTGTCGAGGGCGAAGCCGAGAACGAATCGCTCATGAAACAAGCCGTGGAAAAACTATTAAAAGCCGAGGAATTGGAAAAAGCCTCCAAGGACAAGCCCGAGAGTTGAGGTTTCCCGCGCCCTTATTTAGAATGGGGCGATATGCCGCGCGCGCGGATCGTAGAGCGTGACATCCCGCAGGCGATGGAGGTGTTGAAGGAATCGTCTCAGGAAACCTCATGAAAAAGACCGCGCTGCTGGTTGTCTGCCTCGGATTCATTCCCGCCGTTTTCTGGGCCGCGCCGGAACCCCCTCCCTCCAAAGAGGAGAAAGAAGAAGTTGAGCCGTCTGTTCCCGACCTCCTCAAGCGCGAGCAGGAGGGCGAATCACTCACCGCCGAAATGCACTTCCTGCTGGGCGTGGACGCTTACAAGAAGGGCGACAAGGAAGAGGCCGCAAGGCGGTTCGGCAATTCGGCTATGTTGGGAGAAAGCTCCGCAGCCTACAGCAACTGGGGCAGCGTGCTTTCCGATTTGGCCCGAATGAAAGGCGACGAAGCGCTCTTCCGGGAGTCGTTCGACAAGTTCGCCGAGGCCGCCCGCCTCAATCCCGATGACCACATAACCTACTTGAACTGGGGCAATGCGCTTTCCGGTTTGGCCGGGATGAAAGCCGACGAAGCGCTCTTCCGGGAGTCCTTCGAGAAATACGCCGAGGCCGTCCGCATCAAGCCCGATTACCACAAAGCTTACTACAACTGGGGCAATGTGCTTTCCGGTTTGGCCGGGATGAAAGGCGACGAGGCGCTCTTCCGGGAGTCCTTCGAGAAATACGCCGAGGCCGTCCGCCTCAAGCCGGATCTTCACGAAGCCTACATTAATTGGGGCACTTCGCTTGTGCAGCTCGCGGATTTAATGGGTAGCGAGACCCTGCTTCGAGAATCTTTCGGTAAGTTCGCAGAGGCCGTCCGCGTCGAGCCCGGTTTCCACCAAGCCCACAACAACTGGGCCTTTGCGCTTTCCAAGTTGGCCGCAATGAAAGGCGACGAGGCGCTCTTCCGGGAGTCCTTCGAGAAATACGCCGAGGCCGTCCGCCTCAAGCCCGATTACCACGAAGCCTACTACAACTGGGGGATTGCGCTTTCCGGTTTGGCCGGGATGAAAGGCGACGAGGCGCTTTTCCGGGAATCTTTCACCAAATATAAAAAGGCCGTTAGCATTAAGCCCGACAAGCACGAAGCCTACAACAACTGGGGCTTTGCGCTTGGGCAACTCGCGGAATTAAAAGGTGACGAGGCTCTTCTTCGAGAATCCTTGGGTAAGTTCGCCGAGGCCGCCCGCATCAGGCCCGATTTCCACCAGGCCTACAGCAATTGGGGCGCTGCGCTCGGGCAACTCGCGGAATTAAAAGGTGACGAGGCCCTTTTTCGAGAATCCATTGGTAAGCTAGCCGAGGCCGTCCGCCTCAAGCCCGATTACTCCGAAGCCTACAACAACTGGGGCTTTGCGCTTTCCAAGTTGGCCGGGATGAAAGGAGACGAAGCGCTCTTCCGGGAGTCCCTGGAAAAATGCGCCAAAGCCGTCCGCATCGAGCCCGATGCCCCCGCAGCCTACGACAGCTGGGGTGTTGCGCTTACGGGCTTGGCCAAGCTGAAGGGCGACGAGGCGCTCTTCCGGGAGTCCTTCGGCAAATACGCCGAGGCCGTCCGCCTCAAGCCTGATCTCCACCAAGTCTACGACAACTGGGCCGTTGCATTGCGTGAGTGCGCTAAAATTGTCGAGGACGAGGCCGAGAAGGAAGCGCTCCTCCGGGAGTCCTTCGCCAAATATGCCGAGGCCGTCCGCCTCAAGCCCGACAAACACGAAGCCCACAGCAACTGGGGCAGTGCGCTTTCGGACTTGGCCGGCATGAAAGAAGACGAGGCGCTCTTCCGGGAGGCCTTGGAAAAATGCGCCAAAGCCGTCCGCATCAAACCCGATTCCCACGCGGCCTACGGCAGTTGGGGTGTTGCGCTTTCCGGTTTGGCCAAGATGAAAGGTGACGAGGCGCTCTTTCGGGAGTCCTTCGAAAAATACGCCGAGGCCGTCCGCCTCAAACCCGATATGCACCAAGCCTACGGAAACTGGGGTAATGCGCTTTCCGATTTGGCCGAGATGAAAGGCGACGAGGCGCTCTTCCGGGAAGCCTTCGGCAAATACGCCGAGGCCGTCCGCCTCAAACTTGATCTCCGCCAAGTCTACGACAACTGGGCCGTTGCGTTGCGTGAGTGCGCTGAAATTGTCGAGGACGAGGCCGAGAAGGAAGCGCTCTTGAAAGAAGCCGAAAAGAAAGAGAAAATAGCCGAGAAAATCAAGAAACGTAAATAGGGAAGAAGCATGAAAAAAATTACGCTGCTGATTGTCTGCCTCGGCTTCATTCCCGCCGTTTTCCGGGCCACGACGGAACCCCCTCCCTCCGAAAAGGAGAAAGAGGAAGTTAAGCCGCCGGCTCCCGACCTCCTCAAGCGCGAGCAGAAAGGCGAAACCCTCACCCCCGAAATGCACTTCATCCTGGGCCTGGACGCTTATGACAAGGGCGACCTGGAAGAAGCGGCAAAACGCTGGGAAATCGCGGCCATCTCGGGAAAGCATCCCAAAGCCTACCTCTACTGGGGCGACGTGCTTTTGGATTTGGACTTGACGAAAAACTTCCGGGAGTCCCTCGACAAATACGCCGAGGCCGTCCGCCTAAAGCCCGACTACCACGAAGCCTACAGCAACTGGGGTACCGCGCTTTCCGTTGTGGCCAAGGAGAAAAAGGACGAGGCGCTCTTCCAGGAGTCCTTCACCAAATACGCCGAGGCCGTCCGCATCGAGCCCGACGAACCTCTTTACTACCGCAACTGGGCCGTTGCGTTGCGCTGGCTTGCCAAAATTACCGAGGACGAAGCCGAGAGGGAGGCGCTCTTGAAAGAAGCCGGGGAAAAAACAGAAAAAGCCGAGGCATTGAAAAAAGCTTCCAAGGACAAGCCCGAGAGTTGAGGTTTCCCGCGCCCTTATTTAGAATGGGGCGATATGCCGCGCGCGCGGATCGTCGAGCGCGACGTCCTGAAGGTAAAGGCAGTGGAGGAGTTGAAGAGATTGTCTAAGCGGAACACTACGGCTTTATGACGGACAACGAAGAAAGACGGCAACCCCGGGACACCGGCCTCCGGAGATGGCTGCTTCCATGCCTTGCTCCGATCATTGCAGTAATTTTAATCGGAGTGCCGAGTTGGCTGTATTACCTTGGAAAGAAGAAGGCGCAAGAACAGGCGCCCGGAGAGGATACAACCGAATTTACGGCGGACGTGATTCCTCAAGGGGACAAGGAAGTCATTGAGCTGTCAGCCCCCGATAGCCTCGAGCAGGAAGAAGAAGGCGAGCCCGTCGACCCCGAGATGCACTTCATCCTCGGCCTTGACGCTTATGACAAGGGCGACAGGGAAGGGGCGGCGAAACACTGGGAAATCGCGGCCGTTTCGGGAAAGAATCCCAGTGCCTACTTCAACTGGGGCAACGTGCTTTTGGATTCGGCTTGGGAGAAAGGCGACGAGGCGCTCTACCGGGAGTCCTTCGGCAAATACGCCGAGGCCGTCCGTCTCGAGCCTGGTTATCACGAAGCCTACACCAACTGGAGCACCGCGCTTACGGGCCTGGCCAGGCTGAAAAGAGACGAGGCGCTCTTTCGCGAGGCCATGGAAAAATGCGCCGAGGCCATCCGCATAAAGCCCGACAAGCACGAAGCCTACAGCAACTGGGGCAATGCGCTTTCCGATCTGGCCAAGATGACAAAGGACGAGGCGCTCTTCCGGGAGTCCTTCGGCAAATACGCCGAGGCCGTCCGCATCGAGCCCGACAGCCATTACTACCACCGCAACTGGGGCCTTGCGCTGCGCGCGTGTGCTAAAATCGTCAAGGACGAAGCCGAGAGGGAGGCGCTTTTGAGAGAAGCCGAAGAGAAAGAGAAGAAAGCCGAGGAATTGAAAGCGGCTTCTAAAGGTACTAAATGGGGTGTAGAGTAGCTTTGAGGCCGCCGTGTTCGATGAACGCAGGGAAAAAGAGAAAAAAAGCCGGTGAATTGAAAGCAGCCGTGAGATAACGACCATGACGTCATCCCCCTCCACCTACCGCTGGGCGCGGCCGGGCGACGTGAACGCCTTCTTCGGTCTCATGCTCGACAACATGAGCGACCTCGTAATCTTCGCCTCCATCCTCATCCTGGGCTTCGGCGTCCCCAAGGAGGTCGTCCTCTTCAAGATGGTGCCCGGAAGCGCCGTCGCGGTGCTCGTGGGGGACCTTCTCTACACGTGGATGGCGTTCGGCCTCGCGCGCCGTGAGCGGCGGAGCGACGTCACGGCGATGCCGCTCGGCATGGACACGCCCTCGACCATCGGCTACGCCGTGGCCATCTACGGCCCTGCGTACATGATGTTCACGCGGGAAGGCATGGCGCCCGAGGCGGCGGGCGAGCGGCTATGGTACCTGAGCATGGCCGTCATGGTGATGTCGGGGCTAATCAAGGCCGCGGGCTCGCTCGTCGGGGAGCGCATCCGCGCCGCCGTGCCGCGCGCGGGCCTCCTGGGTTCCATCGCCGCCGTCGCGCTCGTCCTCATCGCCTTCCTTCCGTCGCTCAAGATATTCGGCAGCCCCATCGTGGGCCTCCTCTCGCTCGGCATCATCCTGGCGGCGCTCATCGCGCGCTACCGGCTTCCGTGGAACGTTCCCGGGGCGCTCGCCGCCGTCGGCGTGGGCATGCTCGTCTACTACGTCCTCGCCGCGTTGCCCTTCGGGCTTCCCGGCATCGAGCCCTTCCACGGCGATTTCTCCCTGCGCTTCGCGCTTCCGATTCCCACGCTCGGCTTCGTGCAGGGCCTCGCCGACGCCTGGCTCTATTTTCCCATCGTGCTCCCGTTCACGCTCGCCATCGTCGTGGGCTCGGTGGACGTGACGGAGAGCGCCGCCGCCGCGGGCGACACCTACCCGACGCGCCGCATCATCCTGGCCGACGCCGCGGCCACGGCGCTCGCCGGCCTCTGCGGCGGTGCCGTGCAGTCGACGCCCTACATCGGCCACCCCGCGTACAAGGCGATGGGCGGGCGCGCGGCCTACACGCTCGCCACGGCCCTGTTCATCGGCGCGGGCGGCATGCTCGGCTACCTCGCCTTCTTCGTGGACTTCATCCCCGAGGCCGCCGTCGCCCCCATCCTGGTCTTCATCGGCCTCGAGATCACGGCGCAGGCCTTCGAGGCGACGCCGCACCGCCACGCGAAGGCCGTGGCGATCTGCTTCCTTCCCGTAATGGCCAACCTCGTGAGCATCCAACTCGACCAGATGATGCAGGCGCTCGGCGGCTCAGAAGAGGCGCTCACGGGAGAAATCTCGCACGCCTACTTCGTGCTGCGCATGCTCGGAAACGGCTTCATCCTTTCGGCGCTCCTGTGGGGGGCGCTCTCGGCCGACCTGATCGACCGCCGCTACGCGCGCGCCACCGGCTTCGCCCTGCTCGGCTCGGTGATGTGCCTCTTCGGGCTGATTCACTCGCCCTATCCGGCGGGGGCCATGTTCTGGCCCTGGGCCGTCCAGGACCCTCACCCGTTCGCCTTTGCCGCGGGCTACGCACTTCTCGCGCTCGCGTGCCTGGGGCTGGGCCGCGTGGACGAAGCGAAGCACCCGGACGAGTGGTAGGCCGGCGTCCGTCCTATTTGCGGCGGCCGGCTCATCGAGCGCTGCTGCAAGAAGAGATGACGCTCGAGGCGGAAATGCCCCGGACGGGCCATTAAGATACAATGGTTCTTACTCCCTGCTTCTTGCACAGGCAAGGTGCAAGGGGGTTCACGGCGGACCTTTGGGGCGTAGCCAAGTGGTAAGGCACAGGACTTTGGATCCTGGAATCGGAGGTTCGAATCCTCCCGCCCCAGCCAATACCGACCCAAGCGGCGGACTTGCTCCGCATGCGGGCGAGTGCTACACTGGTTTCCTTCAAATATAAAAAGGAGAAACTCCCATGGCAGGACTGAACAAAGTCATTCTCATCGGCAACTTGGGACGCGATCCGGAGCTTCGCTACACCCCGGGCGGGTCGCCAGTCGCGGAGTTCACGCTCGCCACCAATGATAAGTGGAAGGACAAGGACGGCAACCCGCAGGAGCGCACCGAGTGGCACAACGTCGTGGCGTGGGGCCGGCAGGCGGAAATCTGCGGGGAGTATCTGAACAAAGGACGGCAGGTCTACGTCGAGGGGCGCATCCAGACCCGCTCGTGGGACGACAAGGACGGCAACAAGCGCTACAAGACGGAAGTAGTGGCACGCCAGGTTCTCATGCTCGGCGGGCGCGGCGAGGGCCAGGGTCCCAGAGCCAAGACCGGCGAGGCGGACTCCCCAAAATCATCGCCGCCGGATGCGGTCTCGGAGCCAGACCCGGACTACAGCGACGAGGACATTCCATTCTAAGGAACCTGTGCGCCCGCCATCCACAGCGCCTGCCTCCGCCGAAGCGCTTCGCGCAAGCAGGTTGCGGCGGACAGGCCTCGGCGTGATGGCGGAAGCGGGTGGGAATCGAACCCACCGCCCCGATCTCTTGGATCTGGGCCCGACGGATTTGAAGTCCGCGGAGGACACCAGCCCTCGTTCGCTTCCAGTTCTCATCTTAGGCGCGGCCTGCGGAGCGGTCAAGGCGACTTCGGTGGCGTCCGTGCTTGTGCTCGGCGTTGCGTGCGGGGTCAAGAAGGACCCGGTTCCGCCCCTGCGGCGCGTGCCGCATCCGGCGGAGTTCACGCTCGCCCAGCAAGGGTCTTACGTGCACGTCCGCGGCAGCGTTAAGCCGACCACCATGAACGGGTACCCCATCGAGGAGGCCACGTTGAGCATCTGGCGCGACGAGCGCCCCGAGGGGGGAGGCAACTACCCTTCCGCGCGGGTTTTCAAGGAAAGCGCCGAGCTCGTGGCGACGCTTCGCGTCATCCCCAGCCAGTCGACCGCCTTCTCGTGGCAGGATTCGGTGGCCGACGTTGTGGCCGAGAACGTTGAGGTGGCCATGGAAGAAGAGCGGAGCGAGGAAGAAGAGGGGCCTTTGTCACCCGACCCGAGCTGGAGGCGAAAGAAGAAAGATGCCGGGCAGGGGGGCGGGGGGGCGGTTGCGAAGGAGGTTTTCTACGGCATCGAGATTCGAAACGAGCGGGGGCGCCGCAGCCCGTTTTCGAAAATCGAGCGCATTTTTCCCAAACTTTACGCGGAGCCGCCCCAAGTGCTCGAAGCGGCTGTCACCGAGATGGCCGTGCACCTTCGGTGGGAGCACGCCATGCCCGCCGTGGAGGAACCTTCCGCTCCGAGTCCGCCGATCGGCTATGTCGTCCTTCGCCACACCGTAAGGCCCGGCGCCCCGGGGGCGGGCGAGGCGCCGCCGGAGCGCCTCACGCCGGAGCCCGTTGAGGGAAATTGGTTCGAGGACGAGAAATTTCGCTTTGACCAAACCTATGTGTACCGCGTCCGAAGCGTCGTGCCCGAAGGTGCCGAGAGCCTCGACTCCGAAACGGTGACGGTGACGCCCATAGATGTCTTCCCGCCCGCCGTGCCGCAGGGTCTTTCGGCGAGCGTCGAAGAGGAGGGGGTGCGCCTCTTTTGGTTTCCCAACAAGGAGGAAGACCTAGCCGGCTACCATGTGTACCGGGCGGGCGACGACGGCGCCTTCGCCCGAATCACGGCCGAGCCTTTTTCCTCGACGATTTTCGAGGACAGCACCGTCGAGATCGATCGAAGGTACCGCTACCGCGTGACAGCCGTGGACGGGGCGGGAAATGAAAGCACCCCTTCGGAGAGCGTCGAGCGGCTGGTGCGCGCGGCTCCGGTGTTTTGAGGCATTTATCTGATGACCCAAAGCGTGTTTTGTATCAGGACGCTGAACGCTGAGCGCTTTCCGCCGAAGGCGATACGTTATACGCTATACTCCATACTCCATATGAGACACGTTCCGTCATGAACGCCGTGCCGTTTTACAAGATGACCGCGGGGGGAAACGATTTTCTGCTTTTCGACAACCGCAGCGGCTGCGTGCCGGGCGGGGCCGCGTGGATCTCGGCGGCCTGCCGGCGCGGCCTCGGGGCGGGGGCCGACGGCGCCATCTACGTGGAGTACTCGCGCAAGGCGCATTTTCGCATGCGCTATTTCAACGCGGACGGAAAGGAGGCGGAGTTCTGCGGCAACGGGCTGCAATGCGCCGCGCGGTTCGCCCTTATGAAGGTCATCGCCCCCCGCGGGATGCGCATCGAGACGGCGCGTGGCGTCCGCAAGGCCGAAGTCCGGGAAAGCGACGTTAGCGTGGAGCTTGCCGCGCCGCGCGAGGAGCGGCTCAACCTTTCTCTGCTCCTCAAGGGCCGCGGCGTGACGGGAAACTACGTGGAGGCCGAGGTGCCGCATTTTGTGGTTTTCGTGGAGGACCTGGAAGCGTGCGCCGTCAAGGAACTCGGACGCCTGATTCGCAGCCATCCGGAGTTCGGCCCGGCGGGCACGAACGCGACGTTCGTGCAAGTCGAAGACGAGCACCGGTTGCAGTTGCGCACCTACGAGCGCGGCGTCGAGGCCGAGACCCTCGCCTGCGGTACGGGAAGCGCCGCCGCCGCATGGACGGCGGTGCGGCTGGGGCTCTGCGCTTTTCCCACGGCGTGCTTGACCCGCGGAGGCGGCTCCTTTACAATAGACTCACCCTCGGAAGGTGAAAGCCTGTGGCTTTCGGGAAAGGCGAGGGTGGTATACGCAGGGGAGTTGTGGGATGAAATCTTCGATTCTTAAAGAAAGGAGAAACCGCTGTGATTGGCTCGATGCGTGAAAACCTGAAGCACCTCAAGTGGGTCATTTGGGCCGTGATCGGGGCCTTCATCATCACCATCTTTGCCTTCTGGGGCGGCGGCGCGCGGCGGGGCGAAGCCGTCGCGGCCGACTGGGCCGCCACCGTGGACGGCGAGGTCATCACCGTGATCGAGTTCTTGAACGCCTATCAAAATTCGGAACGCAGATACCGGGAAACCTTCTATGGCATGGAAAGGGAGTTCAATCCGGCGGAGATGAACCTTGGCTACATGATTATCAATGATATGATTACGCAGTGGCTGCTGGCCGCGGAGGCGGAAAAACTGGGGTTCCGCGCCTCGGACGCCGAGCTCGCGGACGCCATCATGGAGAATCCCAATTTCCAGCGGGATGGGCGCTTCATCGGCCGCGATGAATACATCCGGCAGCTCTCCCGCCAGGGGCTGAGCGCCGCTGTCTGGGAGAATCAGATGCAGCGGTATCTGCTCGCCGGCAAGATGCGCAACTTGCTTCGCTCCGCGGTGACCATTACGGAAAAGCAGATCGAGGAGCGCTTCCACGACACGCTGCGCCGCGTGAACCTTCTGTATTTTTTCGTTCCGGAAGACGCTCTGCCCCGCGACATCGCGGTGTCCCAGGCGGACATCAAAGCCTACTACGAGAAAAACAAGGAGAGCTACACCATCCCCGAGGAGCGCCGCGTCGAATACACCGTCTTCGGCCCCGAGGATTACCATGCCCGCGTCAAGGTGACGGATGAGGAACTTCGGGATTACTACGAACGCGCCAAGGAGTTTTACCATGTCAGCGGGGAACGCTGGCGCGCAAGCCACATCCTCATCCGCTTGGAAGAGCTCGCGGACGACGAGACGCGCGAGGAAAAGAGGATTCTGGCCGAATCGATCGCCGACCGCGCCCGCAAGGGGGAGGATTTCGCTGCCTTGGCGCGCCAGTATAGCGAGGACCCGGGCTCGGCGGTGAAGGGCGGCGACTTGGGCTATTTCGGCCCCGGGCAGATGGTCAAGCCTTTCGAGGACGCGGTCAAGGCGCTTGAGGAGGGCGGGGTGAGCGACGTGGTGACCACCTCGTTCGGGTTTCATATCATCAAGCTCCAAGACTTCGATCCGGGCGGCTACTATCGAACTTACGAGGAGGTGGAGCCGGAGCTTCGAGAGCAATTCATAGAACAGCGCGCAAGCAGCATGGCTTACGACGACGCGAAGGAGCTGAGCCAAACGCTGCAGGCGGAGACGTTCCGGGAAACCGCACAGGAGCTGGGAGCCGACATCCGCGACAGCGGCTTTTTTTCCCGCAAGCAGGAAGGCGCCTTTCCCGAGCCCCTCCATGAGCTGCAGAAGCGAGCCTACTTCTTGAGCTTACACGACATTTCCTCTCCCATTGCAATCGGCGACCGGTATGCGGTGTTCTACGTGGCGGAGCGGAAGGAGAACCGCATTCCCGATTTCGACGAGGTCAAGGACAGGATCCGAAAGGACGTGCAGGACACGCGGCGCGAAACCACCTATATTAAGTGGGCCGAGAAGGAGATTGCGAGCGTCCGCTCCGGCAAGAAGAGTTTTGGCGATCTCGAAGAGAAATTCGGGCGCGAAAAAGACGCCACGGGCACGTTTACGTGCACCAATAAGCCCGTGCGCTTCGAACAGAAAACGCCCGGCCTCTTTGAAATGGTCGAGTCCATGGAGGAAGGAGATGTCGGGGCGTACTACTTGCCGGAGAAGGGGCTGATGTTGTTCGAGGTGGACCTTAAGGTGGATTTTGAGGAGAGCGCCTACGAGAAACGCAAGGAACTCCTGCGCGACGAGCTCATCCAAATCTATCAGGACGAGGTTATCGGCTCTGCCGTGGCGACGCTCAGGCTGCGCAGCGAAGTGCGCACGAACCACAAGCTGGTACTCAGTGCGCAGGGAGGAAAGAGCTCCGTTCCCGCCGCGTCGTAGTTCAGTACCAAGTGCCCCAGTTCCAGCCCCGCGTTGACAATTGCGCGGATAGGACGTAGCATAACGTCTTGAGGGGGCCGTAGTTCAGTCGGTTTAGAACGCCGGCCTGTCACGCCGGAGGTCGCGGGTTCGAGTCCCGTCGGCCCCGCCATTTACTCAGCCGATCACGTTGAAGTCGCGGCCCCGCCGAAGCCGTCGGGGGTAAAGTTCGAGTTTTACCCCGACTTCAGTCGGGGCCCGTCGGCCCCGCCACGGTCTGCTCTGCATGGCGGTTCTGAAATCACCGGTCACTCCCTCCTCCTGTCCGGGGACAATTGTCGCACCAGCACTTGACAAACGCTCCCGGGCGGTGTATACTACAATCTTCCACCCTGAGGTGGAAGGTTAACCAAATTCTGCACGCAACTGGTAGGTTCGGGTGAAGTAAGGACGGACGTTCATTTTTCGTTTTTCCATTTCCTTCGAAGCGCTGGGAGGCGGTTGGGGTTCTGCTCGAAAAGAGCGGGCTCAAGGTACGCCGTACGCGGAAGACGCGGGCGGACAATCGCCGTTCGTGTAGGAGTTGATGGAAGGGGCGAACCTTTCCATCGTGTAAAGGACCATAAGAGACGAAAAGGACCGAAAACGAACATGAAACTCTACGTTGGAAACCTGTCCTTCGACATAACGGAGGACGCGCTTCGCAAGGAATTCGAAGCCCACGGAGAAGTGGCCTCGGTGGCCATCATCACTGACAAATTCACGGGCCGGCCGCGTGGCTTCGGCTTCGTGGAAATGAACGACGACGAGCAGGCCAAGGCCGCCATAGGTGCGCTGAACGAAAAGGAATTCATGGGGCGCAACATGAAGGTCAACGAGGCCCGGCCGCGAACCGAAGGTGGCCGAGGCCGCGGCGGCGGCGGTGGTGGTCGCGGCGGTGGTCGCGGCGGTGACCGCGGCGGCAACCGAGGCGGCGGTAACCGCTGGTAACTGCGAAGTTGTATTTTCTCGACAAAGGCGGCCCCGTCAAGGCGGGGCCGCCTTTTTTTGTCCGTTGTGATTTCGCAGATGAGAGCGGATCGCCCGATGCCTTGCCCCGCTGTCCCCGTTCGGTTATCCTAATCCCTCGCTGTGTTCACGAGTTCGCGGCATTCCCATAGAATTCTAAATTAAGTAGGCCTGTATCAAAGCGCCGTTTCGATGTCAATTTTTTCGCACCCCAACGTGGCCGGAACGCCCGCGCAAGATTCTCCCGAATCTTTCGTGCGGGAAAGGCTGGCCGCGCTCAAAGCGGCCGACGGGCACCGCGCGCTCAAAACCCCGCGTGGCGTCGACCTCTCCTCGAACGACTACCTGGGGCTGAGCAGGCACCCGGCGGTCATCAAGGGAATTTTCGAAGCCGTCGAGAAATACGGCGCCGGCTCGGGGGGCTCACGGCTCCTGGGCGGCAACCTCCCGCTCCACGAGGAGGTCGAAGAAACGCTTGCCCGCCTCAAGGGCCGCGAGGCCGCGCTCCTTTTTAATTCCGGCTACCAGGGAAACGTCGGCATCCTCTCGGCCCTCGCGGGCCCGGGCGACCAGGTTTTCTCCGACAAGCTCAACCACGCCTCCATCGTGGACGGCATCCGCCTGAGCAAGGCGAGAATATTCGCCTATCGGCACTGCGACATGAACGACCTCGAAGGCGACCTCAAACGCCACCCCACACGCTCGCGCTCGGCAAAGCGCCTCATCGTGACCGACACCGTCTTCAGCATGGACGGCGACATCGCGCCGCTCAAGGACCTGGTGTTCCTTGCAAAACGATACGGCGCGATGCTCATGGTGGACGAGGCGCACGCCACGGGAGTGTTCGGACCGACCGGCGCGGGAATTTCCGAGATGCTCGGCGTCTCCGGGGACGTGACGCTCGCACTCGGGACATGCGGCAAGGCGATGGGCGTCTTCGGGGCCTACGTCGTCTGCGATAAGGAAATGCGAGATTATCTGATCAACCACGCCCGCAGCTTCATCTTCAGCACCAGCCTTCCGCCCGCGGTCCTGGGAGGCATCCTTGCGGCCGTCGATGTGATCAAAGGGGAGCCCGAGCGGCGCGAGCGGCTGCTCGAGCGCGCCGCTGGCGTCCGAGAAGAATTACAGGAGGCGGGGATCGACACCCTCAAGAGCGAAAGCCAGATCGTTCCCGTGATCCTGGGAAGCGAGTCGCGCGCGCTCGAGTTCAGCCGCGGGCTCGCCGAGGAAGGCTTCGACGTGCGCGCCGTCCGCCCCCCCACGGTGCCCAAGGGAACGTCGCGGCTGCGCCTCTCCCTGAACGCCTCCGTCGCGGAAGAAGATCTGCGCCGCGCCGTCGAGACGATTATTCGGCTTTACAAGGAAGGGGTGTAGGAAAGAATGCCGCCGCACGTCTTCGTCACGGGAACCGACACGGAGGTGGGAAAGACCGTCGTCGCCGCGGGGCTGCTTTCCCTCTGGCGCGAGCGGTACAAGACCCTCTACTGGAAGCCCATCCAGACGGGAACCAGCGTGGACCGCGACGCGGCGAGCGTGAAAAGACTCGCCTGCGCCGCGCCGGACGAGATCGCCGACGAAATTTACTGCTATCCAGAGCCGCTCTCGCCACACCTGGTCGCCCGCATGCACAAGCGGCCGATTTCCCTCGATGTTCTCAGGGAGAAATGCGACGAGCTCAAGCGGCGTGCCGAGCGCCTCATCGTCGAAGGCGCGGGCGGGCTGCTGGTTCCCGTGACCGAGACGGAGACCATGGTCGACTTGGTCAAGGCGCTCAACATCCCGGTCTTGATCGTCTCGCGCGCGGGCCTGGGCACCATCAATCACACGGTGCTCACGCTACGCGCCGCGCGGGAGTGCGGAATCTCCGTGTGGGGCGTCGTCATGTGCGGCGGCGAAAACTCTCAAAACGCCGAGGCCATCGAGCAGTACGGAGGGGCGAAGGTGCTCGCGCAGATTCCGAGGATAGAGGATTTGGAGAAAAATCTGGCGCGGGTGTTCCGGGAAAATTTTTCAGAGCCGCAGGAAGGAGAGAAAACCGTTGACGCACCCCGTTCTTGACAAGGACCGCCGCTACGTCTGGCATCCCTTCACGCAGATGAAGGACCACGAGCGGCACCCGCCGTTCGTCATCACGCGCGGCGAGGGCGTGTACCTTTACGACGACAAGGGCAATAAATACATCGACGCCGTCTCCTCGTGGTGGGTCAACATCCACGGCCACTCCCATCCGCGCCTCAACCGGGCGCTTCGGGAACAGGCGGACGCGCTGGAGCAGGTAATCTTCTCCGGCTTCACGCACGCACCCGGGGTGGAGCTCGCCGAGCGGCTCGTGAAAATTCTTCCGAAGAATATAAAGAAGATTTTCTACTCCGACGACGGCTCCACCGCCGTGGAGGTCGCCCTCAAGATGGCGCTCCAGTACTGGCGGCACAAGGGGCGGCCCGAAAAAACGAAATTCGCCTCCCTCGAAAACGGCTACCACGGCGACACGGTCGGGGCGATGTCCGTGGGCGGCGTGGAGCTTTTCCACGAGACGTTCCGGCCGCTCCTCTTCGAGACCCGCCGCGCCGCCTCGCCCTACGGCTACCGCTGCCCGCTCGGAAAGGAGTGCTCACCCTGTGACGCGGAGTGTATTTCATCCTTGGAAAACATCCTGCGCGAACATCATAAAGAGACGGCCGCGTTCATCGTGGAGCCCCTCATCCAGGCGGCCGGCGGGATGATCGTGTACCCGGAGGAATACCTTCAAAAGGCCGCCGGGCTCTGCAAGCGGTACGAGGTGCTTCTGATTTGCGACGAAGTGATGACCGGCTTCGGGCGCACGGGGGAGATGTTCGCCTCGGAGCGGGCGGGAATTCTTCCCGACATGATGTGCCTCTCGAAGGGACTCACGGCGGGCTACCTTCCGATGGCCGCGACGGCCGTGACCGAGGAAATTTACGGCGCCTTCTACGACGATTACGAAACCCTCAAAACTTTTTTCCACGGCCACTCCTTCACGGGGAATCCCCTGGCCGCCGCCGTGGGCGTCGAGAGCCTCAAGATTTTCGAGGAGGAGAACGTGCTCGAGAGGAACAAACCGCTTCAAGAAATCCTCCGCGACGGATTCGAATCGTTTCGCGATCTTCCCTGCGTGGGAGACGCGCGGACGCTCGGTATGGTCGGCGCCGTGGAGCTCGTCAAGAACAAGAAGACGAAAGAGCCGTTCGATTATCGCGAGCGCGTCGGCCTGCCCATCTACGAGGGTGGCCTCAGGGAAGGCGTCATCCTCCGCCCGCTCGGAAACGTCGTGTACGTCATGCCCCCGTACGTGATTAAGCAGGAAGAGCTGAAGCATGTGATAGAGGTGCTGGGGAGGCTTCTTCGGGGGTTTAGCGTTTCCTGAGCAGCATCCACACGTCGTTTCTATCCTGAGTCCAAGTGTAAACGATGTTGCCCGCCCGGATGCCTTTCGTTCCTCTCTCGCCGATGAAATAGCGAATCTTGTTTCTCAGCACTTCTTTCCTTTTGTTGTCGCCTCCACGGATCGCCTCTTCAAGCTGCTCGATGGTCTGCCGCGCCAAGTCGTCGGCCTCGACGATTTGGTCCTTGATTTCTCCTTCATGGCCGAGACGGTACACCGCCGTTAGCGCTTTCCTCGTTTCTTTCAGGCCGTCCCTCGGCTCCGGACACTTTTTTGCCTCGACGTTCCGCCAGAAATCCAGAGCGGCCTTCTGTATCTCGGCGATGTATTCGTCGTCGCGCCGGATGCGGTAAATCTCGGGAAGGCAAATTTCGGGCTCGACCTCGCCGAAGAGAACCGCAATTTCAACGGTCTTCCATTCCGGCCCCAAGACTCCCATCGCCCATTGGACCTGGTCCCTGACGTAATCGGGAACGTCGTCAGTTCCCGGCCTGCCCCAGTATTTTCTCCCGTGGCGCGAGGTCTTGATCTCGACCACTGTTTTCTCGCTCTCGACGAGACCGTCGACGGATGAACGAAAGACTGGATGTCGAGTCGACTGGAAGAACGAATCCGGATGGTAAAAAACATCCAGACAGCGCTTTTCCTTGTATGCATCCAACACGCACGGCTCAAGAAACTTTCCTCTCTCCATCGCTGGCGTGACTTCCTTGGCGTATAGATTCATCTTTTCCGCCCACACGGTGACCGCCGACGCCCAAGGGGAATGTCCCATGATGGCTCCGATGTCGCTTCCGCCGATTCCGCTCGCGCGCCCGTCGAGCCATTCCTGCGGAGAGGAATGCGACACAAGTTCCGCCGTGCTTACCCGGGGTTGTTCACCGGTGACCGAACCGCAAGGGCCGCAGTGAAGCAGCGGTAAGAAGAAGATAAAAATTGCCGCCCGAAATTTCATTCTTTTCTTCTCCTTATGTTACGAGTCGAGAATCCGAAGCCCGGCTACTATCCCGCCGCCGCGAACAGCTCCTGCCTGCACTCCTCGACCTCGAACCCGAGTTCTTCCAGAAACCGGTGCGTGTCCCCGGCGGAGGCGCCGGGCGTGGTGAGGTAGCCGTCCACGAAGAGGGAGTTCGCGGCGAAAAGGGCGAGCGGCCTCAGCTCGCCCAGGTTGACCTCGCTCCCGCCTGCGACGCGCACCTCCTTCGCCGGGTTGGCGAGCCGGAAGAGGCTCAGGATTTTAAAGCACCAAAGCGGCGTCAAGGCGCGCGCGCCCGCGAGGGGCGTGCCGGGAATCGGATTCAGGAAATTGAGCGGGATGGAATCCACGTCGAGCTCCCGCAGCGCCGACGCCACGGCGACGAGGTCTTCCTCCGTCTCGCCCATGCCGGCGATGACGCCGCAGCAGACGTCGAGCCCCGCCGTCTTGACGTTTCGCAGCGTCTCGATGCGGTCGGCGTAGGTGTGGGTTCCGCAGATCTCGGGATGGAAGCGCTCGCTCGTGTTGAGGTTGTGGTTGACGCGGTCCACGCCGGCGGCCTTGAGGCGCCGGGCGTGCTCGGCGGAAAGGAGCCCCAGCGAGCAGCAGATCTCGATGGAAATTTCTTCCTTGATCTCGCGCACCGCCCCGCACAGCGCCTCGATGTCAGCGTCCGAAGGGCCGCGCCCGCTCGTAGAGATGCAGTAGCGGAACGCCTTAGCTTGCGCCGCCCTGCGGGCACCCGCGACAATCCGCTCCTTGGGGACGAGGGGGTGCTTGTCGACCCCGGTCGCCGCCGCCGAGGACTGCGAGCAGTAGGCGCAGTCCTCGGGGCACAGCCCGCTCCGGGCGTTCAGGAGGACGTGTATCCGCGCGCGGCGGCCGAAGAATTTCTTTCGCACCGCCCACGCTGCGCGGACCAATTTCCAGACCTCTTCCTCGGGGGTTTGGAGAATCTTTCGCATCTCGCCCGCACTGAGCGCCTCCCGCG
>CP070701.1:742477-750908 GCA_020349885.1 Acidobacteriota bacterium
CCGAAGCTACGGAGGTAGCCACTTGGTCGTTTACCGCCGTGGAGACGGCGATGCCCGCAGGGTCGAGCACCGTCCCCGCCGAAGTGACGCGCGCTCCGTAGATGTCGTCGTCCACGCCGCTTCGGAAGTCCTCCCACGCTACGAAGTAATCCGTCCCGTTTGAAGCTGCCGAGGGGTACAGCTGATCGTTCGCCGCCGTGGAGACGGGAATGCCCAAGGGGTCGAGTATCGTTCCCGCCGAAGTCACGCGCGCCCCATAGATGTTACCCGTGCCGCTGCTCCGAGGTTCCGCCCAAACGGCGAAATAGTCCGTCCCGTTCGAAGCCACCGATGTACCCCCCTGGTACCCTGACGCCGGGCCTATCACCGGACTCGGCTCCACCGGAAACTCCGGCCCCACCAACGGGTCAATCAGGATGGGATATCGGGAATTCTCAAGAAACTCGCGCGATACCTCGAACAGGATTTCGCGGCCGGTTGCAAGCGAAGGCCGAATTCTTTCCAGACGCCCCGCCGCGTCAACCACGGTTACGTTGGAGAACGCCACTTGGCCGCCGCCATCCCAGGTTGGAAAAATGAGCCCTTCATCATGCTCCCGCGGCCCGGACGGTGAAAACGATTTGTAGGGTCTGCGCCGCGCCCTTCGTGACGTTCCGCTGTTCGCGGAACTCCTCAGGAACGCGGCCTGTGTCTTCCGTGTCCCTGAGGAGGCCTCCGTAGGAGGCCGTCTCGAAGGGCACGGATTCGGCTAGCCAATACAGCTCCACGCCTTCCTCCCCGCGGCTTCTCACGTAAGGCGTAATGCCGCCTCGCGCTTTGCCTTGAAGCAGGCCGGGCGCGTGCTATTCCAGGCGGCCTTTTCCGAACACCGTCTGTGGAACGCCTCCCCGCTCGAAGCTTACAGAAAGAATTTCGAAATCAGGTTTTTCTTTATTTCCTTGCGCGAAATATCTCAGCCCGTCCTCGCCGACCTCCGCCTGAAAGCGCGGCGTCTCATGAAGGAAAGCATTTCCTTTCTGCGCAAACGGACGCTCGCCGCGTGCTTCGGCGCGGAATCCTTGCTTGGGAGGTTCTTCGGGAAGGCCGCGGTTCTTCCGGACGGTGCGGATGACTTCGTTTATGTCAAAGGGGACGTCGGCTATCTCGACCTCCCCTCCGACCTTCGGCGGGTTTTTCCCTGGGGATGCGGGCGGTTCACCTCCCCATACGGCCGAGGCAGCCGCCAGCGTGAAGCCGATCCACGTCGCCGCTCCTTTCATTTCCTGGATCCCTTTATGAGACACCATTATAGAATTCGCCGTTTCAGGAAATCAACCGCGGCGGGGGCCAGCGTTTGCCGCCGCGGGGGCGCGGGGAGTAGAATGGGGAAACCCATGGCCGGCGGATTTTACCCCGACGAATTTGTGGAGCGGGTGCGCGAGCTCGCCGACATCACCCGTATCGTCGGGGACTACGTGCCGCTCAAGAAGGCGGGCGCCCGCCACCGCGCGCTCTGCCCTTTCCACGAGGAGCGCACGCCCTCGTTCTACGTGAGCCCCGCGAAGGGGCTCTTCCACTGCTTCGGCTGCGGCGTCGGGGGCGACGTGTTCGAGTTCGTCAAGCTCATGGAGCACGTCGAGTTTCCCGAGGCGCTGCGCCTCGTGGCCGAGAAGGCGGGCGTGCCCGTGCCGGAGCCGATCGTTGGCCGGCGCGACGGGGCGGGAGGAGAAAAAATCTCCACCACCGAGATATACGAGATCTACGACCTGGCGCAGAAGTTTTACGAAAAGAATCTCTGGGAGGTCGGCCTCGGAAAAATCGCCCGCGAGTACCTCCGCGAGCGCGGCTTCGGCGAGGACGCGGCCCGGGGCATCGGGCTCGGCTACGCGCCCCCCGGATGGGACCACCTCGTCCGCTTCCTGAGGGAGGGGGGCGCCTCGACCGAGCTGGCCGAGCGCGCGGGGCTGCTCAAGGCGAGCGCCCGCTCCGAGGGCGGCTTCTACGACGTCTTTCGCGGCCGCCTACTCTTTCCCGTCCGCACCCCCTCGGGCAGGGTGGTGGCGTTCGGCGGGCGGACTCTCGCCGAGGACAAGCGCGGGGGGGAGGAGAGCGAGCCCAAGTACATCAACTCGCCCGAGCACCCCGCGTTCCGGAAAAGGCGCACCCTCTTCGGCCTCCACGCCTCCCGCGGCGCCATTGCGAAGAAAGGTTTCGCCGTCCTGGTGGAGGGCTACTTCGACTGGCTGCGCCTCTGGCAGGAGGGCATCCAGAACGCCGTCGCCTCGTGCGGCACGGGATTCACGCGCGAGCACGCCCTGCTTCTGCGGCGCTACACGTCGAAGGTGCTGGTCAACTTCGACGGCGACGCGGCGGGCCGCAAGGCGGCGGCCGGGGCCCTCGAAGCCATGTTCGAGGGCGACCTTGCGGCGGCCGTGCTCTTGTTCGCCGAAGGCATGGACCCCGACGATTTCATTCGCACGAACGGCCGCGAGGCCTACCTCGAAAACCTGCGCCACGCAAGGCCGGCGTTCGACTTCCTGGTGGACGAGGTGGCCGCCCGGCATGATCTGAAAAGCCCCCACGGCAAGGTCGAGGCCCTGAACGCCCTCCTGCCGTACCTGGCCCGCATCCCGAGCGCCATCGAGCGCTCCGAGTATTTTCCCCGTCTCCGGGACCGCCTGAGCATCGAGGACGCCTACCTCGCCGCCGAGGTGAAGCGCCACCTGCGGGAGCGCAAGGGCGCGCTGGACCGCGAGACCTCCGCATCGCCCCAGGCGTCGGTCTCGCTCGCGGTGACGCCCGCCGAGCGCCTTCTTCTGGTGGCGGCCATCGAGACCCCGGAGAAGGCGTCCGAGATTCTTTCCCGCCTGTTTCCGACCCCCGACTCCCCGGCGGAAGGAGAGCATGACCCGATGCACACATCGGGACTTGCCCCGACTACGTCGGGGCTGGCCTGCCCTCAAACCTGGCAGGCCGTTTCACGCCGCCTCGCGGAAGGCCGGGAAATTTCCTTCGCGGCGCTCTGCGAGGAGAATCTTTCCGAGCCCGAAAAAGCTTTCCTGGCGGCGCTCGCCGTGGAGGATTTCTCCCTTCCCGAGCCCCCGGAAGTGGAGGGGGCCCTCAAAACCCTCGAGGATAAGAGCCTTGAACACCAAAGAACGCTTCTTCGGCAGCAATTTAAGGAGGCCGAACGGTCGGGAGACAAGAAGCGGGCAGACGCTATCTGGGCGCAAATAGACGTAATTTCCCAGAAAATTCACCAAAATCCTTGACAAAACCCTCTATCGGCATATAGTGTAATTTAGATGGATGAAATATGGCGGATGCTCGCTGTGAGGTGGGCGTGCATCTTTCGGGAGAATCCTCATCAAAAAATGCTGGACAAATTCTTTTGACGGCGGCATAATCGCTTCCGTCGGAATGGCGTTTGAACCTGGAAACCGACGGGTCGTTTGAAAAATTCGGCGAAGATACTGATATTACGAAACGGACATATTGAGCCCGCACAGGCGTTAACCTTTATAGCGACTAGGAGAAAACCCACGTAATGGCCGTTAGACGTATGGTAAGGAGACGTTCCCGAACCGGTCAGTCCTCCGAGGAGGAGATGTTCCTGTTCGATACCGCGGAGAACGGCGATTCCTCCGAGAACACCCCGCCCAAGAGCGGCTCGGAGTCCGAGGCCGTGGAGGAAATCTACAAACTGGTGCGCGCCCAGTCGGCCGTGAAGGAGGAGGATCCGGGGAAAGAGGAAGGAGGGGTGTTCTTTTTCGATCGGGAAGAGGTGCTTCAGGACGCCGAAACCGAGACGCCCACGCCTTCCGAAGAGGAGATCGTGGAGGAGAAAACGAGCGATCCGGTTCGCATGTACCTTCGGGAGATGGGCACCGTTCCGCTGCTCACCCGGGAGGGGGAAGTGGAAATCGCGCGCCGCATCGAGAGCGCCCAGAACAGCTTTCTGCGCACCCTATCGCACTCCCACCTCGTGGCGCGGATGCTCATATCTCTGGGCGGGCAGCTCAAGCGCTCCGAGATTAAGCCCCAGGAGCTCCTTTCCTTCTCCGGAGCCGAGCCGGACGAGGACTCCGAAGAGGCGAAGAACAAGGAGGAGGCGCTAAAGATCGTCTCGCGCCTCGCTTCGCTGGAAGAGCAATACCAGCAGCACGTCAAGTTCCTTCGCCGGCTGAGCAAGTCGCAGCCCGCCTACAAGCGGCGCGTGTGGAAAATTTTCCGCACCCGCTGCAAGCAGGCCCGCGAGATCCGGCACCTGCCGCTGACCGACAAGCAGAAGGACATGCTCCTGGTGCCGTTCAAGGAAGCGGAGGACAGGCTGAGGAAATTCGCGCGGCGCCTTCGCGAGGCCGGGCGGAAGCACGCCAAGAGCCGCTCCCTGACGAAACGCAAGGAGCTCAAGGCCGAGGCACGCCGCCTCCGCGAGCACATCGCCTACGTGGAGCGCGAGATCGAGATGTCGACCGAGGAGCTCAAGCGCTTCCTGAAGAAGAGCCGGCACTACGTGTTCGAGCGCGAGCGCGCAAAGAACGACCTGACCGAGGCGAACCTGCGCCTGGTCGTCTCCATCGCCAAGAAGTATTCCAACCGCGGCCTCCACTTCCTCGACCTCATCCAGGAGGGCAACATCGGCCTCATGAAGGCCGTCGAGAAGTTCGAGTACAGGCGCGGCTACAAGTTCTCGACCTACGCCACGTGGTGGATTCGCCAGGCCATCACGCGCGCCATCGCCGACCAGGCGCGCACCATCCGCGTGCCCGTGCACATGATCGAGACCATCAACAAGACGGCGCGCGTCCAGCGCCAGCTCGTCCAGGAGCTGGGCCGCGAGCCGACGGCCGCCGAGGTGGCGAAGCAGATGGACATTCCCGTGGACCGCGTCAACAAGATTCTCAAGACGGCCCAGGAGCCCATCTCGCTCGAAACCCCCATCGGCGACGACGAGGACACGCGCCTCGCCGATTTCATCGAGGACTTCGACTCCGAGTCCCCGGTCGAGTCGCTCCTCGGGTTGAACCTCAAGGAGGTCGTGGGCAACGTCCTCGACACCCTGAGCTCCCGCGAGGCGCGCATCCTGCGCCTGCGGTTCGGCCTGGGCACCGGCACCGAGTTCACCCTGGAAGAGGTGGGCAAGGACTTCGAGGTGACGCGCGAGCGCATCCGGCAGATCGAGGCCAAGGCCCTCCGCAAGCTGCGGCACAAGACCCGCAGCCACAAGCTGAAGGGTTTCCTCGAGGGCTAGGCGCGCGCCGCACGGCGGCCCGCCGAGGGGGGCTTTTTTCGGGAGGCCGCCGTTGCCGCGGCGAGGAAGGGATCGGGGCAAAGGGAGGCGCCTACTCTCTAACCTGCAAGAGCGGAATGGAAAACCAGCAAGACACAGGCACAAGCATGCAGCCGACCGACGCGGCCTTCACGTGGGGGAGATTCCGGGCGACCGCCGCCTGGCACCTCGCGAGAGCCACGATGTGGGTCGCCGCGGGCTTTTTCATGTTATTCAGAATCCACCAAAAAGGAGCGGCCATATTGGCGGTGACCACGCTGTTTTTTTGCGTGGGAATATTTTTCGTGTTCTACCCCTTCTACCTCTACTTTCGCTGGGAAGAAGAGAACAAGAAGTGGAAAGCCATTGTCGGAGTCTGGGGATTTTTCCCATCCTACGCCGAGCTTTGGAAAGAGAATAAACGGCATGCCATAATCGTGGCATTCTCGCTGCTCTTTCACCCCATAATCGTCATCGTTCTTCTTGTGGCCATTCTCGTCATGGACTAGCCGGTGTTCCGATTGTGAAATGATTGCGCTATAATCTTATTGTATGCCCTCCGAGATCACGGCCGTTTTCTTCGACCTGGACGAGACGCTCATTCCCGACGAGCCTGCGTTCGAGGAGGCGCTTCACGAGACGTGCGGGGAGGTCGAGAAGGCGCACGGCGTCCCGAGGGAAAAGCTCGGGCAGAGCGTCGAGCTCGCGGGGCGGCGCCTGTGGAAGGAGTTCGACGAGGAGCGCGGGCTCGCGCGGCGCCTCGGCATAAGCGCGACGGAGGGGCTGTGGGGAAAGTTCGAGACCGGAGAAAATCCCAACATCAAGGCGCTGTGCGCCTTCGCGCCGGGCTACCGGAAGCGGGCGTGGCACGAGGCGCTCCGGGAGCACGGCGTCGACGACGCGGCGCTCGCCGGGCGCCTGGCCGTGCGCTTCATGGAGGCCCGCCGGAAGCCTGCCCGTTGCGCGCCGTTTCCCGACAGCCGCCCAGTGCTCGAGGCGCTCAAGAAAAATTTCCGCCTCGGCGCCATCTCGAACGGCGCGGTGGACCTCCAGCGCGAGAAGTTCGCGGCGTCGGGGCTGGAGAAGTTTTTCGAGGCCATCGTAATCTCCGCCGAGCTCGACGTGGGCAAGCCCGAGGCCGGCATCTTCGAGGCCGCCATGAAGAAGCTCGACTCGGAGCCCGCGGGCTCGGTGATGGTGGGCGACTCGCTCGTGCGCGACATCGCGGGGGCCCGCGGCGTCGGGATGAAGGCGGTGTGGATCAACCGCTTCGGGAAGGGTATCCCGGACGGCGAGCCCATCCGGCCGTCGGAGCGCGAGCTCGAGCGCCAGAAGCCCGACCTCGAAATCTCCGACCTCTCCCCCCTCCCCAGCTGGCTCGGAGCTTAGGAGTATAGAGTATTGAGTATTTAGTATTGAGTATGAATAAGGAAGTTTCTTCCTATTCTCTATACGCCATACTCTATACTCGATACTAAATACTGCCTTCCCCTACCCTCCTACCGCGCTCATCGAGCCGTGCGTGACGAATTCCCTCCCCGGCGCCATCGCGTGCCGCTCGGGTTTTACCGATAGCGCCCGCGTGACGAGCGCCGCCAGGTCCTCTGATGAGGCGCCGGCGCGGAGCGGGTCGCGCAGGTTGACGAAGAGGTCGTCGTGGTCGAGGCAGGGATAGAGAAGCCCCGTCGAGGAGAGCCGCATGCGGTTGCAGCGGTCGCAGAAGCTGCACGTGAGGGCGCCGATGAAGCCGAGCGTCGAGGAAAAACCCTCGACCGCCGCGTAGCTCGCGGGGCCGTCCCCCGCGGGACCATGCTCCAGCGGCGTGAGTCGAAACTCTTTCTCCAGCACCCGGCGCGCCTCGGCGAGCGGAAAGAATTTCCTCATGCCGAGGAAGCCGCCCCCTCCTACCGGCATCAGCTCGATGAAGCGCGGGTGCGCGCCGCGCCCGAGCGCGAAGCGCGCGAGCGGCACGATCTCCCCGTCGTTCAGGCCCTTCATCAGGACGGTGTTGATTTTAACGGGATCGCATCCGGCGGCGAGCGCCGCGTCCACGCCCGCGACGGCCCTCTCCACGTCGCCGCCCCTGGTGATGTTGAAGAAGGTTTCCGGGTCGAGCGAGTCGAGGCTCACGTTGACGCGCCGGAGTCCGGCCCGGCGCAGGCGTACGGCGTGTGGCGCGAGGTAGAGGCCGTTCGTCGTGAGCGCCACTTCATCAAACATGCGGCGCCTGAGCAGGTGCTCTATAAAATAAACGGAGTCGCGCCGCGCGAGCGGCTCGCCCCCCGTGACGCGGATGGAGGAGATTCCCAGCGCCGCAAAAACACTCAAAATTTGTTCGAGCTCCTCGTAGGTGAGCAGCTCGTCGTGGGGAAAGAACTCCGGCTCGTGCTCCCGCGGCATGCAGTAGAGGCAGCGGAAGTTGCAGCGGTCGATGAGCGACACGCGCAGGTAGGTGACTGTGCGTCCGAATCTGTCCTTGAGCATGCTTCCTTTCCAATTCCTCCCGCGCCGCCTAGTGTGCGGCCCGGGATTCGGGAGGCCGCGGGGTTTCCCGCCGCAGCCCGTGCCCCGACTTGTCGGGACAAGTTCCCGATACCGTTTCCGGCCAGCGGGGGCAGGTATCGGGACTCGGAAAATTTTTTAGAGCATTTTAGGATATACGTTTAGGCGGTGGAGTCAAGGGGAGGGACCAGCGGCCAGGGGCCAGCGCCCAGTTAATCTCCCTCGTAGTGGTTTGAGGGCGGGCAATAGTCGACGGTCGGCGGTCGACAGTCTGAAAGCCCTTCACTATTTGACCATAGACCATTGACCATAGACCCGTTAACCCGTCGGGACAAGCCCCGCCGCTTCGCACGGGGCAAGTTTTACCCCGATGCGGAGAGTCGGGGCCGGCAACCCAGACTAAGAGTCTGGGCAAGCTCCGGCAAATCCGGCAAAAGCGGCAAAATGCTTGACAAATCCCGGAAACGGTACCAGCGTATAAAGTTATGAACGCGCGACTAAGAAACCATCGTTATGCAGTGATGTTGCGAAAAGAAACAAAACAAGGGCCTCCTTAAAGGAATTACGGAACGAACCCGGGAAGTGCGCGTAAACAAAGGATTTCCTTGGGTTCGCTCCCCGAACGAACCCAATAACCTGAGAATGAGAATGTGTGAAAAGGAAACATTTTTCGAAGCG
>CP070701.1:751008-764719 GCA_020349885.1 Acidobacteriota bacterium
AGAGCGGTTATGCCGTAGAGCGCTGGGGACTTAATGTTCGCGTCGGCGCCCGCGTCAATCAGGACCTTTACCGTCTCGGTGTGGCTCCCAGATGCCGCGGCCATCAGGGCGGTCACGCCGTATTTGTCCTTCGCCTCCACGTCCGCGCCCGCGTCAACCAGGGCCTTTACAATCTCGGTTTGGCCATTCTTTGCCGCAAACATCAGGGCGGTTATGCCGTATTTATCCTCCGCATTCACGTCCGCGCCTTGCTCGATTAATTGTTCCACTTTTGCAGTGTCGCCAGCCTCCGCCGCTTCGATCAGGTCTGAATTGATATCCCCGAAAGCCGCCTGCGCGAAAATCAGCGGGAGCAGGAGCAGGATTGTCTTAAAGGGAGGCCGCATTTTCGTCACTCCTTCGCCCCGGCCTGTTTGAGAATTTTCATGATCTCGACGTGGCCTTTCCAAGTTGCCATCTTCAAGGCGGTCGTGCCTTCCATGTCATATGCGTTCACGTCCGCGCCCGCGTCAACCAGGGCCTTCACCATCTCGGTGTGGCCATTCTTTGCCGCAACCATCAGGGCGGTCCAGCCCCATTTGTGCTGTGTGTTCACATACGCGCCTTGTTCAAGCAATTTTTCCACTTTGGCGGCGTCACCGTCCCTTGCCGCACAGAACAGTCTCAAATCGATGCCCACGGAGTTTACTGCTCCGGCCCGTTCGAGGAGCTCCTCAACCTCGGTGTGGTCCTTGAACACCGCCCACATCAGGGCGGTCCAGCCATCTTTGTCCTTCGCGTTCACGTCCGCGCCCGCGTCAATCAAGACCTTCACCGCTTCGGTGGGGCCATTCAATGCCGCCTCCATCAGGACGCTCCAACCGCCTTTGTCTTTCACGTTCACGTCCGCGCCCGCATCAATCAAGGCCTTCGCCGTTTCGGTGTGGTCATGCCGTACCGCAAACATCAGGGCGGTCCAGCCGTCTTCCAAATAATGGCATGCCCCTCCTCCTCCTTCCTTAGGTTCCGTTACGGCGTTCACGTCCGCGCCAGCATCAATCAGGGCCATAACAATCCCCGTGTACCCCTGCTGAGCTGCCAACATCAAGGCGGTTTTGCCCAACTTGTTTTTAGCGCTCACGTCCGCACCTTTTTCAAGCAATCGCTTCACATCGGCGGTATCGCCAGCCTTCGCCGCTTTGAGCAGGTCGAGACCCATAAGCCCGTAGGCTGTTGCGCCAGCTTGCTTGAGAATCTCCACAATCTCGGTGCGGCCTTCCTGTGCCGCCGTCATCAGGACGGTCATGCCTTCTTTGTCCTTCGCGTTCACGTCCGCGCCCGCGTCAATCAAAATCTTCACCGTCTCGGTGCGGCCCCTATGTGCCGCCATCATCAAGGCGGTCCGGCCGTCTTCGTCCTTCACTTTTACGTCGGCGCCCCCATCAATCAGTGTCTTCACCATGTTGGTGTGGGCTTTCCGCGGCCACAGCTGTGCCTCCCACATCAGAGCGGTAATGCCGTCTGTGTCCTTTGCGTTCACGTCCGCGCCCGCCTCAATCAGGACCGTAACAATTCCCGTGTAGTCCCGCTCAGCCGCCAACATCAGGGCGGTTTTGCCCCACTCGTTTTTCGCATCCACGTCCGCACCCGCGTCAAGCAGGGCCTTCACCGCCTCGGCGTGGCCTTCAAGTGCCACCCGCATCAAGGCGGTCCAACCGCCTTCGTTCTCCGCATTCACGTCCGCGCCCTGTTCAAGCAATTTTTTCACTTCGGCTGCGTCTCCGGCCTTTGCCGCTTCGAACAGTTTTAAATTGATATCCCCGAAAGCCGCCTGCGCGAAAAGCAGCGGGAACAGGAGCAGGATTGTCTTAAAGTAAGGTCTCATTTTCGTCACTCCTTCGCTCCGGCCTGTTTGAGAATTTCCACTATCTCGGTGTGGCCCCCTTCTGCCGCATACATCAGGGCGGTTTTGCCGGTGCCGCTGCCGAATTTGTCCTTCACGTTCACGTCAGCTCCCGCGTCAATCAGGATCTTTGCCGTCTCGGTGTAATCATTCGCTGCCGCCATCATCAAGGCGGTCTCACCGTTTTTGTCCTCAGCGTTCACATCCGCACCCGCTTCAATCAAAGCCCTCACCGTCTCGGTGGGGTCAATAGCTGCCGCTTTCATCACGACGATTTGGTCATCTCCTACTTTCACCACCTCCCTGACGCCGCCCTTGCCAATCCTCACAGAGTGGGTGTGGCCCCAAGATGCCGCCCACATCAGGGCGGTCCAGCCGTCTTTGTCCTCCGCGTTCACATCCGCACTCGCATCAATCAGGGCATTTACCGTCTCGGTGTGGCCCTTCTTTGCTGCGCTCATCAGGGCGGTCCAACCTACTGCGTCCTTCGCGTTCACGTTCGCGCCCGCGCCAATCAGGGCTTTCACTGTCTCGGTGCGGCCGACATTTGCCGCCATCATCAAGGCGGTAAAACCGTCTTCCAAAGAACGACATCCTCCTCCGTCAGTTTCCGTTACGGCGTTTACGTCCGCACCCGAAGCAATCAGGGCTCTCACTGTCTCGGTGTGGCCGACACCTGCCGCATACATCAGGGCGGTCCAATCCTCTATGTTCTTCGCGTTCACATCCGCGCCCGCGTCAATAAGAGCCTTTACCGTCTCGGTGTGGCCATCCCACGCCGCAGTCATCAGGGCGGTTGCGCCGTCTTTGGTCTTCGCGCTCACGTCCGCGCCTGCCAGAATCAGGGCTTTCACCGTCTCGGTGCGGCCCATCATTGCCGCATACTTCAGGGCACTCCCTCCAGATTTGTCTTTCGCATTTACGTCTGCGCCTGCGTCTATCAGGGTCTTCGCCATCTCGGTGCAGCCATTCCCTGCTGCAGACATAAGGGCGGTCGTGCCGGTTATGCCCCTCGCGTTCACGTCCGCGCCCGCGTCAAGCAAGGCTTTCACTGGATTGGAGCATCCCCAAGATGCCGCCTCCATCAGGGCAGTCGAGCCGACAATGTCCTCCGCGTTCACGTCCGCGCCCGCATCAATCAGGGTCTTCACAATCCCGTCGTAACCCAATCTTGCTGCCCACATCAGGGCACTCCCACCAGATTTGTCTTTCGCATTTACGTCTGCGCCCGCTTCAATCAGGGCTTTCACCGTCTCGATATGGCCTCCTGCTGCCTCGATATGGCCTCTTGCTGCCGCAAGCATCAGGGCGGTTTCGCCGTAATCGTCCCTCGTGTTTATGTCCGCGCCTTGTTCAAGCAATTTTTCCACTTCGGCGGTATCACCAACCTTTACTGCTTCGAGTAGGTCAGAATTAATATCTCCGAAAGCCGCCTGCGCGAAAAGCAAGGGGAGCAAGAGCAGGAAAGCGAGGGTTTGCAAAGGAGGGGACAGGCCGCCGCGGAAGTCGTTCCTTCCTATAGAACGGGCCTCAGAAAAAACCTCGGTGATGTTGAAGGCCATGGGGGGATTCTAAGGTGGAGCGCAGGGGCGTTGCAAGCGGATTCCCGCTCCGCCTTGAGATGAGCTTGTAGGGTAGGGTAGGGGAGAGACCGCCCTCAAGCGCTGCGCTTCTTTAAATGAATCGCGAGCAAGGACAGGGCGGCGGGCGTGAGGCCCGGCATGCGCCCCGCCTGGGCGAGGTCGGCCGGGCGGACGCGGGCGAGCCGCTCCCGCGCCTCGCGCGAGAGCCCGGAAATATTTTCGAAGGAGAATTTTTTCGGGATGCGCAACGCGGCGCGGCGGCGCATTCTCTCGACCTCCTCCCGCTCCCGGGCGACGTAGCCCTCGTACTTCACCCTGCCCTCGACGATCCGCCGCTCCTTCGGCGCGAGATTCTCCCAGAGTCCTGCGGGCAGGAGCGGCCGCATGCGCTCGAGCGTCATCTCGGGGCGGCGCAGTATCTCATTCAAGGAGAGCACCGTGGAATAATCGAATCCCAGGTGCTCGCGCACGGCGCGGCGGTTTTCCCCGCTCGGGGTCAGCCGGGCCTCTTCGAGGCGCCGGAGGGAAGAGTCGATTCGCCCGCACTGCGCGAGCACGGCGTCGTGGCGTTCCTTATCGACTAGCCCGAGGCGGCGCCCGTGGCGCGAGAGGCGCTCGTCCGCGGTGTCTGCGCCGAGAAGGAGGCGGTACTCGGCGCGCGAGGTGAGCAGGCGGTAGGGCTCCGTCACGCCGCGCGTCACGAGGTCGTCCACCATCACGCCGATGTAGGCCTCGTCGCGCCCCAGGACGAACGATTCTTTCGAGCCTTGCACCAGCAGCGCGGCGTTGACGCCCGCCACGAGGCCCTGCCCGGCCGCCTCCTCGTAGCCCGAGGTGCCGCAGATCTGCCCCGCGCAGAACAATTTCCGCACCTTCTTGGCCTCGAGCGTGGGCCAGAGCTCGGTCGGCTGCACGGCCCAGTACTCGACGGCGTAGCCGTAGCGGGCGAAGGCGACGTCCTCGAGGCCGGGTATTTTCCGCACGAACGCCTCCTGCACGTCGCGCGGCATGCTCGTCGCGATGCCGTTCGGATAGATCCAGTCCGTGTCGAGGCCCTCGGGCTCGAGGAACATCTGGTGGCGGTCCCTTTCGGGGAATTTTTTCACCTTGTCCTCGATGGAGGGGCAGTAGCGCGGGCCGATGCCCACGATGGCGCCGCTGAAGAGCGGCGAGCGGTGCAGGTTCTCGCGCAGGACGCGGTGCGCCTCCTCGTTCGTGTAGCACAGGTGGCAGGGCACCTGCGGGTTCTCGATTTTCTCCGTGCGGGAGGAGAAGGGCTCGGGCTCCGCGTCGGGCGGTTGCTCTCGAAAGCACTCCCAGCGGATGGAATCTTTCAGAAAGCGCGGCGGCGTTCCCGTCTTGAGCCGCAGCGTCTCGAACCCGATGCGGCGCAGCGCGCGCGCGAGCGGCACCGAGGCGGGTTCCCCGTCCCTTCCCGCGCGCTCCTTCTCCTCGCCGCGGTGGATGAGCCCTTCGAGGAAGGTGCCCGTGGTGAGAACGACCGCGCGCGCGTTGAGAAAACGCCCGTCACCGAGGAGCACACCCTCGACGCGCCCCTCGTGGACGCGGATGTCGGCCGCCTCGCCTTCGAGGACGTCGAGGCCGTCGAGATTCTCCAGAATCTCCCGCACCCCGCGGGAGTAGAGCGCCTTGTCGCACTGGGCGCGCGGGGCCTGCACGGCGGGGCCGCGGCTGCGGTTCAGGACGCGGAACTGGATGCCCGCCCGGTCCGCCGCGAATCCCATCAGGCCGCCCAGGGCGTCGATCTCCTTGACGACGTGTCCCTTGGCGAGTCCGCCGATGGCCGGGTTGCAGGACATCGCGGCGATGGTGTCGCGGCTGAGCGTGACGAGTGCCGTGCGGCAGCCCATCCGCGCGGCCGCCCACGCCGCCTCGCATCCGGCGTGCCCGCCGCCGATGACGATGAGGTCGTAGCGCATGGAGCCCATGAATTTTCAGAGCAAAATGATTTTGCCGCTATCCGGGAGGGCTTGAGTTACTTCTTCCTCGCCTTCTCCCAGTCCTCGAGGAATTTCTTGAGGCCCACGTCGGTGAGAGGGTGCTTGAAGCACTGCAGGAGAACCTTGTGGGGCATCGTGGCGGCGTCGGCGCCCGCGAGCGCCGATTCGAGCACGTGCATGGGGTGGCGCAGGCTCGCGGCCAGAATCTCCGTCTTGAAATCGTAGTTGTCGTAGATGGCGCGGATGTCGTGGATTATCTGCATGCCGTGCGAGGATACGTCGTCCACGCGGCCGAGGAAGGGGCTGACGAACGAGGCGCCCGCCTTGGCGGCGATGAGCGCCTGCGTCGCCGAAAAACACAGCGTCGCGTTCACCTTGACGCCCTCACCCGAAAGGATCTTCGTCGCCTTGATGCCCTCCGGGATGATGGGGCACTTCACCACCACGTTCTCCGCGATCTTGGCGAACACCCGCCCCTCCTTGACCATTCCGTCGCGGTCGGTCGCCACGACCTCGGCGCTTATGGGGCCCTTCACGATTTTGCAAATCTCCGCGATGACCTCGTGGTAGTCCCTGCCCTCCTTGGCGATGAGCGAGGGATTCGTCGTCACGCCGTCGAGGACGCCGAGGTCGTGCGCCTCGCGGATTTCCTTAACGTTCGCGGTGTCGAGAAAGAATTTCATAGCGCCGTTTCCCTTTCCTGTTTTATTACCGGACTAGTTTTACCGACGATCGCGCACTCACCCCTGCGGCGTCTCTCCCTCCTTCTCCGGCTCGATGAGCGCCGGGCCTTTGCCGTCGGTCGGCTCGGCGGGGGGCTCGCCGCCGCCCTCCTCCTCCACGTGCTCGGCCACATGGGCGACGGCCACCACGCCGTCGTCCTCGCCGAGTTCGATGAGGCGCATGCCCTGGGTCGAGCGGCCCAGGGTGCGGATGGGTTTGATGCGCGTGCGGATAATCTTTCCGCGCTCCGTGATAATCATTAGCTCGTCCTCGTCGCCCACGTACTTGGAGCCGACGACCTCGCCGTTGCGCTCCGAGGTGCGGATGTTGATGACGCCCTGGCCGCCGCGGCCCTGGAGGCGGTACTCGTCCACCTCGGTGCGCTTTCCGTAGCCGCGCTCGCAGACCGTGAGCACGGTGCCGCGCCCGCGCGAGATGGTCGCCATGTCGACGACCTTGTCGTTCTTGCGGAGCCGGACGCCCCGCACGCCGGTGGCGACGCGCCCCATGTCGCGCGCGTCCTTCTCGGGGAATCGGATGGCCTTGCCCTGCGCCGTCGCGATGAAGATGTCGCGCGCGCCGTCCGTCAGCTCGACGCCGATGATGCGGTCGCCGGGGCGGAGCTTCTGGGCGATGATGCCGCCCGAGCGGGGGTTGGAGTAGCGCTTGAGCGCCGTCTTCTTGATGACGCCCGACTCGGTGCACGAGATGATGAATTTGCCTTCCTCGAACTCGCTCACCTTGAGGAGCGCGGCCAACTTGTCCTCCTTGCTCATCTTGAGAAGCTGCACGATGGGCTTGCCGCGAGCCGCGGGCGACACCTGCGGTATCTCGTAGCCCTTGAGCCAGTAGACGCGGCCCTTCTCGGTGAACACGAGTAGGTAGTCGTGCGTGGAGCAGACGAATAGGTGCTCGACGAAATCCTCCTCGCGCGTCGTCATGCCGATGCGCCCCTTGCCGCCGCGGTGCTGGCGGCGGTAGGTCGTAAGTGGCGTGCGCTTGATGTAGCCCGCGTGGGAGCAGGTGATGACCACGTCCTCCTCGACGATGAGGTCCTCGATGGAAAGCTCCACGCGCTCCGCGACGATCTCCGTGCGGCGCTCGTTGGCGTACGTCTTTCGGATTTCCTGAAGCTCGTCGCGGATGACCTTCATGAGCACCTTGGTGCTGTCGAGGATTTCCTTGAGGCGCGCGATCTCCTTCCGCGTCTCCTTGTGCTCGTCGACGATCTTTTGCCGCTCGAGGCCCGTCAGGCGCTGGAGGCGCATGTCGAGGATGGCCTGCGCCTGTGGGGTGGTGAACTTGAAGCGCTTGGAAAGAGCCGCGCGCGCCTCGTCGGGCGTTTTTGCCTTGCGGATTAGCTCGATCACCGCGTCCAGGTTGTCGAGCGCCTTCACGAGTCCTTCGAGGATGTGCAGCCGCTCCTCGGCCTTGCGCAGCTCGAAGCGCGTGCGGCGCGTCACGACCTCGCGGCGGAAATCGAGAAAGCGCTGCAGCAGGTCCCTGAGCGGCATGAGGCGCGGCTGCCCCTCGTCTATGGCGAGGAGCTGGATGCCGAACGACGCTTCCATGCGCGTCGAGGCGTAGAGCTGGTTCAGGAGAATTTCGCCCACGGCGCCGCGCTTGAGGCTTACGACGACGCGAAGCCCCTCGCGGCTCGACTCGTCGCGCACGTCGGACGCCCCCTCGAGCTTCTTGTCGCGGATGAGGCCCGCGATCTGCGTCACCAGGTCCGCCTTGTTCACCATGTAGGGAATCTCGGTGATGACGATGGCCTGCTCCTCGGTGCGCTTCTTCGTCTCGATCATGGCGCGCGCGCGCATGCGGATGACGCCGCGCCCCGTCTCGTAGGCCTCGCGGATGCCCTGCGCCCCGTAGATGAGGCCCGCGGTCGGGAAGTCCGGCCCCGGGATTTTCGCGAACAACTCCCTGGGCTTGACGCCGGGGTCGTCGATGAGCGCCGTGAGGCCGTCGATGACCTCGGCTAAATTGTGCGGCGGGATGTTCGTGGCCATGCCGACGGCGATGCCCGAGGAGCCGTTCACGAGAAGGTTGGGAATGCGCGTCGGGAGCACGCTGGGCTCCCGCGTCGTGTCATCGTAGTTGGGCTGGAAGTCGACCGTTTCCTTGTCGATGTCCTGGAGCGTCTCCTCGGCGATTCGCGCCATGCGCACCTCCGTGTAGCGCATGGCGGCAGGCGGGTCGCCGTCGAGCGAGCCGAAGTTGCCCTGGCCGTCCACGAGGGGATAGCGCATGGAAAAGTCCTGCGCCATCCGCACGAGGGTGTCGTAGACGGCGGCGTCGCCGTGGGGATGGTATTTTCCGAGGACGTCGCCCACGACGCGCGCCGATTTCTTGTAGGGCTTGTTGTGGCGGTTTGCGAGCTCGTGCATCGTGTAGAGGACGCGGCGATGCACGGGCTTGAGGCCGTCGCGCACGTCGGGAAGCGCGCGCCCGATGATGACGCTCATCGCGTAGTCGAGATACGACTGCCGCATCTCGTCTTCAACGTTGCGCGAGACGGTCTGCTCGATGAGGTTTTCCATAGAGGTGCGCCCTAGAAACTAAGGGTGGTGATTCTGCCCCCGCGTGTGTGCTTCATGCGTGCTTCATGACGGCTGCAATTCACAGGGGTTAGCATAGGCGAAGCACCCCCGAAAATCAAGGAAAATTAGGGGCGTGCGGCATAAAAATATTTCTTAAATTTGATGCTGAATCGGCGCTCGCGCGGGCGCCGCTGCGGCGTCCGACGAAGCCATGAGCCTCAACACAGCATAGGAAGGGAAAATTTTCGCCCCCCGAACGGGGCGGGGAAACGGCGCTCGATGCGCCGTCGCTATTGCACTTCCACCCGCGCGCCGATATCGGCCTCGCGGTACGCGCGCATCACCTTGCAGGTGGCCGTCCGATCCTGCGTGGAAAGGACGATCAACTCGGCCACAGCCTGGCGCTGGAACGCGGGGCCCGCCGGGTTTTCGTAATAGACCGTGAGGTAGTCACCCGGCGCCAAGCCCGCGGCTTCGCCCAAGTCCACGCTTACGATGCTGCGGGTGGCGGCGGACCTTATGTCGTCCTTGGCGTAGACGATGTAGCCCAGGCTCTTGCCGCTCGGCAGGTAGGCCGTGGGCTCGAACACGCGCTCGATGTGTAGGGGGATGGGAATTTCCTCCCAGGGCGCAAGCATGTCTCCCACGACAAGCTCCCGGCATGAATACACGACCTTGGCGGTCGCCGTGCGCCGCTGCACCGCGAGCACCCGTACGCGCCCCGCGCGGTAGACGGCGTTTCCTAAATTCCTTTTTTTCACCGGATGACTCACCTCTTCGTCCACGTGGAAAGCGGCGTATTCCTGGCCGGGCTCGACGCCGTCCTCGTAGCCTTTGTCGAGGTAAACGATTTTGAATGCCGACGTAATCGATGCCGCTTCCTCTTCGAGTGCGGCTACCCGGATGTCATAGTCCTTCGCGGCCTTTGGCCGGATAAAGTAGGAACAGTAGACTTCGTCGTAGCTCGCGGCGGGCTGCGGGCCCCTGCGCTCCACTTCGATGAAGGTTCTCAGCTTTTCGGCTTCCACCAGCGCCACCTCAACTTCTTCCTCCTCCACGGCTTTTGGTTCTACTTCCGCCATGTCCTCAACGCGCACAGCCTCCTCAATGGCCTTGGCCATGGCATCGGGCGTGAGGATAATCACGGGCTTCAGGAAAAGCGGGTCGCCCGGGTAGATCCAGTGGGGGTCGGTGATGTAGAGGTTGTTGTCCCACAAGTGGGGCCAGAGGTAGGGATCGCCCGCGTGGGTCTCCGCAATATCCCAGAGCGTGTCGTTGGGTCGAATGATGTACACTTCCGCGCCTTTGGGCACTTCCGGCACCTGGTAGGGCGACCAATGGTCGTCCACCTCGAGCACGGGCTGGGGCGGCGTGTCCGACCAGTAATTCGGGCTGATGGCAGCGGCGGGCGAGGTTTCCTCCATGGGCGCCTGGACGGTTTCCGCCACCCTTTTTGAAAGATATTCTTCTTGCGCTGCGGCGTCGGCCTGAGGTTCCGGCGTTTCCTCCGCCGGGGGCGCTTCTTCCGCCGCGGCTGCTTGTTGCTCCTCGATCATCGTTGCGGCTGCCGGTTCCCCCTCTTCCGCGCTTTCCTGCGCTAGACCAGGGCTAAAAGGCACCACACCCGCCAAAACGCACACAAGTATCCAATGCTTCATATGGAATCTCCCATTTGTTGACAAATTGCCCCAATAGACCATGAGCCACATTACCATGGCTTTTCGGGCTTGTCAAGTTAAAATTATTCGGATTCGCTTAGCTTTGTAACATAGTTAGCACAAGCAGCTTAAAGTGATACTTTAATAAAATTTTCGGAATTTTCCCTCTTTACTTTTAGGGATTTATGTGATAACGTTGATGTTGAAAATGAAGTTTAGTGTGGAGAGTGATTAAAAATCCTAGGGAGAATAAGGGCGTTGCCTTCTTCTATTCGCCAATAGCGAATTGCCCCCGCCCTTAACACTCCCTTTAAGGGCACCCCCACTGCCGTGAATAATCCATGGCAGTGGGGTTTCTTTTTAACTCCGAGAACGTCACAATCGGGGTTGTGAAAATCGAGGATGGGGGGTTGCGATTTTCACAGTCTCGCTTGCACCCCCGACAAGGTTGCCGGGGCTGGAGCACGTTCCATGGTTTTCACGGAAATTATCGGGAAAACCGCAAAAGACGCCGGCTCCGTCGAAAGGTTTTTTTCGGAGCTTCTATACTGAAGACGCCGCCGCCAGGATGCGGGCGAACGGTTTTGCGCGAAGGCTAGCGCCGCCCACGAGAAAGCCGTCCACGCCGGGGGCGGAAAGGAGATTCTTCGCGTTTCCGGGAGAGACGCTTCCGCCGTAGAGAATCTTCCTGGGCCTAGCGGCAAGCCGCCGCTCGCACCATCGCTCGATGAAGAGGTGCGCCTCGGAGGCGTCGCCGGGCGTGGCGCTCCGGCCGGTGCCGATGGCCCACACGGGCTCGTAGGCGAGCACGACGCGGGACAGCAGGCGCCGCTGGAAATTCTTTCCGAAAAGGCCGCCGAGCTGTTTTCTCAAATAATCCTTGACCCGCCCGCCGCGGCGCGGGCCGAGCGGCTCCCCGATGCACACGATGGGCGTCATCCGGGGAGCCTCGAGCACGGCGTGCATCTTTCGCGCGACGTCGGCGTCCGTTTCCCCGAAAAGGCGGCGCCGCTCCGAGTGCCCCACTATCACGTAAGAGACGCCGACCGCCCGGAGCATCCCGAGCGAGACTTCGCCCGTAAAGGCTCCCTCATTATGGGGGGAGACGTCCTGCGCGGCGAGCGCGGCGGGAAGGCGCTCCTTGCGCAACGCCTCGGCCACGGCCGGAAGAAGCGGGAAGGCTGGCGCCAGGACGACGCGGCAGCGAAGGGGCTTCCTGCGAACATGGCGGGCCAGCTCCCACACGAACGCCGCGGCCTCCCGCGGCGTCTTGTGCATCTTCCAGTTGGCCGTGATTAAAGCGCCGTCCATAGTGCGTATCATGCGCGAAAGCCCCCGCGGCGTCAATCTGGGGCGGGAAGACGGGCGCTCCGGCCCTGGCTCCGGCGGAGCGGGGTCCGCCAACTGGCTGCTGGAAACTGGCTACTGATTTATGGGCACGAACCTAAAACACCGGGCCGCAGAGCGCCCAAGAGCCCATCGACGTCCGCTCGGTTCCGTCGCTGTCGCGGCCCACGCTCGATTGTCCCATGATAGTGGACTCGCTGAGCACGAACCACGAGTCGTCCGGAATGGTGACATCCAGCGTGGCGGTTCCGTCCCCGTTATCCGTCCACACAGTGATCCCGCACACCGTGCCTACAACGGTCGTGTCGTAAAGACCGGAAGCGAGATCGCTCAATTGACCGACATGGAGGTTGTAGACACCACAGTTCGCTTTTTCCAGCGTAATCTGTGCCGCTGCGGGAGCCGCGACGGTAAGGGGCGGCACGCCGAACAAGTCTACGGCCGAAGGCTCGATCGGCCACGGATCGCAGCAACTCATCACGTGGCTGTCCGTACCCTGGCACCCGTTCGCATCCGTCACCGTCACGCTATACATCGACGCCCCGCAATCGGCCAATGCCGTGATCGTCTGCATCGTCGCCCCCGTGCTCCACAGATAGCTATAGGGCGGCATCCCGCCCGACGGATTGGCGTCGAGCACTGCAATGCCGAAGCAATCGCAGACCGATTCGGTAATCATGGCCGAGGGGCCGCAGCCTGTGCTCACGTCGCATCCTGTGTCGCTTACGCTCAGCGTCCCGGACGAGATGGTTGCATTACCCTTCCCGCAACCTTTGCCCGCTTCCGTCAGTTGAAGCTGATAGGTGCCTTTACCGATATAGGCGGCGGTTACGTCAACGGGCTTGAGCGGGTCCGCAATCCCGAAGTCTTTTATCAAGGTCGGGCCCGCGAGCGGGTCGAGAAGCTCCACCTTCGTGCAGTCCAGCAAGTCCGCGGCCCCGCCCTCATGGGTCAGCGTGTAGGAAAGCTCGGCAGAGGTCGCGGGGCTCCCGAGGATGAACGCGGGCGCAAGGAGCGAGCTTGCCGTTCCGTTCTTCATCATCAGCGGGTCCGTCGCTTGCACCGCGGTCTCAATCACCTGGCCCACGGTGACGCCAAACACCGCAATCTCGTCCGGATACGCCCCTTCATCTGAGACGATGTTCGTCACGTCGAACGTGATGTCGTTGATGCAGACGGCTCCCGCGTCCACGACAAAGGAATAGGTGAATTGCGCCGTGCCGCCCGCGGGGATATTTCCATAAACGCCCGGATTGTTGCAAACGCCAGCGGCCACGGCCGAGCCCGGGTTTACCGCAAGATCGGCCTTGACATTGTTGGCCGTAAAGCATTGATTATAAAGTTGTACTGTGATCTGCCACCTCTCGCCCGGCTCAACTATGAGGTCGCCGTCGCCGCACAGTTCCGTCAAGGTAGGAAGCGGATCAAAACCCGCGTCTTGGGCTACGTTGGGCACATTGATCGTGCGTGCAAAGACGCGATGGGATTGAAAGCTCGGGTCGTCGTGGAAGCGTATGTAGGCCACGAGATATTTTCCGCAGGACGAATAGGCGACGGCGGGACTAAAATCGTCATAGGAACTCTGCTGAATGAGGATGCCCGCTGCATCGAGCACCGTTCCATCCGAGGAGGCCACGCGCGCCCCGTAGATGTCGTAGTCCTCGCCGCTCCGCTGGTCATACCACACGACGAAATAGTCCGTTTCGTTCGAAGCTATCGAGGGAGACCACTGGTTGTCCGCCGCCGTGGAGACAGCGATGTCCGTGGGCGTGGGGTCGAGCACCGTCCCCGCCGAGGTGACGCGCGTTCCGTAAATGTCTGCGTTGCCGAAGCCGTTCCGCCCGTCTTCCCACGCGACGAAATAGTCCGTCCCGTTCGAGGCTGCCGAGGACCACCACGGCTTGTCCGACGCCTTTGAGACGGCGTTACCCGCAAGGTCGAGCACCGTGCCCGCCGACGTGACGCGCGCCCCGTAGATGTCATAGCCCACGCCGCTTCGGCCATCAGACCA
>CP070701.1:764819-772728 GCA_020349885.1 Acidobacteriota bacterium
CAGGGTGGCCGGGACGTGCTGGGCGTAGTAGGCGATTCTCAAATCCGGCATCCAACTGAAACTGCCGGAGAGGGGAGACAACTCACCCGCCAGGGTCTTCAGGAAAGTCGTCTTGCCCTGGCCGTTGTCTCCCAGTATCGCGACGTGCTCCCCCCGGGCGATATTGAATTTAATATCCCGCGCCACGACCTTCGATTCGCCGTACCCGATGCGGAGGTCGTTTATCTTCAAGGCGAGCCCTTTCTTCTTCGCCACCCCGGGGATGTTGATTCTCACGGTGCTCGCGGGGTGGACGATCTCGATCGTCTTGAGGCGCTGCAGTTGCTTGGCCTTGGATTTGGCCTGGCGGGCCTTGGTGGCCTTGGCGGAGAACCGGTCGATGAACCGCTGCAGGTGTTTTCGCTGGCGCTGGATGTTCAGGTTGGTTTTCTCCGCAAGCTCGTCCTGCTCCTCCTTGTACGCGAAAAACTCCTCCAGCGGCCCGGGATAGAGGAATAAATTTCCCCGGTCAATCTCCAGGATGTGGTCGGTGACTTTTTTTAATAGTTCCCGGTCGTGGGAGATTATCATGTATCCCCCCTTGTACTTCTTGAGGAATTGCTCGAAGAGGATCTGGGTGCTCAGGTCCAGGTAGTTGGTCGGCTCGTCGAGGAGGAGCAGGTTCGGCTCGGCGAGAAGCATCGCCGCGAGCTTGACCCGCATCTGGTAGCCGCTCGCCAGGGAGTCGATGGGTGCTTTGAGGAGTTCGTTCTTCAGCTGGAACTGGGCGGCGATCTTGCCGCACCGCCATTCCTCCCTGCCGGTGTAGCGGGTCAGGAAATCGAGCACCGTCTCCGAGGGCCTGAACGGGTCGATCTGCTCGAGGTATCCCAGCCGGGCCTGCCTGTAGACGTTGACGGCGCCTGAATCGACCTCCTCGCGGCCGGTTATCATCTTGAAGAGGGTGGTCTTGCCCGCGCCGTTTCTGCCGATGACGCCGATCTTTCTCTTGGCCGGCACGGCCAGGCTCGCCCCGTGAAAGATAACCTGCGGGCCGTAGGCTTTGGATATGTTATCGATCTGAAGCAGCGTCGACATAAGACCCCGCGAATATTATATCAGACATTTTGGGGAGGATTTTCCTCCTTGCTTCTCGTCCCTAACCCCTTACTCCTTACTTCTTACTCCTTTCTCCTTACTTCTAAACTCTTAGCTCTGCTTCGGCGGTTCGTGGAGGCGTATGCGCGGAAAATCTACAAAAAGCGAAAAAAATTCGATTCGTTCTTGACATTCCTGAATCCACATGATGTATACTGGCATGCTTTTGCGTTAAACAAGTCAGGACCCTCAGCTTGGAACGACACCGGTGCCTATAGTCTTTTTAGGTTGGACACGGCTGGGAAAAACCCCCAGGGGCGGGCGGCTGCCTCGGGGTTTTTGCTTAAGTAGCCGAAAGGAGAAACAGACCATGAAACTCGAAAAGAGACGGTTTTGTGCGCTCGTCGGAACGGCTCTGTGCGCGGCGCTTGTTTTCGCGGGCACCGCGTTGTTTGGGCAGGAATTTCCGCTTGGCGAGTCGCCGGATTTAGCTTCCCATGAACCACAGCCCTTCGGCAGTTATTTCGTGGTGCTTCCGTCACCGCCCGTCCTGCGGCGCGGGTTCTGCATCGTCGCTCACTCGGCCATGGGCGGCACCACGTCCGAGCAGGAGCGCCTGGCGATGGAACTTGAGCGGGATCTTGTCCAGGGGCGTGCGAAAGCGAAGATCGAGTGGGAGGCCAATACGAAAGGCCCAGCGGACGAGATATTCGTGAAGACGAAGGTGAAGGGGAGGCTCAATGAGTCCCAGCGGGCCCGGGTGGACGAGATCGCCGCAAGCCTGGAGGCCGGGGGCGAAAAGGCGAGAATGAAAATCGAGGTCAAGGTGGCGCCGGTGAAGAAAGTGCTGGCGGCGCGCGCGGCGATCGGCGCCGAGCAACTGAGCGTCCTCGCGGAGATCGAGGCGCTGGGGAAGGCGCGTTTCGGGGCGGCGTTCGAGCTTCCCGCGCCGCGCAGGCGCTACGACTCGCTCATAAACGCCGTGCTTCTGGACCTGCCCGTCGAGCTGGTGGGGCCCGCAAAGGCGCTCCCGGGCGTCCGGGACGTGCAGCTCAATTCCGAGGTGACCCCGCAGATGGACGTCAGCGTTCCGGTGACGGGAGCGGAGCTGGCTCATGCGGGCAACATCAAAGGATGTGAAAAAGACAAGGCCGGCAATTGCCTAAAACCCGTCCGCGTCGCGGTCATCGATACGGGGGTGGATTACACGCATCCGGCGTTCCAAGTGAGCAGCCCTCCCGATCCCATACTTGACAACATCTGGACGAATCCGGGAGAGCTGGACGAGAAAGGGCGGATAACGTCCGGGGATGTAACGCCTTCTTCCAAGGCGCCGGACGGCTGCCCAGGTCGTTGCAACGTAGACGACGATAAGGATGGCTTTACGGATCTTGCCGACCCTCAAGTCAGAGTAGCGGACTATGACAATGACGCCGTTTCTTTGTATGGCGCTAACTCTAAAGTGGACAGCACGCCCGGCAACTGCAATGATCTCGACCCTATCAATGGCGACGATGATTGCGAAGATATTTTAATAGCCGCCGCGGACGACGACGAGGACGGCTTCGCGGACAACTTCCACGGCGTGGACCTCGGTGACAACGACGGCGATCCGCGCGACGACAAGGCCTGGAAGTTGAGTGAGTATCATGGCACGCACGTTGCCTCCATCATCGCGGGAGAGGGCTGTTCGACGAGCCTGACGGGCATGGCGCCTGAGGCGCAGATCGTCGCCGTCAAGATTTTTAAAAGCACGGTTCAAGAGTACCCTACCTTTGCGGACGTCGTGGACGCGCTCGGGTGGGTGGTGAACGAAGTGCAGCCGGGCGCGCCCGACCCGCGCGCGGAGGTCGCCAACATCAGCCTGGCCACCGAGTGCGGCCACCCGCAGGACATGGCGTCCGTGGCGGTGGACAGCGCCGTCGCGAACGGGATCGTCGTCGTGGCGCCTTGCGGAGAACACGGCAATGACGTCAACATCTTTTCGCCGGGGACCGCCCGGCACGCCATCACCGTTACCCCCTATACCCTACAAAAATCTCCGGATCTACCGGACGATTTCTGGACAGTTGGTATGATGTCAGAAGGATACGTGCGATACACCGACCCGGCCGTTCCTCAGGAAGACCGGGCCTTGTTCAAGCCGGACCTCGTAGCGCCGGGAGTTCATGGCTCGCCAGCCAGAAGATGCATTTGCGCGGCAAGGACGACTCTGGTGGATGGCTTTTCGGGGGAAGACTTCTGCCCTCAGGACCTGTTTCCTTGCAGCCCGCCAGGCGAGATAAACTACGTGTTTGATCGGGATTGTTCTAGCCACTCTTTTCCTTCCATCGCCGCGGCCCACGTCTCGGGGGCGGCGGCGCTTCTTCTGGGGGAGAAGCCTTCGTGGACGCCGTATTTCGACGCGGGCCAGAACCAGGTTGCAAACAAGGTGAAGGACGCCCTCGTGAACCGGGCGCTTTTGCTTCCCCCGCCTCCGTTTGAGGAGTGCTGTCCTCTTTTTAGCATAGATTGCCTTCGTACTTGCGATGCGGGGTTTCTCGCTGTGGGAAACGGGAGGCTTATGGTCAGGCATGCCGATGATGATATAACGGGCGCTCTGGATACGGATTTTCTGGTGCGTCCGTCGACTTTAAGTTTCGGGGAGGTTACGACGTGCGATACGGGGATTGTCCGAACCGAAACCCTGTTCGTGGAAAACCTTAACGCCGGATTAATTTCAACGTTCACCGCCGTCGGGACCATTGAGGATTGTCCGCACATTCCTCCGCCGACACCGCTAGGTCTTGCGGTCACCCCGGTGGCAGACGGGTTCGAGGTGGAGATTACGCAAACGGGACCTTTTGTGTACCCGGAGCACTGTCACGGACACAAGGGCGTCATTACGGTAACCGCCAAGGACAGTTTTTGGAATGACGTTGGAACTCCCATACGAGTCCCGTGGTTTTTGGCCGTGCGAGACAGCCTTCATAGAGGTAATCTTCAGTGCCGATGGTGTGGGTCTCCCCTCAGATTCATTACGCCAATCCCGGGTTATTTTCTGGATGGCCAGTTGCCGGTGAGTATAGGGACTTGCGCTCCGGGAGGGGAAGTATGGCGGGTTTCGACCTGCGGCTTCAGCGCCGACACGAAGGTGTGCTTCGGGTACGACCCGGATAACGAGGAGTGCGTTGGAAAAGCCGTGTCGGCGATACCGGGAAGCTTCTGCCCCACGGGCGGAAACACCGGTGCGATCATCGACGTGGTGGTGCCGGACTGCGACCCCTTATGGGGGTGCACTCTAGGCGTCCCGATGAACATCGCGATATACGATGGCTGCACCAGCTTCCCTCTGGGAACCCTCGCCTACACCGATGACGTTCCGGGCGCCTCGTTCACGCACGACGCTCCCGGCAAGTGCGTCGGAGATGAGGTGCAGTTCACGGACACGTCCACCAATTTCCCGCGGACGTGGAAATGGGACTTCGGGGACGGGCACCTCTCTTTTGAGCAGAATCCGGTGCACATTTTCGAAGCGGGGACGTACGAGGTCAAGCTCACGGTGATGAATCCGTGCGGGAGCTATGATTCCTTCAGCGACACCTTAACCATGGGCGCTTCGTTCACGCACGATGCTCCGAAATGCATCGGAGCTCCCACCGTGCAGTTCACGAACATTTCCGCGGGCAGTCCGACGTCGTTTTTGTGGGATTTCGGCGACGGGGACACCTCGACGGAGCAGAGCCCGACGCACACGTATCCTGCTGAGGCGAAAACGTACACGGTGACGCTGACGGTGTCGGGCGATCAGACCTGCCCGGCGCCAACGACCTTCTCCGATACCGTGCGTATCGCCGGCCCTCCGACAATATCGTCCGCGTCTCCCCCGTTCGGCACCACGCTGGGGGGAACGGAAGTTACCGTCGAGGGGGCGGATATGTTTGATTCTCTGAACCCGAGCGTCACCTTAACCGGCCCATCCGGCAGCTATACGGTTACCGCAACCGGATCGTCGAACGGGACACGGCTAACCTTTGTTACTCTGTCACTTGATACGCTGGAGCTTCCGCCGGGCACGTACAGTGTGGAGGTAATCACGGACTGCGGAGAGAGCAATGCGCTCGCCTTCCAACACGCCAACTTGGGCTTTTCGGCGCAGGAAGGGGCCTCGTTCGGTTCGATTGAGATTGTAGACGTGGACAATAACGTGAGCCTTGATACGTTGACGTTAACGTCGTTTGTATTCACGCCACGGGAGATTGCCGTCACTCGGGCCATCGGGCCGGCCGTGGAACCCCAGCTTTACGTGCTCGATAGTACAGTCGCTGGCATCCCGTTTCTTATCTTGAAGCCGCTTGGCAACCCGGAAGCAATAGCTATGGATAGAAGTTTCTTTTTTGATCCAGTGGATGAAATACCGAACGCCCTTGCGCCCGACCCGGTGGACGCGGGCCTCGTCTACGCCACTTCTATTACGAAGCTGAGCGACCCGACCCAGCCGGCCGGTGTGCGCGTCCTGGACGTGTCGGACCCGTACAACATCGTGTCGGATCCACTATTGAGCGACCGCATCGAGAACGACCTGATAGAAGTGCACAATTGCATCGGTGACGGAACAGGAAATTGTCTAAAGCACCCCGCTACTCCTCAAAGCAAGGTGTTTGCTGCTGACATTGAAGTGATCGCAGTAAATCCGACGGGTTTCGGTATTCCGTTCAAGGCGGGCGATTCGGTCACGGTTGTGGCCAATCCTTCCGCGGGCTGCGCGGGGACGTTTTCAAAGGACGACTTAACGCAACGCTACGGCTACGCGACCAGTGCCGCCGGGGAAGACAGCGGAACGGGCGTGGAGGGACGCAGCCGCCTCTCCATCCTCGACCTCAACCCGTGCGCCATCCAGGATATCTCGGGCACGGACATCACGCTCGTTTCAAACTCCATGTACCAGACAGAAGTCGAAGTATTCGGAAACCCCGAGCCCGGTGCTGAAGTTCCCGGGCCGGACGAGCACGTGGGCCTGACGCTCGCGAAGAACGACGAGGGCGCGTTCATCTACGTGCTGAACAAGGAGGCGAACGGGCCCCAGGTCGTCATAAAGATCGACGCCGTGGCACGGGACTTCGCCTACGCGAAGAAGGATTTTCCTAACGTCCCGTCCATAGTTGATGTGCAGGACGTCGTGGTCGCTCAGCGGAATGCGGCTGGAACGGCGACACTCATTGCGGCGGTGAGTGGAGCGAATGGGACACTTCATTTCTTCCAGGAGTCCGGAGTGGAGGTGGACACGGACGGGAACCCCGCGAACGGCGTCACGCCCGTCTGCCTTGCGGCCGCTTTCGGAGGGGATCCATGCCCCGACGCGACCATACAGCCCGACGACATCGCCGTGCACCCGGACGGCCAGCTCCTCTACGTGTCGTTTGCGGGAGCTGTTCAGGCGAAGAGATTCATTGCAGAGGTGGATATTACCGACTTTACCAAAGCACCTCGTCTATTGAGCGATTCGGGAGGCGGGATTCCGTTTACTGGAACGCTCAAAGGAATCGCGTTTGACTCTGTGGGAGATCTTTACGTGTGCGAGCAGGACTTCAATCTGGCGTTAGATGACCGCGTGCGGAAGTTCACCGTTCCAGGAGCGGGTAATCAGCTCGGATTTACGGGCATTGAGACAACGAACGTGGATGATCCGGTGGACGCCGCGGTGGACGAGGGCGACGGTGTCGTGGCGGTGCTGGATTTTGGCGGTGCGGGTGACCCTCCGGGGCAGCTGAAGCTCTTCACCTTGGACCTGTCCACGGTGCAGGGTGCGCTCAACTCGCTCCATGACCCGCGCGACGTGGTGACGGAGGAGCCGGGAGTGTACGCGGTGGCGGAGCAGGGGAAGGCGGGATTCCCGCAGACGGGCGACGTGCGGCTCTTCAAGACACAGAGCGGCTCGAAAAAGGTGATCCGGGGACAATTCGGAGCGTCGGGAGTGGACATTCTGGGCGACCACACCGACCTAACGGCCTGCCTCGGGAGCGCGTGTTCGGGCAAGCGCTACGTGGTGTCGGACTATGACCTGGAGAAAGTATTCCAGCTTGAGAAACCCGTGATTCTCGACACGGGCCTCTTCCCGAACGACGCGGTGACGGTGGGCGAAGGCGCGCAGCAGCAGGTATGGGTGTGCTCGGGCGAGCCGGGGGACACGACTTCGGGCACGACGAACAGAATCGACGTGTTCATCACGAGTGAGGATGTTGAGGTGCCGGATCCAAAGGCGCCCATTGACCTTACTGCAAGTCCCCCGGTAGGTGGTAATGCTTTCGCTCCCACCTCGATGGCGGCGGCGGAGTTTCCGAGCGGTGAGAAACGTATTTTCGTGACGATGTTTGACTCTGACAAGATATTGGTCTATGACGGAACACCGGGATCGGCCACGCAGTACCAGCTTCATCCTCTTCCTCCTAGTGCTGGCATTATCCCTGTAGGCGCGGGGCCGCGCAGGATCGTAATTCAGCCGGAGATCGTAGAGTAAAGCGGTAGTCAGCGGGTAGCCGCCAGAGAGCCGCTATCAGTTGGCGGATAGCAGATGGCAGTTGGCGAGTGGAAAATTCTTTTCTATACCCCTTGCTCCTTACTTCTTACTCCTTACTCCTAAACTCATAGCCCCGCTTCGGCGGTTCGTCGAAGCGCATGCGCGGGAAATCTCCAAAAAATGAGAGTTTTTCGATTTACTATTGACATCCCTGAATCCACATGTGACCTGCCCCCATTCATTGTGCCAGTTCCAAAGTTAGTCTTTCCTGCCCTACCGCCATGTTGAGCGTAGCGAAACATGGCGGCAGAACCGCCGCATGCGCCGCCGGAGCCC
>CP070701.1:772828-788407 GCA_020349885.1 Acidobacteriota bacterium
ACCGCCACCCCATCGTGGGGCCGCTTCCGGACGTCGAGGGGTTCTACCTGATGGGCGGCTTTTCGGGGCGCGGCATCATGCACTCGCCCGCCGCGTGCGAGGCGCTCGCCCAGCGAATTCTTCTCGGAAAATCAGATCTCGACATCGACCCGCTCCGCTTCGAGCGCTTCGCCGAAGGCGACCTGCAGGTCGAAACTGCGGTGATCTAGTCCGCGCCGTGCTTCTTTTCGTACTTCGCCAGCGTGTCGCGTAGCTGCTTCGCCGTTTTGGTTTTCATGAGCTCGTCGCGGAGCTCCCGGTCGCGGAAGAAACGCGCAATCTTGGCCAAAATTTGCAAGTGCGTCCGCTGGTTTTCCTCGGGCCCCAGGAGAAGAAACACGAAGTGCGCAGGCGACTGGTCGATGGAATCGAAGGGAATGCCTTTCTTGATAAACGCCAGGGCCAGAATCGTTTTCTCGATTTTCTTGGACAGCGCGTGCGGCACGGCGAGCGAGCGGCCGATACCCGTGGAGTAGATTTCTTCGCGCTGGCGCAGCAGCTCAAGCGCGTCGTCCGCGTCCTCGAGGAGCTTTTTCTCCTTGAGGAACCGCACCATTTCATCGATGGCCGCGAATTTCTCCTTGGCCTTCAAATTCATGAGGATGTGGCTTTCGGGAAGGTATTCCATCAAGCGGGGCATGGCATTCTCCTTCTTCGGGTCGGAAATTATTAAAGGGCAGCCTCGCGCAGCGAGGCGAGCACCGTTTCGCTCACGTCGGCGGCGCGCAGGTATTCGCTTTCGAGCTCTTCGATGTAGAAGCGGTCGAGGCCGCTGTTGAGGATAAAGTCCTCGCGCAGGGCAGTGTTCTTCCGCTCGATAATCTGGGGCAGGAGTTGCTGGACGTAGAAGGCCTCTTTCCGGATGTCGAGGACGACTTTGTCAAAGAGCGCGACTGGAACGTCCTCCTCGAGGAGGCCGCGCTGGCGGAGCTCCATGGAAACCTCCTGACGGAGCGTTTCGATCGCCTCACGGTTCCGCAGGTCGGAGTAGTAAAAGCTGCGGATGTGCTGCTTGACGGTCTCGTGCACGAGGCGGTAGAGGCGCTCCTCGGATGCGAGCTCCGCGATGGCGTTTGCGAGATCGCCGAGCGAGGCTGCGCCTTCCTCGATGTCCTTGAGGCCGTCCCGCAGGGTCGCGACCTTCCGCCGTCCATAAAGCGGCACGTACTTGTTCTCCACTAGGGGTTTCAGAAAGAGGGCCTCGAAAAGGCCCGGCTCCAGCTCGTCGATAACCTTCTTGTTCCCAAGGAGGCTGCGCACCTTGTCCTCGGGCAGGGTGGCGCCGTCCATAAAGGCGAGCTGGTTGACGTTCGCGAGAGTCGAGTCGAAGCGGTCGAGATAGGTGACCACGTTGCCGAGATTTTCGAGTGGGGCGAGGTCGCCGCTCTCGGCGGCGGCCTCGTCGCATGCGCGGCCCGTGTCGAGAAGCACCTGCTCGAAAAGATTGTTGTGCTCTTCCGTGGCGCGGCGCTTCGCCATCAGGAGTTCCTTGATGTCGTGCGCCGTGATGCCGGTGTGCGGCGCCTGGTCGCCGAGGAAAAGGCTTTCGAGAATCTGGCGCGTGCGCTCGACATAGTCCGCCTCTTCCCCGATGTGGGCGACGCGGGTATCTTCCTCCAGGAGCAGCTCGTCGAGTATGTCGAGAAGGCTGGACGGGACGTTGTGGCGGAGGCTGAGCGTCCGCAGCCGCTGGAGGCGCGCCTGATGCGTTCTCGTGAGGCCCTCCTTCGCGCTCGCGATGAGCACGTCCTTGTAGGTCTCGACGAGCTTCTGATTCTCCTCGTGCTTGTAGATAACGTCCATCCGGATGCGTTGCTGCTGGTAGTGCTCGACGCCGAGCTCTGCCGCGAGGTCTTCCAGCAGGCGCATGTCCTCGTCCTTGGGAAAGGCGTGCGCCTTGTAGACTTCAAGGAAGGAGTTCCGGTAGCGCATGTGGATGAGGTTCACGAGTCGGAAAAGGTACAACACGGTGTCCTGTTCTTCGAGCGCCTCGTGAATCGCGTGGGCGAGGGCGACGTCGTCCTGCCTTCCCACGAGCGGCGTCCGCTTGAGCGTCTTTCCCACTTTGCGGAGGATGTACTCCTGGCGGTGGCGGATCTCCCCCTCGAAGGAACTCGGAATCAAAACGTAGTAATTGGCGACGGCGTTGCCCTCCATGAACACGGTGTGGTAGTTCTCCGAGCCCTTGCTCTGGTTGGAAAAGACGAGCTTGCGCTTGTCCCGGCCGTAGTACGTTCCGAACATTACGAGGCGGTTCAGCACTTCCTTCTTGACCAGATCCCGGACGGGCTGATCGACGCCGAACATATACTCGCCGACGCTTCCGCCGGGACCATTGTAACGCAGCCCCTCGGGCGTGAGGGCAAATTCGAACCCCGAGGAAAAAACCCTAAAGGTCATGCCCGACTCTTTCGCGTGCTGCTCGTAGAAGTAGCGGTCAGCGACGTTGCGGCCCGCAACGACGGCGTAGCACTCGATGTTGGGCGTAATGTGCCCGTGAAGGGTCACATCCTGAATCATGGTTAGTGCGGCATTAGGAACGTATCTTTCCTATAAGATTATCACTTCCCGCCTGGACATTCAAGCTGCCTTCCCCCAAAGCTTGCCCACGTTCCGGTCTGGAGACGCAGCCCCGACGTGCCGGGGGCGGAAATGGTCTCGTTCGGCGCGCCTACCGCCGCCGCTTTTTCCTGGAAAAGGAAAGCGTTTCCCAGGGAAACGCGAGCTTGCGCGAGGTGCGCACCATGTAGTAGTCGGGCGCGTAGCTTATGCCCCGGCGAACGCAGTAGGAGAAGGTGCGCACCTGGGTGAATCTCATTTGGTGAAGCGCCTCGCGGTAGCGCTCAAACGTGTTGCCCGAGTGGGCTACGTCCGTGACGAGCAGGACGTTCGCGGAGGCGGCTTTCGGCGCGAGCGTCGTCAAGGCGAGCTGGAGCGGCGAGCCCTCCTCAATGATGTCCTGCCCCCCCCCATGGCGTCTACGGCTTCGCCGCACCGCGACGATGAACGCCCCCGAGAAGTGCCCCCCGATAAGAGCGGCGATGGTAACCCCTCCTTTTCCCACACCCACAATGAGTGAAGGTTCAAAACCGTCGCTCCGCAGGTCGTTCGAGAAGTCCTGAAGCACGCTCACGAGCCGGTTCCAGCGGACGAATTGAAAGGCGGTCAGGACACGGCCAAGCTGCCACATCACAATCACGGCGGCCGCGATGACCACCGCCACGGCGGCACCTCGAAAAAGCGGGTTTTCAATTCCCATTGGTTTACTTGCTCAAAACAAGGAGGTTATCTTTGTAACGCACGTTGCGGGGGCATGTCAAGTTATCCCAGAACTCAAGGCTCGGCGGGAAAACACCGCCAGCGGACGAAGCGCATGGCGTCGAGGGCGGGTTGGGAAGATTCGCCGGGGGCGGCCAGGTAATCGAAGGCGTAGACAAAATCGCTTTCCGGACACTCGGCAACGCCCACGGCGTGCAGGCGGTCGTGAACCTTTTCCAGCGCCCAAAGGCCGGGCACGTCGCCGAAGACGGCGTTTCCGTTCTCAAGGAGCGAACCTTGGAGTTGCCCGATAAGGTGATGCGAAAGGTCAAGTTCCTGCGGCAGGAGAACGGTCAATCGCCACTCGCCGCCGCCGGGTGCGCGCAGGGCGACAATTTTGACGACCTCGTTGCCTTTCCCCCACTCGATGCCTCTCCTCCACTCGTTGCCTTTCCTCCACTCGAGGCCCTCGAACGAGACGCTCCACCCCCGCGGAAGCTCCACCTCCGCCGCCATCGACGGACAGTTCACGCGGCCGAGCCCTCGGTGGCAATAGCCCTTGAGGGGAATGCGAAAAGGACCTTTGTTTTCATCGCTGAAATACAGCTCGTTTCGGTCCTCGGCGGGACGGCGGAGCGCGAGCCAGGGCACCCCCGCGCCGCACAACGGCCTCACCCCGGCCACAAGCGGGAGAATCGACTCGCGGCCGTCAACCACGTTCTCCAGGATGTTGTAGGGAACGGCCATCCGGTAGTCGGCGAGGCGCCTGTTCAGCGGCGAATCGATGAAGCGCTCCTCCACAAGGCGTTTGTAGCTGAAGGGGCGCGGCGCCAACACGCCCGACATGACTACCTCCGGGTCGGCGAAACTCCAGCTATAGAGGTTCGGAAAAGCGTCCGTGTAGGCCCGGAGGAATTGTCGGAGAGCAGCTCGGCCGAAGAGATCCATTCTCACGGACTGGACAACAAAACCATCTCGGCGCACGGCACCTCGGACATGGAGCAAAAATTCCTCACCCAAAAAAGGATGGTGAGCCGTCATGCCGTTCGCCGGAGGGAGACGCACCACGTCGAACCCCGACTTTGCCGGGGCAAACCCTCCCTGCCGCGCCGCCCAAAGGGCGAAATTTCCCGTTTGCACATCCACGCCCGTTTTCGGATGGGAGAAGGAAAGAATTTCCGAGGCCCCCCGCGTCCACGCCGGGGAAGGAAACACGAGCGCGAGCGCCTCGACGCCGCCGGCCTCAAGCACTCCGGCCGCCGTGAGCGCGTTCCGCGGCCAGATGAGCGCGGCGCGGCGCGCTTCGCCGTGGGCGAGAATCGGGGCGACGCTTGCAAGGTACGTGTTGCCGTAGGGGATGCCGAGATCGCCGTCCACGGCCACATGGCGCTCTCCGCGCCAGTCCACCCACAGCCCGACCGAGTGCTCCGCGTCTTCCCAGGCGCCCGTCACGCTCTGCACGGCACCGGCCGCGTCCATGCCGGAAAAAAAAACGGGCTTGGGAATCGGCGGCCTAGCGAGCCAGACGAGCGCAGCGGCAAACGCAAGTGCGGCGAATACACGCTCCATTCTTATAGAGGAAGAAGCAAATCGCTTCCCGAAAAATGCGGCAAGGAGGGCGACGAGCGCCGGCACCGCCGCCGCGCGCAGCGCTCCCAGCGTCGGAAGAAGGAAAAACAATAACGCGAGCGCCCCCGCCGCGGCGCCTCCGCAGAAGGCGGCGCCGTTTCGCCCCGCAGCGCAGGAGGCCAGCCTGACGCTTACGGCCGCCGTCAGGAAGGCCGCCGCCGGCACTAAGACCAGCGCGGTCATGGCACTGCGGGGCTCTCCAAGCGAAAACGCAAGGCCCCGCCCCGCATAAGCGGCGAGAACGGCAAGGGCGAGCGAAGCCAGGGCGAAGCGCGCCGCGGAACCCGGCAGGCTTTTTTCTTGTTCCAGGACTCGCCCGCGGCTCCAGGCCATTCCCAAAAACGCGCCGGCCCAGAGCGCCGCTCCCGGGTAGGCCCACGAGGAGGAAGCCACCGTGAACAGACGATGGAAGAGGGCGAGGGTCAACCCAGCCGCTACTCCGAAAAACAGGGGCACAATGCGCTGCGCCACTACCTTGCCGCTTGGCAAATCGGAAGATTTTTCCGCCTGAGCGAGCGTCAGGACATGGAAAAGCGTAAGCGCGCCCTGCGCCCAGAGCGCGCCCACCAAGCTGAGCGCGACATGGGCGGCCAACGCGCCCAGCGAGGCGCCAAGGAGCACAGCCTGCGTGGGGGGCCCGCCGGAAGCGAGTGCTCGGGATCCCCACCATGCCCAACAGAGCATGGGCGGCGCCAGAAACGCCGCATGCCACAAGCCGAGGGCCGGCGCGTCCGAAGAAACCAATGGAGCGAGGATTCGAAAAAGCGGGAAGCCTGCCCAGTGGGCGAGCAGGGGAAGCCATCCCAGGAGGGCGAGCGCCGGAAAGCTCCAACCGTGGCCACGTTCGCTCGTCACAGCGACTTTACGGCACAGGCTGTGCGTGAGGGCGTAAAGCACAACGCCCGCAAGGCCCCAGCCCAAGAGGTTGCCGATGACGGGCGCCTGCGCCATCGAGTAAGGCCAGAGCGCATGGAACCACAGCACCGGATAAGCGGCCCAGAGAAATCCACGCCATGGTGTTAAGAATGACCGATGACCAGTCAAGGCATTTTTCATCCGTCATTCTTCATCTGTCATTTTTCCCAAGGCGGCTTTCGCGCGGGCGTGGTCGGGATGAAGCTCAAGGGCCTTCCGTGCGAGCTCGTGCGCCTCGGCTTCCTGCCCAAGCGCGAGAAGAACCTCGGCGAGCGCCGCATAAAGGTCGGGGTTGTACGCGTGGCGCTCGAGGGCGCGCTCCAAAGGCGCGCGGGCCTCCTGGGGGCGCCCAAGGGCGGAGGCGGCCTCCGCCCAGCCCAGCGCAGCCTGCGTGTCGCGCGGCTTCGCACCCAGGATTTTTTCGAACTGCCCGAGCGCCTCCTCGAAGCGCTCCTGGGCGATCAGGCATTCGCCCAGCCGCCTGCGGGTCAGCCAGTCGTTCGGGTTTTCCGAAAGGGCTTCCCTGTAAAGCTCCTCGGCCTTGGCCCATTCGCCGCGGCGCGCGTAGGAGAGGCCGAGGTTGGATGCAGGAGCAATCTGCTCGCCCCCGGCTCCGATGTAGCCCAGACTTTGAAGCTTCTCACGAAGCGCCTGCTCCTCCGATGCTTCACCTGCACCGACGGGGTCTGAGAAAATTTCTCGAAGCGCGCGGCCCGGCAAATCGCTTGCGGGAAGGCCGAGTTGGTCGAGCACCGTCGGGGCGAAATCGTAGATCGTGGCGCCCTCGATGCGGAACCCCGGGCGCACCCCGGGCCCCCGCACGAAAAGGGCACCTTCCTTGCGGTGCCACGCGTCGGCGTAGCCCTCGTCCATGGAGGCCGGCAGGGTCAGGCGGTCGTGGCTGTGGCGAAAGCCGTGGTCTGAAACCACATAGACAGTGGCGTCGGGCGGCAATTTTTCCAAGATCCTCCCCACGACAGCGTCCTGATGGCGGTAGAACGCCTCGATGGCGCCCCCGTAGAGCGCCGCGTCCTCCTCGCTGACATGGGGCAGGCGCGGCGGTAGATACTCCATGCAGAGATGGCTAACCGAATCAATGCCCTGGAAATAGACCGCAAACAGGTTCACGCTCTCGCGCCGGAGCATGCGGAGGGCCACGGCCTCGTAGGTGCGCGTCTGGGCCGCGATGGCGCGCAGGTGGCCCCACGTGGTGGAGTCGTCCGGCGCCCCCCCCAGAGCGAACAGCGAAAGCACCTCCTCGTCTTTCACCGAGGACGGCTCCACGACGAGGGGAAGAATTTCTTGAAACAATTCCGGAGGATGGGTCTTGCCCTTCGGGTTGATATCCGTGGGGGTGCTTCGCAGGAACGAGATGACCGCCGTGCGGTCGGAGACCACGTAGCCCCGGATATTCTCGGCGGGGTACGAGATGAGCCAGCCGATGACGCCCGCGCTCCCGCCGCCCTCCGAGACGCGCACCCAAAGGGGCCTTCCCTTGCGGTCCGAGGTCGTGGCGAACCCGCGGTTGTCCCTCCAGAACGTGAGGATGCCGTGCTCTTCCGGGGGAAGGCCCGTGGCGAGGCTCGTCCACAGGACGGGCGATATCATGGGTTCCATGGACTCGAGAATTCCAGAGGCGCCCTCGCGCTGGAGCCGCGCGAGCGCGGGCATTTTCCCCTCGGCGATGTAGCGCTGCACCAGGTCCCAGTCGGCCCCGTCGATGCCGATGACCGCGGCGCGGCCTTCGAAGGCGGGCTTGTCGGGCGAGCAGGAAGCGAGGAAACCGAGCGCGGCGACGGTGAGAAGAAACACCGGGAAACGGCCTGCACGTCTCATGAAGCCGCTCATTCTCAAACGCTTACGTCGGCCTTCTGTGCCTTCCGCCTGCGATGTTTTCTCAAAATCGGCTCCACCTCCGAGCGCAGGAACTCCGATACCTGCTCGGGTGCGCGCCCCACGAGGTGCCGGGGATGCGTGAGCGCCTCGATTTCCCTGCGGCCCAACGGAAAGGACTCGTCGCTCGCGATGCGCTCGAGCAGGTCCGAAGGCTCGCCTTGTCGCACGCGCATGCGGGCGGCCATGGCGTGGCGGCGCAGCTTCTCGTGGAGCACCTGGCGGCTGCCGCCCTTCTTGACGGCGGCCATCAGAATCCCCTCGGTCGCCATGAAGGGCGCGTCCTCGCGCAGGCGCGCCGCGATGACCTCGCGGTTCGCCGCAAGCCCCGCGACGATGTTCCGCATGAGAACCAGCATGGCGTCGGCGGTGAGGAACAGCTGCGGCAGCACGAGGCGGCGGTTCGCCGAATCGTCGAGCGAGCGCTCGAGCCACTGGCCGGCGGCCGTGTGCGCCGTGTTCTCGGCCAGCACCATCGTGAACCGCGCGAGCGACGAGAGCCGCTCGCTCCGCATCGGGTTGCGCTTGTAGGGCATGGCCGAGGAGCCGACCTGCTCCCGCCCGAACGGCTCCTCGAGCTCGCCGAGCCCCTGGAGAAGGCGTACGTCGTTCGCGAGCTTCGCGGCCGACTGCGCAATGCCCGAAAGCGCCGAGGCCATAATGTAGTCCCACTTCCTCGTATAGGTCTGGCCGGACACGGAAAAAACCTTGGGAAACCCGAACGCCCGCGCCACCTTCGCGTCGAGCGCCTTCACCTTGGCGTGGCTCCCCTTGAACAAGGCGAGGAAACTGGCCTGCGTCCCAGTGGCGGCCTTGACCCCGAGGAACGCCGTCTGCGACGCCAGGTGTTCGAGCGCGCGGAAATCCATCACGAGGTCCTGCAGCCAGAGGCAGGCGCGCTTGCCGACCGTCGTGGGCTGCGCGGGCTGGAAGTGCGTGTAGGCGAGGGCGGGAAGCGAGCGGTGCCTCCGGGCGAAGTCCCGGAGCGCCCGCATCTCGTCGAGGAGGCGCGCCTCGATCAGGCCGAGGGCCTCGCGCGCCTGGATGAGCTCGGCGTTGTCGGTAACGTAGGCGCTCGTCGCGCCCAGGTGCAGAATCCCCTTGGCCCCGGGGGCCTGGTCGCCGAAGGCGTTCAGGTGCGCCATCACGTCGTGCCGGAAACGGTGCTCGTAGCGCGCGGCGGCCCGGTAATCCACGTCCCCGATCCTGCGCCGGAGCGCGGCAATCTGCCGCTTCGAGATAGAGAGCCCCAGCGAGCGCTGCGCCTCGGCGAGGGCCACCCACAGTTTTCTCCACGTCGTGTACTTGAAGTCGTCCGAAACGACGCGAAGCATGGCCTCGCTCGCGTAGCGCGCGACGAGAGGATTTTCCCATGCGGGGCGAGAGGACGGGCTGCGGCGCGCCATGGCGTATTCTACCACAAGGCGCGGACAGCCCTCATTCTTGACACAAGGAAGGGCGCCTCGATACAATGTACATTGTCCCACTGAGGGCGAATCTCTCCTCATAAGCAGTCACGCTTTGGGAAGGGAACGCGGCGGAACAAACGACACACGGCATGCCGAAAGACGAGGAAAAAATACTTGAATCGCTCCGCGCGCGGTGGAAGCAGGACCCCACCTCGCGGGTGTTCGCCCAATTGGCCGAAAGCTGCCGCCGCACGGGGAAATTGGAAGAAGCGGTCGAAGTGTGCCGCGATGGGCTCAAGCACCACCCGCAGTACGCGTCGGCCCACGTGACCTTGGGGCGCGCGCTCCTCGGCCTGGAAAAGCGCGACGAGGCGGGCAAAGCCCTCGAGCAGGCCCTCACCCTCTCGCCCGCGAACCTCGTGGCGAACCGCGCCCTCGGCGACCTCTACCGCGAGCAGGGAAAATTCGGCCTCGCCCTCGAGCGTTACCGCATGGTGAAAGAGTTAAACCCCCTGGACCGCGACATCGAGGCCCTTGCCGCACAGTGCGAGGTGCGGCTGACCGGAGCCGAGGAAACCGCACAAGAAGCCACGACCGATGAGCAGGCGCAAACGGCTGCTTCGGAAACACCGCCGGAGGGCGAAGTCGCCGCGGCGGAGGTCTCCGCGGAAAGCCTTCCGCAGGAAGAATTCCGCGCTGGCGCGCCCTCCGCCGCACCGGAGATGTCGTTTGACGAGCTCTACGACACGGAGGTGGACGAAGCGCTTGAAGCGGGTGCGCCTCCGCCCAGTGCGCCCTCTACGGCGGACACGGGGAAGCTCGAGGGAGAAGAACTGGCGACCGAAACACTCGCGGAGCTTTACGTGGGGCAGGGTCTTCTCGATAAGGCCGCGGGAATCTACGAGCGCCTCCTCCGTGAAGACCCGGCCAATCCCCGCTACCGGGCGCGCCTCGACGCCCTTCTTAAAGAGCGGGAAAGCGAGGAGCCTCCCGCGCCCGAGCCCGTGGCGCTTGAGAGGAATTTCGGAGAGCAGGAAAAACTCCTTGCGGACATCTCCGTCCTGCACGACCCTGACCGCAGCCAAAAAGCCGCGGCTCTCAGACGGTGGCTATCGGTCGTCGAGCGGGAGAAAAAAATGGCGTAGCCCATGCTCATAACCGTTTTGGAAGAACTTTTCGAGCGCACCGACGGCGTCATCATGGTGAGCATCCTCGGGATGGACGGCCTGCCCATCGAGCGCGTCATTCGCCCCAAGGAAGAGTGCCCCGTCTTCGAGGAGGAGCTCCTCTCCGCCGAGTACAGCACGCTCTTCAAGAACGTCGCCTCGACGAACGTGGACATCGGCCTCAAGGACACGCGCGAGGTCATCGTCGCGACCGATGAGGCCATGGTGGTCATCAACCGCATCAACGAGGACTTCCTCGTCGTATCTCTTCTTTCCGCGGAAGGCAACCTGGGCCGCGCCCGCTACGAAAACCGCAAGGCGGCCATCAAACTCCAAGGCCACCTGTAGCCATTTTCTTGCAGGCTTCCCGCCTTAAAACGATACCGTGGGTCGGCGCGCTTCTCTGCGTCCTGCCCTTCTCGTGCGCCGTGGCCGAGGAGATTTCCCGCGCGCACTACGAATCGTTCCAGGGAAAAGAGTACCATTTGAAGCGAAACGTGACGGTGATCCGCGGGAGCAAAACCTTGCTGTTCACATTCAAATTCAAAACGACGCGCGCCAACACGCTGCTTACCGCGGAAGGCGTTTACACGAGGATGCCGAAGGAGTGGCGCCGGATGGGAAAGATCACGGGGTGGTTTCAGAAAACGAAAAAGATCGGAAAGTTCTACGCGCTTCCGGCGGGTGCGTCGCATGTGCAACAGGTCGGAGTTGGACGGCGGGCGGTGCGGGTCGTCGCCGTCGTGAACGACAAAGTGCGGTTCGGAACGTTCGTCCGGCGAAGCGCGACCCGGTTTTCCGTCCGCCTTTTTCCTCAAAATCCCTGCTTCGTGGAAAAAGGGACCTACGTTTCGGTGCACCTCGAAGCCGAAAACAAAGAACAATTCGACGCCGCGTTCGCCCGGCTCTTCAGCGAAGCTCCCCTCGAAGAGACCCACGGCTGGAGCGAAGAGGACAAGGCCCTGGTGCGCGAGCGGAAACTGCGCGTCGGCATGACGCGGCCCATGGTCTGGGCGGCCCTCGGCGAGCCGACCTCGAAAAATCTTCTCGTGACAGAGGACGGCAGCGTCGAGAAACACCGCTACGCTGCCTTTTGCGGCCGCGGCGAATACCTCGTGACTTTCGAGGGCGACACGGTCGCGTCGTACGAGATCCCGATCGAGTAGGGGCGAAGAAACCGGCCATGCGCAAAACGAAAGAACGTCTCTCCCGGCGCGTTCTCCGCGCGCGCCTCAGGCGTCTGCGCGAGGCAGTGTTCAAGCCCGGAGGCGCGGACGCGCTCCTCGTCACGAACCTCAAGAACATCCGCTACCTCTCGGGCTTCTCGGGCACGACGGCGATGATGCTGGTTGCGCAGGATGCAAGCTTTTTCTTCAGCGATTTCCGCTACCGAACGCAGGCGAAGAGCGAGGTCAAGGGAAGCCGCTTCGTCGAGGTCGAGCGCGACTATCTGGAAAGCGTCGTGCAATTCATGCGGAAGCGCCGCCTCCGCTCGGTGGGCGTCGAGGGCGGGCACATGACGCTTTCGACGCTCGCCGCCATGAGAAAACTCGCGCGCGGCGGCCGCCTCCGCTTCCGGACGCTTCGCGGCGCGGTCGAGCGGCTGCGCATGGTCAAGGACGAGGCGGAGGTGGACACGCTGCGCGCCGCGCTACGCATCGCCTGCCGCGCCTTGGAGAAACTTCTTCCGCGGATCCGCCCCGGCGTGCGGGAGAGCGACCTGGCCGCCGAGCTGGAATACCTCATGCGCCGCGGCGGCGGCGAGGGCGTCTCCTTCGACACCATCGTCGCCTCGGGGCCGCGGGGCGCCCTGCCGCACGGCGTCGCCTCGAACAGGAAAATCCGCAGGGGCGAGTTCGTCATCGTGGACTTCGGGACGCTTCTTCACGGATATTGCAGCGACACGACGCGCACCTTCCACGTGGGGCGCCCGACGGCGGAGGCGAAGAAAATTTACCGGACGGTCCTCGACGCCCAGTGCCGCGCCATAGAGGGCGTGCGCCCCGGCATGCCGATGAAGAAGGTGGACGCGCTCGCGCGCGACTACATCAGGAAGTGCGGATACGCGAAAAACTTCGGCCACGGTCTCGGCCACGGCGTGGGCCTCGACATCCACGAGGCGCCCACCGTGTCCACGAAAGGCAAAGAGCGCGTCGAGCCGGGGATGGTCTTCACCGTCGAGCCGGGCATCTATCTCCCCCGCAAGGGCGGCGTCCGGATCGAGGACGTCGTCGCCGTCGGCCCGAAGGGCCGAGTCGAGAATCTGACGCGCTATCCGAAGGAGTTGGTAGTGGTGTAGGGGAACATTCGCCGATTTTTTTCATGTAGTGGTATGCGCTACCATAGAGACAGGATAGAAACTTAAACATGGTGCGGATTAAAGCGTTTTTGGTTTTCCCGGTTATCGGCGCGGCAGCCGTCATATCCGCAATGGCAACGGAGCTTTCCTCCTGCGTTGATACCCGCTTGGGAGAGCTTTCGGCAGCCGTCGTTGAGGTGCGATGCTTCGACGCGGACGGCAATCTTTCGTCGGAGGGTCTCGGCCTGCGGATCGGCCACGAAACCCTGCTCACGGTGCGGAGCCTTCTTGAAAGCGCGGCAAGATGTGAAGCGCACGCACCTGACGACAAGGCATACCCGGTGGAGGGTATCGTTGCAGAAAGCCTCGAAGCGAACGTCGTAGAGCTTCATGCACCGGGCCTGTCCGAGCGCGGCGACTTGGAAGAGTTTCCTTCCTTCGAGGAATTCGAGCACTCCGGCAAGGTGTATCTCGTCTCAACCCGCAACGGCCTAATGCAGATCACGGAAACGAAATGCACGGGCAGCTTCCGCATGAGCGACTCGAGGAAGTTCCTCAAGCTTTTGACTCCCGGCGGGCGCGAACTGACCGAAGGATTCCCGGCAGCCAATGAGCACGGCCTCGCTATCGGCCTTGTCAGCTCGATCGAGGCGGATGGCGAACGCGGCGCGGTCGTGATTCCGGCGGAGACTCTCGCAGAGCGCGCGCGGCTTACGCGCATCCTTCCGCTCTCGGAGTGGATTGAGGGCGCCGACTTCGCATGGCTTTCTGTATCTGAGCGCACGACTTTTGCAGGCATGCTTCTGCTTGATCGAGGCGAGGTCGAAAAGGCCCCATCTCTGTTTAAAAAAAGTCTTGAGGCCGAGCCCGATTCCGCCGAGGCCTTCTGCGGCCTCGGGCGGCTTCATCTTAAACGCAAGGAATGGATATCGGCGGAGGAATCGTTCGAGAAAGCGCTCGTGTCCGAGCCTGATTTTGCCGACGCGCACGTGGGCCTCGGCCTCATCGCCCTGAGGTTCGGTGACCGCAACGCGGCGATCGAGAACTATCGCACGGCCCGCGAACTCGACGAGGAAGCAGCGGGCGAATTGTTCGCGGAGATCCCGATGCGCATCCCTAGGAATCTCGAGGAATGTTTCTTGGAGCTTGACTGGATACTTCCAGAAGAAGAAAAAGAAAATATGCGCGCGGGCGCAGATACGGTTATGTATCACTTTGGCCTTGGCATGTGGATGCGCAACAACTGGGGGCTTTGGGCCGGAGACCGCTTGGCGCAGCACTTTAATGAAATGGGCATCTTTCATCCCGACGATATGTCCGCCATCATCCTGGATGCGTTTCAAGCGCATCTAAAAGGAGAGGATTTCGACCTTCAAGAACAGATCAAATATTATCAACAATATTGGGAACGCTCCCGTTCGCAACACTCTCAATCCGCAAAGGAAGAAGTCAAAGAAGATCCAAAAAGTGCTTGGGCGCACATGAGACTTGGTGCCGAATATGCTTCAGAGAAAAACTGGGAGGAAGCTATTAAAGAATTTGAGCAGTGTATTCTTCTTGACCCTGAGTTTGTTGAATGTTACGAGGATTTGGCTCGAATTCACTTCATCCTGGATCAGTGGGGGGACGGCGTTAAAGTGTGCCGGCGCGGCATAGAAGCTAATCCGGATGCAGGCTACTTGCGCACGTTCTTGGCGGACCACTACGCCGAGAAAGGCCAGTGGGAGAACGTTGTTCGTGAAATGGAAGCTTTAACAGGCTCTGAACAGTCGAAACTTTCTCCTTTGGGGCAAGCTTTCTTCCACCTAGGCCGATGGGACGAAGCCGTTGAGACTCTCAAGAAATCGCTGGAGAGCTACTCGAACGACCCGGAAGCTCTTTATTTCTTAGGTGCCTCTTACGCGCGTATAGACGACCAAGATTCGGCTGACGAAGTGTGCACGCGCCTCTCCATGCTTGACGAGGAAAAGGCGGAAGAGCTATGCGGGTTGATCCAGGGAATTGATCCTTGATAGCGGTAAGGTTCGTCCACTGCATATTGCCCTGAGAGAGATGGGGATTTAAATTACTCCCATGAAACTTCTCGACTCCCTCATCCAAATGGACACCAAGGCCAAAATCGGGTAGGATAAGATTGTTCCGCAAGCCCTCGTCAACGAGCGCGCGCGCCCATAGCTCAGCCCGGATAGAGCGCTGCCCTGCGGAGGCATTCAAGGGGGTTTTAGCTAAGTCCCGTAGCTAAAGGGAAAATCCACGTAAGTCCTCATAATCATTGACTTTATTGGATGTGGGCCGTGCGGGATTCAATGGGGTATATTGGGGTACTTGCGGACACGCCCGTAGCAAAATCCTCGCAAAATGGGGACCCTACCCTACCCCTCCAAAATCTCCCTGGCCTCCCTCGCTCCCAGCTTCCTCAGGCCCAGGATTTTGGCTTTCAGCGCATCCCTAGGCACAACACCACGCTCCCACAGGTACACAGCCTGCTTGTGCGCCCCTACCAGTTGAGCAAACTCCTCCCGCGTCAGCCCAAGGCGCTTCCTGAGCGCCGCTACGGTGTTCTTGGTAAAGCGGGACTTCTCCAGCACCTTCTCGTCAGCCTGGATGCTTTGCCGGCTCACTTTCCCCAGGAAGGCTCTCTGTCGTTCCACAGCCTTTTCCAACTGCGCCACTTTCCGCTTCAGGGCCGCATTATCCCGTTTGAGCCTCGCGTTATCCTTCTTGAGGCTCTTGGTGGCCGCGTTGACCTCACGCTTGGCGATCCTACGGACTTCGTCTTTAATGATATTGGGCATAGGAGTTCCTATTGGAGCGGGCAGTATAGCAGAAATCGCCGTACCGTAAAGGACGACCGAGAACTTGGTGGGTCATTCCAAGCCTATGAGCGCGGCTTAAAAATGAGGTTGCGAGGACGAATCCTTACACAACAAGTAAACCAAGCGAAGGGCGTGGTCTAACAATGTTAAGCAAA
>CP070701.1:788507-793530 GCA_020349885.1 Acidobacteriota bacterium
AAGAAGGCGGCCGGGGGCGGCGCCCCCGTGCGCGCCGAGGTGCCCATGCACCAGTTCGCGGGGGGCAACGTGTGGATGTTGGAGCTCCTGGATGCCGAGATGGGCCTCGGCCGCGAAGAGAACTTCGCTTGGACGATGACCCAGGCGCTCGACATGCTGCAGACCAAGTCGGCTACCATGGCCCTGGGCCTTCCGCCGTCGATCGAGGAGGGCTATCTCATGGCGGTCGACGTGACGATCACGAACCTCACGGGCCATAAGCTGCCTACTGGCTACCCCGAGGGCCGCAGGATGTGGCTCAACCTCACGGCCAGCGACGTCGGGAGCGGCGTGTTCTTCGAGTCGGGCGCCTACGACCCGCTCACGGCCGTGCTCACGAAAGACCCGCAGGTCAAGATCTACGAGGCCAAGCCGGGGATCTGGGGGACGGGGCCGACCTTCCACTTCGTCCTGAACAACTACTACCCCAAGGACAACCGGATCCCGCCCCTCGGCTTCATACCCGACATCGAGACGGAGCCGAAGGGTTACAGCTACCCCGACCTCGGCGGTGGTGTGCTCGCCCACTACGACACGACGACCTACCTCGTGCCCGTGCCCCTCGGGGTGACGGACCCCGTCACGGTCACGGCGACGCTGCGCTACCAGTCGAGCTCCAAGGAGTACATAGATTTCCTCGTATCGGAGAACACCACGACCACGCGCGGCACCGAGATGCTGGCGCTGTGGGAGAAACAGGTCCTGCCCCCCCCGGACCCCCCCAGGATCTACGGGAAGTCGGCGCCCGTGGACATGGTGAGCCAGTCGGCAGATGTGCCGGCGACCCTGTGCGTGAGCGGAGTCCCGCCCGACACCTTCCTGCTGGTCGACAAGACCGGTTTCGTGGCCCTCGACTGGACTCCGGAGGCGAACACGGCGTTCTACCGCGTCTACCGGTACACGCTGCCAGACATGTCGGACATCCCGACCGTCATCGACCTCTACGACGACTTCTACGACGACGACGTTCTCGGCGACGGCCTGGATTACTACTACAAGATCGAGACGGTGAACGGCTGCGGGACGACGATGTAGAGGCGCTGCAGCCCCGGGAGAAACGAGCCGAGGAGAAACTAGGCGGGGGAAAACGAACCGGGGGAAAACAAACCGGGGAGGAACGAGCCGGGGGGGGGAACGAGCCGGGGGGCGCCGGGTGCCCCGCGGCGCGCTTTCCCCTCCCCCGCCTTTCCCCTATAATACCGCCTGATGGCGGAATCCCTCGCAAAGCGCTACGACCCGAAGGAATTCGAGGAGCGGTGGTACCGCTTCTGGGAAGAGCGCGGCTTCTTTACCGCACATCCCGAGGAGGAAAGGGAAGACGGGGAGCGCTTCTGCCTGGTCATCCCGCCGCCGAACGTGACGGGGACGCTGCACATGGGCCACGCCTTCGAGGACGCCCTCATGGACTGCGTCGTCCGGTGGAAGAGGATGCGGGGCCTCGACACGCTGTGGCTGCCGGGCACCGACCACGCTGGAATCGCCACGCAGATAGTAGTCGAGCAGGAGCTCGCCAAGGAGGGCAGGGCGCGGCATGAGCTGGGGCGGGAGAAATTCGTCGAGCGCGTCTGGAAGTGGAGGCAGGAGAGCGGCGGCGTAATCCTGAAGCAGCTCCGGCGCATGGGCGCCTCGTGCGACTGGACGAGGGAAAAATTCACCATGGAGCCCGCGCTCTCGCACGCCGTCCAGAAGGTTTTTGTCGAGCTTTATCGCGAAGGCCTCGTCTACAGAGGGGAATACATCGTCAACTGGTGCCCGCGCTGCCAGACGGCGCTCTCGGACCTGGAAGCGTCCGACTCGCAGCACAACGGGCACCTCTGGTACGTCCGCTATCCCGAGGCGGGCGGCGACGGGGGAATCGTCGTCGCGACGACCCGCCCCGAAACGATGCTCGGCGACACGGGCGTCGCCGTCCATCCCGAGGACGAGCGTTTCCTCAACCTCCTCGGCAAGAAGGTCGTGCTCCCGCTCGTGGGGAGGGAGATTCCCGTCGTGGCCGACCCGTTCGTCGATAAGGAGTTCGGCACGGGCGCCGTGAAGGTGACGCCCGCGCACGACGCGAACGACTTCGACGCGGCGAAGCGCTGCGGCCTGCCGTCGCTTCTCGTGATGAACAAGGACGGGTCGATGAGCGAGGCGGCGGGCAAGGATTTTGAAGGCCTCGACCGCTTCGAGGCGCGCGAAAAAATCCTCAAGCTGCTCGAGGAGCAGGATTTTCTCGAAAAGATCGAGGACTACGAGCACATCGTCAAGCACTGCGGCCGCTGCGACACGGTCATCGAGCCGTATCTTTCGACGCAGTGGTTCGTCAAGGTGAAGCCGCTCGCCGAGCGCGCCGTCGAGGCCGTCGAGAAGGGCCGGACGAAGGTCGTGCCCGAGAAATGGAAAAAAACGTACTTCGAGTGGCTCCGCAACATCCACGACTGGTGCATCTCGCGCCAGATATGGTGGGGGCACCCCGTCCCGGCGTGGCACTGCGCGTGCGGCGAGTGCGTCGTGGCCGGGGAAAAGCCCGACTCGGCCTGCGCGAAGTGCGGCAAGGACGGGTGGACGCCCGACCCCGACGTGCTCGACACGTGGTTCTCGTCCCAACTCTGGCCCTTCTCGACGCTCGGCTGGCCCGAGGAGACGCGGGACCTGAAAACCTACTACCCGACGACGCTCCTCATCACGGGCTTCGACATCCTATTCTTCTGGGTGGCGCGCATGATGATGGCGGGGCTTCACTTCATGAAGGACGTGCCGTTCCGCGAGGTCTACATCCACGGCCTCGTCCGCGACGCGAAGGGCCACAAGATGAGCAAGTCGCGCGGCAACACCGTCGACCCGCTCGACTTCATCGAAAAGTACGGCGCCGACTCGCTGCGCTTCACGTTCCTCGCCATGGCGACGCCCGGGATGGACGTCCCGCTCAACGAGCAGCGCGTCGCGGGCTACCGCGCCTTCTGCACCAAGCTCTGGAACGCCGTGCGGTTCGTCCTGATGAACCTCGACGAGGAGGCGGCCATTCAAAAAGACGCCCCGTCGAGCCTTCCCGAGCGCTGGCTCCTGAGCCGCCTCGCGCGCACCGTCGAGGAGGTGAACGCGTCGTTCGCCGACTACCGCTTCGACCACGCGGCGAACGAGCTTTACCATTTCCTCTGGGGCGACTTCTGCGACTGGTTCGTCGAGATATCGAAACCGGCGCTTTCGGGCGGCGACGCGGAAGCGAAGCGGAGCGCCCAGTCCACGCTGCTGCTCGTCCTCGACCGCGTGCTGCGCCTCCTGCATCCCTTCATGCCGTTCATCACCGAGGAGCTCTGGCAGAAGCTGCCCGCGAGCGTGCGCGACGCCGAGTCGCTCTGCGTCGCGGCGTGGCCGGATACAGAAGAGTCTTGGTTTGACAGAAAAGCTACTGATGTGATGGACGGCGTGAAAAGCGTCGTGACGGAAATTCGAGCTGTGCGCTCTCTCCTTCAGGTGAATCCTAAGGAAATGATAGAAATCGCCGTGCTCAAGAATGACACCTCTGAAGAACGGCTCTCAGCGCACGGAGCGATGATTTCCCACCTTGCCCGCCTGAAATACAGTCTTGTCCAAACGCTTCCCCAGAAGGGAATCCCGGTAAGGGCATGGGGCCTAGATATGCGCATTTTGCGTGAGGACGAGGAATTTCCCGCCGTGCGCGCGCGCCTTGAGAAGAGCTTGGCCGAGTTTTCAAAACAACACGAAGCCATGGCGGCTAAGCTTGCGAATCCGCTGTTTGTGGAGCGCGCCCCCGTCGAGGTTGTAGAGGATACGCGGGCTCACCAGAGCGCTCTTGAAAAAAAGATACCGCGGATTAAGGAAATCATCGAAGCGCTGAGGTAGAGGCACCACCCATGCCCCGCAACGTTTATCCCCAGTTTCCTTCCCGGACCTACGTCGACTCGTTCCTCCGCGCGGCGCTTGCCGAGGACGTCGGCGCGGGCGACGTCACCACCCGCGCCGTCGCGGGGCGGAAGCGCGTCCCGGCGACGGGCGTATGCCTGGCGAAAGAGCCCTGCGTCGTCGCGGGCCTTCCCGTGGCGCTGCGGGCGTTCGAGCTCCTCGACCGCCGCGTCAAGGCGACGGGCAAAATGAAGGAGGGAGCGCGCGCGAAGAAGGGAAAAGCTCTCTTCCGCGTCCGCGGCCCGGCGCAGGCGCTCCTGGGCGCGGAGAGGGTGGCGCTGAATGTGCTCTCGCGCCTCTGCGGCGTCGCGACGCTCACGCGCGCCTTCGTCGACAGGACGAAAGGCACCAGGGCCGTCGTCCTCGACACGAGGAAAACCACGCCCCTGATGCGCTCGCTGGAGAAATACGCCGTCCGCGCGGGCGGGGGCGCGAACCACCGCTTCGGCCTGGGCGACGCCGTCCTGATAAAGGAGAATCACGTCGTGCTCGCCGGCGGAGTTAAAGAAGCGCTGCGCCGCGCCTCCCGCGTCGAGACCCCCGTCGAGATCGAGGTGCGGAACCTGAAAGAGCTCGGCGCGGCGCTCCGCGCGGGCGCTGCGTGGATCCTTCTCGACAATTTCTCCCTGCCGCAGCTCCGCAAGGCCGTGGCCCTCGCGAGGGGGCGGGCAGTCCTCGAAGCCTCGGGGGGCGTAACGCTCCGGAACGTCCGTAGCATCGCGCGGACGGGCGTGGACTTCATCTCCGTGGGGGCGCTCACGCACTCGGCGCCCGCCGCCAATCTGTCGTTCGTGCTCGAAGAGCGGCGCTGAGAGCCGGCCCCGGCCCCGCGCCATTTCTGTGATACACTACTCGGAGGCTATGAAATCCCCGAAGCGCCGCCTTCGCATGGCCGTCCTCTTCGGAGGGCGCTCCCTCGAGCACGAGATCTCCCTGCTCTCCGCCGAGGCGATCCTGAGGAACGCCGACAAGAGGAAATACCGCCTCGTCCCCATAGGCATCACCAAGCGCGGCGAGTGGAAAATTTTTACGGGGCGCGGCCGCGTCTCGACGAAGGAATTTTTCTCATCGCGCAGCC
>CP070701.1:793630-864201 GCA_020349885.1 Acidobacteriota bacterium
CCGCTTCTACCTCTTCCGCCTCCTCTATCGCCACCGCTTCCTCCACCGCTTCTACCTCTTCCGCCTCCTCTATCGCCACCGCTTCCTCCACCGCTTCTACCTCTTCCGCCTCCTCTACCGCCACGGCCTCTTCCGGCTCGGCCTGCTGCGTCTGCTCTTCTTCTACGCTTCCCTCCGTTTCCTGCCCTTCTTCCTGTTGTTCTGAAGCGGCGGGTGAACGCTCCTCGCCCGGCTGAGAGAGTTCTTCCTGGGGCGCTTCAGAGCGAGGAGGATCCGCCAATGCGGTCACGAATGGGGCAAAGGAGAGCACGAATACTACCAGCAGACTGGTCACAATTCTCCCCAAATTCATGGTGGGTAGCAGCGCGTTCAGCGTGTGCATAAGGTAAAGACGTATAATACACGCTTACGGGAAATTGTCAAGCACCGACGCTCCTCCCCAATCCCGATATAGAAGCAAGGAAAGGGTAAGGCAAGCGCCTGCGCCACCCTAATGTTTGGGGATGGAAAATCTTTATCCCATAAGGCCTTGCTTTCTAATCCTCTTTTTCTATATCGGGGTTAGGGCGCGACGCGGTTAGTTGACAAACACACGCGTCGTTTGTTAAGCTAGTTTTTCACCCGGCGCACCGAGGTTTGCCGTTTGCGACGGGGGTGTTTTTTCCTCCGAAAAGGAAAGTTGCGGAAGAACGCATGCCAAGCGATCCAACAGCCGACGAACGTCTAAGAAAGGCCATTCTTCGGGGGCAGCAGCTCCTCGAAAATGAGGCTTATCATGACGCTGTCACCTGGTGCCAAAAGGTTCTCGCCGTGTATCCGGACCAGCCGGAGGTTTCGAAACAACTGGAGACGGCGCAGAGTACGCTTAATCAGCGCCTTCTGGATGACATTTTTAGCTTGGCCGAGCGCGCGGCGGGCGAGGGTGACTACGACGCCGCGCTGGAGCAGTTCCAGAAAGTTTTCGACGTGGACCCCGAAAACGCGCGCGCCAAGGAGCGCATCGCCCAAATTAAAGCGCTGAAAGAAGGAGCTTCTGAAGGCGGCGCGCTTCCCGCCCAGCCTTCGAAGGAGGCCGGGGAGCAGCCGTTCGGCATCAACGTCGACGATCCCTTCGCGCTCGGCGACGAAGCCGCTCCTCCGGCGCCGCAGGAGGCGCCGCCCGCTCCGGCTCCCGAGGGGCGGACCGAGGCTCCCGGTGCGGAAGCCGTGCCGACCATCCCGGGCGCTTCCAAGGAACTCGAAATTGTGGACGACATATCGGACTCGCTCCTTACGAGCGAGCGCATGCACGAGGCGGCGGAGGAGTTTGGCGCCCGAGTCGTGGACGAGCCGCCGCCGGGAATCGATTTCGTGGTGGATAAGGAAAAGAGTGCGGAGGAGGCGGCGCTGGAGGCTGAGCTTGAAAGCGCCGCGCGTGGAGAGGCGCCTCCCGCGGAGGAAACGACCGCCGACGGTGCCCCGTCCCCGGCCGAATCGCCCGGCGAGGCCAAAACACCGGAGCCGGATGGAGGGAAAGCGGCGCCGTCCTTCGATCTTGACGAGATAGAAGCCTCGGCCTCGGCCGAATCGCCCGGCGAGATTGAAATGCCGGAGCCGCAGGGAGAAGAAGCGGCGCCGTCCTTCGAGCTTGCCGAGCCCAAAGCTCCGCCCGCCGCGGGCGAGGAGGCCCCGCTCGAGCTTGAGGAAACGGGCCCTCCGGGGAAGGCCCTTTCCCCCGAAGAGCAGAAGCACATTGAGGAATTGTCGAAGAAGGGCGACGCGTATTTTGAGCGCGGTCAATGCCAGCTCGCCATCGACACGTGGTATCAGATTCTCCTCGTGGATGAGAACCACAGAACCGCGCTCCGGCGAATCGAGAAGGCCAAGCGCGAACTCGAAATGCAGGGCAAGAAGGTCACGCTGGACCTGCCGGCGCAGGACGTGCTCGAGGCAACCGACGCCTCCATGACGGCGGAGGCGATGGCCGAGGGACCGCAGCAGGCCATCGAGACGCTTCTCGAGGAAGCGAAGAAACTTCTTGAAGCCGGAAAATACGCGGCCAGCGCGGAAAAATGCGAGCACATCATTCAGATTGAGCCCGGCCACCAGGAAGCGAACCGCCTCATCCACGATGCCAATTTGAAGATGCAGGGCGAGGAGCGCAAGGAGGCCGCCCGGGCGGAAGCGACCCCGGCCGAGGCTGTTTCCCCCGAACCGTTCACGCCGGTGGCCCAGCAGGAGATTAAAATCGCCGCACCGCCATCCAGCCGAGCGCCTCTTCTCCTGATCGTTTTGATGGTCATCCTTTTGCTTATCGGTGGGGGGCTGGCGGCGTTTTTTATGTGGTTCGCCAAGCCGGCGCCCGTCGAGGATACGCAGCAGGTTGTCGCCCCGAAGCCCAAGCCGCCTCCGCCGCCTCCGGAGCCGGAACCCGAGCCGGAGCCCGAGCTTGATGGACCGTCGAAGGAAGCGTTTTTGGCTGCGCAGAAGGAGAAGGCTGCACGCCTTTTCAAAGATGCCCGTGCGTTCTATTCCAAACGCAAGTACGCCGAGGCGGCGGCCGCCATCGCCGAATCGACCTCTCTGAATCCAACCAATCTGGAAGCCATCGACTTCAAGGAAAAAGTCGACTTGGCCCTAGCCGCCTCCCAGGAGGAAACGGCGCGCTACGAGCGGGCCCTGAAAAGCTTTAAAGAGAGGAACTACGAAGAAGCCCTGCGCCAATTCTACCGGATGAAGGAGGTTCGTTACTACAGCCGCGAGCTTCAAGAAACGGTGGCGCGCGGATGGTACAGCCTTCAGGTGAAGCCCGAGGAAGTGGACGCGTACATCGAGAAGTCTTGGTACAACCGGGGCGTCGTGTCCCTCTGGGACGAGAATTCCGAACTGACCATTGAGGCGTTCCGGGAATACCTCCTGCTGCGCCCGGACGACAAAGAAGCCCGCAAGCACCTCTCGGTAGCCGAGCGCTACAGCAGGCGCCCGAAAGACGAGAACTACCGCCAGTACGTTTCGTTCTTGAAGCTCAGGGAATAACAATCGGATGCACCCCGACCGGACTCCGGCGACGGCCGGTGCCGCCGTGTCCAGGGAGGTGCCGTGCTCGTAGTCTTTCCAGTTGCCATGGGCGGTTCGCTCGATGTCCTCGGCTTGTCGGTCCCCACAAGGTCGGGATTTGCCCCTCGGCGGAAAGATGGAGTAATTCCGCAAGATAGCAAAGGAGATTCCGAATGGGAGAAGCCTCGAACGTTCTGAAAAAACTCAAGGAGCAGGCCCTGCTGTTTGACGGGGCGGTGGGAACGCTCCTCAACGCGCGCGGCGTTCCGCTCGGGTACTGCAAGGATGAGCTCAACCTGACGAACCCCGATCTCGTGCGCTCCATTCACCGCGACTACCTGCGCGCGGGAGCCGACGTGATTGAAACGAACACGTGGGGCGCGAACTCCGTGAGATTGAGCGCCTTCGAGCTCGAAGGGGACGTCAGAGAAATCAATCTTCGAGGCGTCGAGCTCGCGTGCAAAGAGGCGGGCACGAAAGCCTTCGTGGCGGGCTCGGTGGGGCCGCTGGGGACGCTTATCGAGCCGTACGGGCGGCTCAAGCTCGCGGACGTGCAGAAAATCTACCGCGAGCAGATCGAGGCCCTGGCCGAGGGCGGCGTCGACTTGCTCTGCATCGAGACGATGTCGAGCGCCGTCGAGACCGAGGTGGCCGTCAAGGTGGCAAAGTCCGCGGCATCCGTGCCCGTGATGGCGCTCATGACCTTCACTTTCGAGGGCGTCACGAAATTGGGCGACGAGGTCTCCCCTACCCTGCACCGCCTGGCCAAGGCCGGGGCGGACGTCGTGGGAATTAACTGCACGCTCGGCCCCAAGGAGACCTACGATATCCTGAACAAAGAAGCCGCATCGCTTCCCGATGTGCCGCTCGCGGTGATGCCTAACGCCGGCTACCCTCAGGTCATCGGCGACCGGATTATCTACCTGACGTCGCCCGACTACTTCAGGGAATATGCCGCGCTTTTCCTGGAAAGCGGCGTGAGCGTGGTGGGGGGGTGCTGCGGGACGACGCCCGACCACATCGCCGCGATGGCGCCCGTGGTCAAGGCAGCCAAGCCCGCGAAATCGGCACCGGCGGCGAAGGCCAAGGCGGAGGAAGGGCGCATCCTTTCGTTCCCGGCGCTCGTGAAAGAGGAAGCGCCGGAGCCCTCGAAATTTCTCGAAAAGCTCGGCAAGGAATTTGTCCAGACGGTCGAGATCACCCCGCCAAGGGGGCCCGACTGCAGCACGATGGTCGAGGCAGCCCGCATGCTTCGGGCGGTGGGCATCGACGCCGTGGACATAACGGATAACCCGCTCGCGCGCGTCCGGATGAGCTCCATCATGCTCGCATACCTTCTCAAGCACGAGACCGGCGCGGAGCCCATCATCCACTACACGTGCCGCGACAAGAACGTGCTCGCCATCCAGTCGGATCTGATCGGTGCCTCGGCGCTGGGGCTGCGGTGCATCCTCTCCATAACGGGCGACCCCCTCAAGATCGGTGACTACCCCGACGCCAAGGCCGTCTTCGAAGTGGACTCCACGGGCCTGGTGAAAATCATCGACAGCCTCAACAGGGGCAAGGACCTGGCGGGGAACGATATCGGCTCCTCAACTTCGTTCAAGGTCGCCGTTGGTGTCAACCCTCTGGCCGAGGACTGGGATTCAGAGCGCGGGAAAATCCGCGCCAAGATTGAAGGCGGCGCCCACTTCGCCATGACGCAGCCCCTGTACGAGGTGCCCGACGTGGAGAAATTCGTAAAACGCATGGAAGAGTTTCCGGAGCTTCCCGTGCTCGTCGGCCTACTTCCCATCCGCTCCTACCGCAACGCCAAGTTTCTCGAAGAGGAAGTCCCCTACATAACGATTCCGAAAGCCATCCTGAAGCGCATGGAGGCCGTCAAGGACAAGAGCAGGGAGGTGCAGGTGGAGGAGAGCGTGACCATCGCCGCGGAGCTCTACCGCAGCATGCGGGAGGCCGGCGCTCAGGGCATCTACTTCATGCCGCAGCTCGAAAAGTACGACATGGTCGTGGAGATTGTGCGCCGCGCCGAGGCGCTATGACCGTCAAAAAAACCCCGCTCCATGCCATGCACAAGCGCCTAAAAGCCAAAATGGTCGAGTTCGCGGGCTGGGAGATGCCCCTCGAGTACGAGGGCGTCGTGGCCGAGCACATGGCCGTGCGCACCGCCGCGGGCGTTTTCGACGTGAGCCACATGGGGGAAATTTTTCTCGAAGGCCCCGGCGCGCTCGCCCAGATCCAGTGCCTTGCCTCAAACGACGCCTCGCGCCTCGCCCCGGGCCGGGCGCAGTACTCCGCGCTCACGACGGAGCGGGGCACCGTCGTGGACGACGTTCTCGTGCACAAGCTCTCCGACGAAGAATATTTCCTCTGCGTGAACGCGGCGACGACGGACAAGGATTTCGCGTGGATTAAAGGGCATGCCTCGAACCATGTCGAGGTTGCGAACCGAAGCGCGGACTTCGCGCAAATTGCCGTCCAGGGCCCGCGTGCAGCGGGCGCCCTCCAGGCGCTGACGGAGCACCCGCTCTCCGAGGTCGGAGCCTACCGCTTCGCCCGGGCCGACGTGGCCGACGCGACGTGCATCCTGGCGCGCACGGGCTACACGGGCGAGGACGGCTTTGAAATCTACGCCGCGCCCGAAAAGGCCGAGTCCGTGTGGAGTGCCGTGATGGAGGCCGGAAAGGAGCTCGGCGTCAAGGCATGCGGCCTCGCCGCGCGCGATACGCTGCGCCTCGAAGCCGGAATGCCCCTCTACGGAAGCGACATGGACGAGACGACGACGCTTCTCGAAGCCGGTCTCGAAGGAATCGTGAAATGGAACAAGGGCGATTTCCTGGGGCGCGACGCGCTCGAGGAGCAGAAAACCGAAGGCGTCCGGCGCAGGCGCGTCGCCTTCGAGATGTTAGAGAAAGGCATCGCGCGCCGCGGCTACGACGTGCTCTGGCGCGGCGAGAAATTCTCTCACGTCACGAGCGGCACGTACGCGCCGTTCTTAAAGAAAGCCATCGGCATGACGTACCTTCCCGCCGAGGCGGTGCCTTCGGGCGCCGAGTTCGAGGTTGACATCCGCGGCCGCCGCGCCGGCGCGCGCGTGCTCGAAGGGCCGCCCTACAAGCGCTCGCCTGCGCGAGCAGGAAACACACACGAGGAGCATTCAGCGTGACACATCCCGAGAATCTCCGCTATACGAAAGACCACGAGTGGATCCGCGTCGAGGGCCCCGACCGCTCGGTCGGGGTCGTCGGCATCACGGATTTCGCCCAGGGCGAGTTGGGCGACATCGTCTACGTCGAGCTTCCCAAGCCCGGCGCGAAGCTCGAAGCCGGAAAGCCCTTCGGCTCGGTCGAATCGGTCAAGGCCGTCTCCGACCTCTGCGCGCCGGTCTCTGGCGAGGTCGTCGAGGTGAACGAGGCGCTTTCGCGTGCCCCGGAAACCGTCAACGCGTCGCCGCACGACGTGGCGTGGATGATCAAGGTCAAGCTGAGCGATCCCGCGCAGGTGGAATCGCTCATGACGGCGGAAGAATACGAGACGTATATTTCGGAGCAAGGCAATTAATTCCACTTGATGCGCTACATCCCCAACACGCCGCAGGACCAGAAGCGCCTACTCGACGCCGTCGGCGCGCCTTCCGTCGAGGCGCTTTTCGAAAGCATCCCGGAGGAATTGCGCTTACGGGGAAAGATCGGCCTTCCCGACGCGCTCGCGGAAAACCAGGTGCGCAAGGAGATGGAGCGCCTCACGGGTCGTAACCGCCCGACGACGGATTATGTATCCTTCCTCGGCGCGGGGGCGTACCACCATTACGTACCGGCCGCGCTCAACCACCTCCTCCAACGCGCCGAGTTTCTGACGGCCTACACGCCCTACCAGCCCGAGCGTAGCCAGGGAACGCTACAGGCCATCTTCGAGTACCAGACCATGATGTCCATGCTCTCGGGTCTCGACATCGCAAACGCCTCCATGTACGACGGCGCCTCGGCTTCCGCGGAGGCGTGCCTCATGTCGCTGCGCCTCCGGCCCGATAGGCGGCGCATCCTCGCCGCGCAAAGCGTCGATCCCGAGTACCGCGAGATCATGCACACCTACACCGGCCACATCGGTGTCGAGATTATCGAAGTGCCCTTTGAGGAGAAGACGGGGCTGCTCTCGAAAAAGGAGCTGGAAGCGAACCTTGACGAGAGCGTCGCGGCCGTGGTGATTCAGAGCCCCAATTTCTTCGGCGCCATCGAAGACGTGCAAGCCGTGGCCGACGCCGCGCACGGCGCGGGGGCGCTGCTTGTCGCCGCCGTGGCGGAGCCCCTGTCGCTTGCGCTTCTGAAGCCGCCCGGCGAGCAGGGGGCGGACATCGTGGTGGGCGAGGCGCAGGCGTTCGGCCTCGGGCTCCAGTTCGGCGGGCCCTACCTGGGCTTCATGACGGCGCGCGACGAATTCAAACGCCAGATGCCGGGCCGCATCGCGGGGGAGACCGTGGACAAGGACGGCCGGCGCGGCTTCGTGCTCACGCTCGTCACGCGCGAGCCGCACATCCGCCGCGCGCGCGCCACCTCGAACATCTGCACCGACGAGACGCACTGCGCCCTCGCGGCGTCCATCTATCTGTCGCTCATGGGACGCCGCGGACTGCGCCGCATGGCCGAGCACAACGCGCGCAAGGCGCACCTCTTCGCCGAGGCGCTCACCGATATTCCCGGCGTGGAGCGCTCGTTCTCCGCCCCGTTCTTCAACGAGTTCACCGTCCGCCTTCCCCAGCCCTCGCGGGAGGTGCTCACGGATCTCCGGGAGCTAGGCATCGTCGGGGGCTACCCGCTCGTGCGCACCTACCCGGGCCGCGAGCATGAGATCATCGTCTGCGTGACGGAAATGAACCGCCGGCGCGACCTCGTCACGGCCGCGGAGGCGTTCCGGGACGTGCTCCGATGACCCACTCGGAAAAACTCCTCTTCGAGCTCTCCCGCGAGGGACGCGAGGGCGTCTCCTTCGCCGACGAGACGTTCAAGGAAGAAGAAAAGGCGCCGCTCGGACTCGACGGGGCGCTCCTCAGGGACGACATCGAGAATTTCCCCGAGCTTTCCGAGGTGGACGTCGTCCGCCACTACACGCGCCTCTCGAAGTGGAACACGAGCATCGACGAGGGAATGTACCCGCTCGGCTCGTGCACGATGAAGTACAACCCGAAGCTCCACGAGGACGCGGCGCGCCTTCCCGGGTTCGTGAACCTCCACCCGTGCCAGCATGACTCGGACATCCAGGGGGCGCTCGGCCTCGTGTGGAAGCTGGAGCGCTACCTTTGCGCCGTCACGGGTATGGACGCGGCGGCTCTTCAGCTCGCGGCGGGCTCCCACGGCGAATTCACGGGCCTTCTCATAGCACGCGCCCACTTCGACCACCGGGGCGAGCAGCGCACCGAGGTGCTCATACCGGACTCGGCCCACGGGACGAACCCGGCCAGCGCGACCCTGGCGGGCTACGAGTCCGTGGAAATTCCCTCCGACGAAACGGGACGCATCGACCTGGCGGAATTCAAGAAAAAACTCACCCCGTCCGTCGCCGCCCTCATGATGACCAACCCCAACACGCTCGGGATCTTCGAGAGCGACGTCGTCGAGATCGCCGAGCTTCTTCATCAGAACGGCTCGCTCCTCTACTGCGACGGCGCGAACATGAACGCCTTCCTCGGCCGCCACCGCCCCGGCGACGCCGGCGTGGACATCATCCACCTCAACCTGCACAAGACGTTCTCGACGCCGCACGGGGGCGGGGGCCCCGGCGGGGGGTGCGTCGCCGTGAAACGATTCCTCGAGCCCTGCCTTCCCGTTCCGCGCATCCGGCGGAACGAGGAGGGGTACTACCGTTTCGACAGGGACCGCCCGCGGAGCATCGGCCGGATGCGCAGCTTCTGCGGAAACTTCGGCGTCCTCGTGCGCGCGTACGCCTACCTCCGCACGCTGGGGCACGAGGGACTGCGCGAGGTGAGCGGAAACGCCGTCCTCAACGCGAACTATCTTCGCGCGAAGCTCAAGGACGACTACGAGCTTCCGTACGAGACCCCCTCGCTCCACGAAGTCGTCTTCTCCGACGCCCGCCAGCGCGAGCACGACGTTTCGGCGCTCGACGTCGCCAAGCGCCTCCTCGACCTCGGGTTCCACCCGCCCACGGTGTTCTTTCCGCTCATCGTGAAGGGCGCGCTCATGATCGAGCCGACGGAGACCGAGGGCACCGAGGAGCTAGACCGCTTCGTTGCGGCCATGAAGCAGATCGCCCGCGAGGCCGAGGAGAATCCCGAGATTCTGCGCGAGGCGCCCGTGCGCATGCCCGTCCGCCGCCTCGACGAGGTGCGCGCCGCGCGCAAGCTGCGCCTGAGGTGGACGCCGGAGGAAGCGTAAGCCCGCCGTTTGCCCTTCCCCCGAACCTTTTGCTAAGATGAAGCGTTTCCTACTAGCAAAAACAGGAGAAACACGAACCCTATGGACGTAGCCGCAATTCAAGCACAGATTGAGCGCGACGGAGCCTCCCTGCGGGCGCTCACGAGCGAGATACGCAAGGTCATAGTGGGCCAGAACGACCTCGTGGAGCGAATTCTGATCGGCCTTCTTGCGCCGGGGCACATCCTCCTCGAGGGCGTACCCGGGCTTGCGAAGACCCTGGCCGTGAGCACCACGGCGGCGGCCATCGATGCCAGCTTCAGCCGCATCCAGTTTACGCCCGACCTGCTTCCGGCCGACCTGGTGGGTACGCTCATCTACAGCCAGAAGGACGGCTCGTTCGTGCCCCGCAAGGGCCCCCTCTTCGCCCACCTCATTCTGGCCGACGAGATTAACCGCGCGCCCGCGAAGGTGCAGTCCGCCCTCCTGGAGGCGATGCAGGAGAGGCAAATCACCATCGGCGACAAGACGTATCCCCTGGAGGAGCCGTTCCTCGTCCTCGCCACGCAGAACCCCATCGAGCAGGAGGGCACGTATCCGCTTCCCGAGGCGCAGGTGGACCGCTTCATGATGAAGGTCAAGGTGGGCTACCCCTCGAAGGAGGAGGAGAAGACCATCATGGAGCGCATGGGGCTGCGGGCGGTGCCCGAGGCCTCGGCGGTCGTGGCGAGGGAGGACATCCTGCGCACGCGCGACACGGTCGAGTCGGTCTACGTGGACGACAAGGTCAAGGACTACATCGTGAACCTCGTCTACGCGACGCGCGAGCCGAAAGAGTTCGGCCTCGACCTGGCGGGCCTCATCGAGTACGGCGCCTCGCCGCGCGCCTCGCTCTACCTCCTCAAGGCCGCGCGCGCCCATGCCTTCCTGCGGGGCCGCGGCTACGTGACGCCCGAGGACGTGAAGACCATCGGCTACGACGTCCTCCGCCACCGCATCATACTGACGTACGAGGCGCTCGCCGAGAACACTACGACCGACGGCGTCATCCGGAAAATTTTCGACGGCGTGGAAGTACCGTAATAAAAATGACCGATTACCGATTATCGATTACCGATAATAAGGAAAAAATTCCTTTTTAATTATTGGTTATCGGTCATTGGTCATCGGTCATAAAACTATCATGCAGCCCAGCGAAATCCTAAAAAAAGTTCGGCGCCTCGAGATCACGTCGAAGAAGATCGTGGACCGCGGCATCGCGGGCTCCTACCACAGCGTGTTCCGGGGGCGCGGCATGGAATTCTCCGAGGTGCGCGAGTACCAACCCGGCGACGACGTGCGCTCCATCGACTGGAACGTGACGGCGCGCATGGGCTCGCCGTTCGTGAAAATTTTCGTCGAGGAGCGGGAGCTCACCGTCATGCTGCTGGTGGACGCGAGCGCGTCGCTCCGCTTCGGCTCGCACGGCGAATACAAATCCACGCTGGCGGCCGAGGTGGCGGCGCTCGTCGCGTTCGCCGCCCAGCGCAACAACGACCGCGTGGGACTGCTCCTTGCGACCGACCGCGTCGAGCGCTACATCCCGCCCCGGCGCGGGGAGGCGCACGCGCTCCAGGTGCTCCGGGAAATCCTCTACTTCGAGCCCGAGGGGCGCTCCACGAACCTCGCGCAGGCACTCGCCCATTTTCATAACATTCACCGCCGGCGCGCCGTGGTGTTTGTGCTCTCGGATTTCCTGGAGGGGAATCTAGAGGCCCTGGCCCGCACGGCGCGCCTCGTGAACCAGCGCCACGACGTCATCGCCGTGCGCATCCGCGACGCGCTCGAGGAGCGCGTCCCGAAAGCCGGCCTCGTGGAGTTCGAAGACCCGGAGACGGGAAAAATCGTCCTGGTGGACACCGGAAGCCGCGCATGGAGGCGGGCGTTCACCGCGGAGGTGCGCGCCCGGGAAGAGGCCTTCGCCGGATTTTTACGCGAGGCGCAGGTGGACCACCTCGTGCTTCGAACCGGCGAGCCCTACTGGCCGCCGCTTGCGCGCTTCATGAAGGAGCGCACGCGCCGCCGCCGCGCCGCTTAAAAATAACCGATGATCGATTACAGATTACCGATAAGAAGGAAAAAATTCCTTTTTAATTGGTCATCGGTCATCGGTCATCGGTCATTGGTAGTTGGTTATTGGTCATTCTTTTTTATGGCTGCGGCGTCCGCGCTCGCGCAGCCTGCGGCGCCCGCGCAGCCCGCGCCGGTCATCCTGAGCACGAGCGTCGAGCCGACCACGGCGCGCGTGGGCGACGTCGTCACGCTCACGGTGCGCATCGTGCACCCGCCGGAGGCGGAAATCCTCGCGCCGGCCATGACCACGGCGGCGTGGGACCTGCGCGACGTTTCTCTCACGCCGGTCGAGCCGGGCATTACGCAGGTCGACATGGAACTCGCGCCGTTCGCGCTCGGAGAAGAAGTGTTCTTTCCGCCTTTCGAGTTTCACGCCCAGACTGAGGACGGGGTCGAGAGCGTTTCGCTCGAGCCCCTATCCATCGCGGTCGAGTCCGTGCTCGAAGAGGGGGAGACGGAGCTGGCAGACCTGAAGCCTCCCATGAAGCTGGCCTTCGAGCTGCCGTGGGGCGCGTGGGCCGCTCTTGCCGCGGCGGCCGTGCTCCTCGGGCTTTTGCTCTGGTACCTCGTGCGAAGGTCGAGGCGCGGCTACGACGCCGCACGGGAAGAGCCGCGCGAGCCGCCCTACGAGGAAGCCGTCCACGCGCTGGAGCGTCTGGAGCGGGAGCAGCTCCTCGAGCACGGCCAGCTCAAAACCTATTACGACCGATTGTCCTTTATCCTGCGGCGCTACCTGGAGCGCCAGTTCGAGGTGCCGATCCTGGAGCGCACGACGCAGGAGACGCACCAGCTCCTTAGATTCCATGTCTCGCTCCGCGACTACGCCAGCGAGGTCCACGACGTGCTGACGAGGGCCGACATGGTCAAGTTCGCGAAGGGCACGGCCTCTCTTCAGGAGGGGGAAAAGATTCTGCACCACGTCCGCGACGTCATCGAGCGCAGCCGCCCCCTGCCCCAGGTTTCGGAAATGGCCGCCTTGCAGCCCACCCCCCGAGTGGAAAACCGGGGGTCGGGGCGGGGAGAGCCATGATGGAGCGCGAATTCTTCCAATTCGCGCACCCTGCATGGCTCCTGCTTCTCGCGCCGCTCGTGTACCTGGCATGGCGCGAGGCACTCGCGTGGCGCAAGGGACGCGACGCCGTCCTTCATTCGCACACGGGGGCGTTCGTTCGGTTTCCCCGGGGCGCCCGGGCGCGCCTGGCCTTCGTGGTTCCGGTGTTGCGGTACGCGGCGCTCGCCCTGCTCGTCGTGGCTCTCGCCCGGCCGCAGTTCGGCACCGAGTTCGAAAAAATCACGTCCGAGGGCGTGGACATCGTGCTCGTTCTCGACGTGTCCGGCTCGATGCTCGCCGAGGATTTCCGCCCCCGCAACCGGCTTCAGGTCGCGAAGGACGTGGCGCGCGATTTCGTGAGCAAGCGCCCCCAGGACCGCATCGGCGTCGTCGCGTTCGCCGGCCAGAGCGTGCCGCGCTGCCCGCCCACCCTGGACCACTCGATGCTCGACGGCGTGCTCGCGGGCCTCGAGGTGGGGGAACTGGATGACGGGACGGCCATCGGCATGGGCATCGCGACGGCGCTCGAGCGCCTGCGCCATTCCGAATCGAAAAGCCGCATGGTCATCCTCCTCACCGACGGCGTCAACAACCGCGGCCGCATCGACCCCCTCACTGCGGCGGAACTCGCGCGCCCCCTGAAGGTCAAAATCTATACCATCGGCGTGGGCTCGCGCGGTGACGTGCCCTACCCCTTCGAGCACCCCATATTCGGCAAGCAGTACCGGAACGTGCGCATCGAGCTCGACGAAGCCACCCTCGGGGCCATCGCCGAGCGCACCGGCGGCCAGTACTTCCTCGCCACCGACCCGGGCGCCCTCGAAGAAATTTTTCAAACCATCGACCGCCTCGAAAAAACGCGCATCGAGAGCCGCGTCTACACGCGCTACCGCGAGCTTTATCAGAAATATCTTCGGACGGGGGCCGCGCTTCTGGCCGCGGGGATCGCCCTGGGGCTCACCGTGTTCCGAAAGACGCCCTGAATCGCACGAGACCACCATGCGCTGGATTCACGAAAGCATTCTCTGGCTTCTTCTCGCGGCGCCGCTGCTTCCGCTGGCCGTCTGGGTGAGCCGCCGCGCGGCACGCAAGCGCCTGCACCGCATGGGCGACGCCGCGCTCCTCGACGGCCTCGTGCGCGCCGCGCCGCGCAGGCGCGGCGTTCTGCGCCTGATGCTCCTCACCGCGGGCTTCGTCTTCGCCGTGCTCGCGCTCGCGCGCCCGCAGTGGGGCATCGCCTACGAGGAGGTGAACGTCGAGGGAGTCGACGTCGTGCTCGCCGTGGACGTCTCGACGAGCATGCTGGCCGAGGACCTGAAGCCGAACCGCATCACGCGCACCCAGGTGGCGCTGCAGGAGCTTTTGCGCACGCTCGAAGGCAACCGCATCGGGCTCGTCGCGTTCGCCGGCGACGCGCACATCCTGTGTCCGCTCACGCTCGACTACAGCGCCGTGGAGCTTTTCCTCGATCTGCTCAACCCGCTGGCGTTCTCGCCCCAGGGCACGCGCATCGGCGACGCCGTGCGCAAATCGTTCGACGCCTTCGGCGACCGCCCCGACACGTCGAAGGTGCTCATCCTTCTAACCGACGGCGAGGACCACGAGAGCGAGCCCGTGGATGCCGCCTCGGAGGCCGCCGAGCGCGGCATCATCCTTTACGCCGTGGGCATCGCCGCACCCCAGGGCGCGCCCATCCCTATCAAGGAGGAAGGCGCCCTGGAAGGCTACAAGAAGGACGACAAGGGAGAAATCGTCTTGAGCCGGCTCGACGAGGAAACCCTAAAGGAAATGGCCGCCGCCACGGGCGGCCTCTACCTGCCGGGAAGCGGACGCATCAACATGGAGCCGCTCCGCAAGGCGCTCGAGGGCCTCGCGCGCAGCCGCCTCGACTCGGAAATTCGCCAGCAACATAAGGAGCGCTACCAGTGGCCGCTCGGCATCGCCCTCGCGTGCTTCCTGGCCGAGACGGCGCTCGTCGGAGGGCGGCGAGAGCGGCGGGGCGGGGGCGGGCGCTGACCTTTTACCTCAGCACCACGTCTCCGAGCACGAACACGAAATACACTGTGCTCAGGAGGGCGTTCATGGTGAAGAAGGCGGTGGGGATTTTCGAGAGGTCGCCGGGCGTTACCATTACATGCTCGGCGAGAAGAAGAGCTCCGACGATCCCTACGCCCGCTCCGTACAGCCATCCAAGGGGAAGCCACCAGTAAAGGGAAAGCAGAAGCAGGAGAGTCAGCAAATGCAGGTAGGACGAAATACGGAGCGCACGTTTCATGCCCAGGCGGGCGGGAAGAGAATAGAGGCCGGTCTTCGTATCAAAGACGACGTCCTGACACGCGTATAGGATATCGAAGCCCGCCACCCACGCCGCCACCGCGAACGAGAGCATCACGGCCGGCCAATGGATTCGGCCCGTTTGAGCGATCCAGGCGCCCACGGGCGCGATGCCGAGAGCGGCACCCAGAACGAGGTGCGTCGCCCAGCTGAAGCGCTTGACGAACGAGTACCCCATTGTGACCACGAGCGCCACGGGCGAAAGCGCAAGGCACAGCGGACTGAGGCGATGGGCGGCGTAGACAAAGAGGGCCACGGCAAAAATTAAGAAAAACCATGCTTCCTGAAGGCTCACCTGCCCCTTGGGAAGCTCCCGGTCGCGGGTGCGGGGGTTGAGGGCGTCGAGGTCGCGGTCGGCGATGCGGTTGAACATCATGGCGGCGCTTCGCGCTCCGGCCATGGCCACGACGATCCAGAGAAAGCGCTCCCACAAGAAGCCGTAGCGCAGGGTTGCAAGCATGTACGAGGCCAGCGCAAACGGCAGGGCAAACGCCGTGTGCGAGAATCGTATCATGCGCGCGTAAGTCAAAAGGCGCCCAAGCATGGCCTTGTCCACGGAACTCGCAAGCCCCCAGGCGTGGGCGGTGCAGGATTCGAACCTACGACCCCCTGCGTGTAAGGCAGGTGCTCTACCGCTGAGCTAACCGCCCTCAGAGCAGGCCTTGTAGATCGCGCAGCAGCCGTCACTCTCCCACACCTTTACCTCGCTGACCCCGTAACGCTCGTCCTTGAGCCGCGCGTCCACTTCCTCGAAGATGTGGCGGGCGATGTTTTCGGCGGAGGGGTTCATGTCGTCGAACGGCGCCGTTTCGTTGAAGTAAATGTGGTCGAGGCGCCCGCAGACCTCCTCCATCACACGGCCCAGGTCCGCAAAATCAATCAGCATGCCCGCCTCGTCGAGGTGATTTCCCGAAACCGAGACCCGAACCCTCCAGTTGTGGCCGTGCAGCTTCTCGCACCTGCCCTTGTAGTTGCGGAGGTTATGGGCCGACGAGATGACCCGTTCTTTCCAAACGGTATACCTATGCATCGCGTTCTCCGCCGAAGGCCCCGACGCGTCGCGGACAAAGTTTTTCCATACGGCAGTATAGTCGATTCCCCTCCGCGATGTCGAGCCGGCGCATCTCCTTGACATGGCCAAGGAATTCGATGAAAATACCTGCATGAAAGGTTCGTCTCACGGTTTAAGACAGGAAAAGCAAATCCTGCATACGACGACGGAAGCTCTGGAGGTGCGTACAAACCATAACGGGAAAGCTTTGTACGCTGGCCGCCGATTTCACAAAGGCGACTCCATTACCCGCCTCGGCGGCGAGCTTCTCAACAAGCCCTCAAAGACCACCATCCAGGTCGACGAGAACACGCATATTGACGGGTTTTGGGGAAACGCGAATCATTCCTGCGAGCCGAACACGTACATCAACTTTGAGGATTTTACCATCAGGGCGTTGAAAGAAATTAATGCCGGGGAGGAGCTGAGCTGGAACTATTGCTCGACCGACTGGGATTTCGCCTCACCCTTCAAGTGCAGGTGCGGCTCGAAGAAATGTCTCGGAGACATCAAGGGATTTAAGTATTTGTCTTCGGAGCAAAAAGAGGAGTTGAGGCCGTACTTGTCTATGTTCTTGTCAAAGAAAATTTAGACGTGCGGCCGCACGTCGTCCCGGAATCCCTTTTTCTCCCCGCCTTTATTCCTCGACTCTCGTGAGGACGCTGAAGATGATGCCGTTGATGCTGGCAGGCGAGCGTTCGCACCCGGGGTTTTCGTGTCGGCATTCGGCAAGCGTATAGCCGCGGCCGCAGGTGCAGGGGCGTTCGTTCGCCCACTTGATGACGAGGGTGCGCTGCTCGTCGCTCAGGCGCGAGAGGTCCACGCCGGGAAGCGTGTCGTACGTCTTAACCTCCACTTCGCTCACGCGGAGCGGGGTCGCGCCCAGAAGCTCGCTTCCAGTAATTTCCCGATAGGTGCGCACCAGAATGAGCGGCGACGCCTTGCACCACGGATCGGTGGCCAGGCAGTGGAGGAGTCCGTAACTGCAGGCGCAATACATGTTTTTAAGGCGTTCCAGGAGCTTGTCGGCTTGCTCCTTCGGAAGCTGCTCCAAGTCCACGCCCACGATGGGGCCTTTGTCGAGCGAACGGTCAATCTTCACATCAAGATAAGGCTCACCGGTGACGCGCTCGATGATAGCCTCGGCCATCTGCCGCACCCGCAGACAGCTCCGGTCGTTGACAAGGCAGCGGGCCACGGTCATGTTGCAGCCGCAGTCGCAGTCGACGCGAAACGCCTCCGAGACGATTTCTGTCCGCTCCTTATTGGAATACAGCGTCAGGTCGTAGCCAACGAGGTAATTCTGCGGAGGCTCCATGCCTTTGTCTGGGGGCGCTGCGTACCTGCTGTGCAGCTTCGGCTCATGGACATGGCCGGTATGCCGATGCCGCGCGTGCTGCGCGACGGCGGCCCCGCCGCTCAAGAGAAAGATCAGGGCGGCGCCCAAAATCCAGACGGACGTGTGCTTCACGGAAAGCGGCGTTTGGCTGCAATGTCTATACGGCGTCATTGTTTTCCTATGATAGCACATCGTTTTTACTATAACGCCTTTCCCGAGTCCCGCGTTCCCTCTTTTTTTTCAAAGGTAAGGGCAACGTTGCGGGATCGAGAGCCGGCTCTCCGACAACCGGCCTACTGCCCCAGGCGCCCCAGCACGACCTCCTTCACCACGGAGACCGGCGAGAGATCGAGGAGCCAGAGGACGGTCTTAGTAATATCCTCGGGCTGGAGCATCTCCTCGTCGGGCACATCCGGATCACCGCTCGTCATGGGGGTCGCCACGTAGGGTGGGCAGATGGAGCAAGCGCGGACGTTGTGCGGGCGCCCTTCCTCTATCAGGCTCTCGGTGAAGCCCACCATGCCGAACTTCGCGGCGCAGTAGGCGCTCGATTCGGCCATGCCCCGCTTGCCCGAATAGGAGGCGATGTTGACGATGTATCCGTCGCGCTGCTTTTTCATCTCCGCGAGCACGGCGCGCGTCATGAGAAAGGTGCCGCGCAGGTCGATGGCGAGCATCTCGTCGAAGTCCTTGGGCGCGATGTCCTCGATGAGGTCGTCCGAGCCGATGACGCCCGCGTTGTTCACGAGGATGTAAGGCGGGCCGAGGCGCTTGCGAGCGGCGCCGACGAACGCCTCGACCTGGCGCTCGTCCGAGACGTCCGTCGGCTGCGCCAGGATGTCGGTGCGCCCGGCGAGGCGCTTCTCGGCCGCGCGCAGCTCGCTCTCGGTGCGTGAGCAGATGGCCAGCTTCATCCCTCGGTCGGCGAGTCCCTCGGCCACGGCGTAGCCGATGCCGCGGCTTCCTCCGGTTACGATGGCTGTTTTGCCTTTTAGGTCCATACGTTCTCCTGTCGGTTCATGTGAAAGAAGGGTGGAACATTATTCACGCCTAGTCTGCCTCCCCCAGACGCCACAGCACGACCTCCTTCACCACGGAGACCGGCGAGAGGTCGAGGAGCCAGAGGACGGTCTTCGCGAGGTCCTCGGGCTGGAGCATCTCCTCCGCGGGTATCGGCTCGTCGGTCGTCATGGGCGTCGCCACGTAGTCGGGACAGATGGAGCAGGCGCGGACGTTGTGCGAGCGCGCCTCCTCGATCAGGCTCTCGGTGAAGCCTATCATGGCGAACTTCGAGGCGCAGTAGGCGCTCGATTCTTCCTCGCCCTCCTTGCCCGAGGTGGAGGAGATGTTGAAGATGTAGCCGTCGCGCTGCTTCTTCATCTCCGCGAGGACGGCGCGCGTCATGAGAAAGGTGCCGCGCAGGTTGACGGCGAGCGTCTCGTCGAATTCCTTGGGCGCGGTGCCCTCGATGAGGGATAACGAGATGAAGATGCCCGCGTTGTTCACTAGGATGTAGGGCGGGCCGAGGCGCTCGCGCACGGCGGCGACGAACGCCTCGACCTGGCGCTCGTCCGAGACGTCCACCGCCTGCGCCAGGACGTCGGTGCGCCCGGCGAGGCGCTTCTCGGCGTCGCGCAGCTCGCTCTCGGTGCGCGAGCAGATGGCAAGCTTCATCCCGCGGTCGGCGAGCGCCTCGGCCACGGCGTAACCGATGCCGCGGCTCCCGCCGGTTATGATGGCTGTTTTACCTTTAAGGTCCATACGTTCTCCTGTCGATTCATGCGAACGAAGGGTGGAGCATTATTCATGCCTAGTCTACCTCCACCAGGTGATCCAGCACGACCTCCTTCACCACGGAGACCGGCGAGAGGTCGAGGAGCCAGAGGACGGTCTTCGCGATATCCTCGGGCCGGAGCATTTCCTCGTCGGGCACCTCCGGATCGCCCTGCGACATGAGTGTATCCACGTAGTTGGGACAGATGGAGCAGGCGCGGACGTTGTGTGAGCGCGCCTCCTCGATGAGGCTCTCGGTGAAGCCCACCATGCCGAACTTCGAGGCGCTGTAGGCGCTCAATTTGGGATCGCCCTCCTTGCCCGAGACGGATGAGACGTTGACGATGTAGCCGTCGCGTTGCTTCTTCATCTCCGCGAGCACGGCGCGCGTCATGAGAAAGGCGCCGCGCAGGTTGATGGCGAGCACCTCGTCGAAGCCCTTGGGCGCGATGTCCTCAACGAGGACATACGGGCCGATGACGCCCGCGTTGTTCACGAGGATGTAAGGCGGGCCGAAGCGCTTGCGCACGGCGCCGACGAACGCCTCGACCTGGCGCTCGTCCGAGACGTCCACCGGCTGCGCAAGAACTTCCGTCTGCCCGGCGAGGCGCTTCTCGGCCGCGCGCAGCTCGCTCTCGGTGCGTGAGCAGACGGCCAGCTTCATCCCACGGGCGGCGAGCGCCTCGGCCACGGCGTAGCCGATGCCGCGGCTCCCTCCGGTTATTATGGCCGTTTTGCCTTGAATGTCCATAAGTTCTCCTGTCGATTCTTGATTACTCTTCCTCCCCCATGCGATCCAGAACGACGTCCTTCACCACGGAGACCGGCGAGAGGTCGAGAAGCCAGAGGACGGTTTTCGCGATGTCCTCGGGCTGGAGCATCTCTTCCTTAGGTATGGGCTCGTCGCGCGTCATGGGGGTCGCCACGCATTCGGGGCAGATGGAGCAGGCGCGGACGTTGTGCGAACGCGCCTCCTCTATCAGGCTCTCGGTGAAGCCCACTACGCCGAACTTCGAGGCGCAGTAGGCGCTCATGTCGGCACCGCCCTCCTTGCCCGCGATGGAGGCGATGTTGATGATGTAGCCGTTGCGCCGCTTCTTCATCTCCGGGAGCACGGCGCGCGTCACGAGAAAGGTGCCGCGCAGGTTGGTGGCAAGAATCTCGTCGAATTCCTTGGGCGTGGTGTCCTCAACGATGGCATACGAGCCGGAGATGCCCGCGTTGTTCACGAGGATGTCAGGCGTGCCGAACCGTTTGCGCACGGCGCCGACGAAAGCCCTGACCTGGCGCTCGTCCGAGACGTCCGCCAATTGCGCCAGGACGTCGGTGCGCCCGGCGAGGCGCTTCTCGGCCGCGCGCAGCTCTCTCTCGATGCGATCGCAGAAGGCTAATTTCACCCCGCGGTCGGCGAGCGCCTCGGCCACGGCGTAGCCGATGCCGCGGCTCGCGCCGGTTACGATGGCTGTTTTGCCTTGAATGTCCATAAGTTCTCCTGTCGGTTCATGCGAAAGAAGGGTGGAACATTATTCATTCTTAGTCTACCTGCACCAGGTGATCCAGCACGACCTCCTTCACCACGGAGACCGGCGAGAGGTCGAGGAGCCATAGGACGGTCTTCGCGATGTCCTCGGGCTGGAGCATATCTTTTTTGCGCATCAGCGGGTCGTCGTCCGCGGGGGCGGTCGCCACGTAGTTGGGACAGATGGAGCAGGCGCGGACGTTGTACGGACGCGCTTCCTCTATCAGGCTCTCGGTGAGGCCCCTCACGCCGAACTTCGCCGCGCTGTATGCGCTCTCTTCGGGTTCCCCGCCCACGTTGTAGGCGCCGGCGATGTTGACGATGTAGCCGTCGCGCCGTTTTTTCATCTCCGCGAGCACGGCGCGCGTCATGAGAAAGGTGCCGCGCAGGTCGACGGCGAGCATCTTGTCGAAGTCCTCGGTCGCGATGTCCTCGACGAGGGTCTCCAGAAGGGGGCCTCCCGCGTTGTTCACGAGGATGTGCGGCGGGCCGAAGCGCTTGTGCGCGGCGGCGACGAACGCCTCGATCTGGCGCTCGTCCGAGACGTCCGCCGGCTGCGCCAGGACTTCCGTTTTCTCGGCGAGGCGCTTCTCGGCCGCGCGAAGCTCGCTCTCGGTGCGGGAGCATATGGCCAGCCTCGCCCCCCGGTCGGCGAGCGCCTCGGCCACGGCGTAGCCGATGCCGCGGCTTCCGCCGGTCACGATGGCCGTGTTGTCTTGGAGATTCATGGAATTTCTTTCCTCCGTAGGGTAGAACGTCGTTTGCGCCGTGTCAACATTACGCCGCCGGCGAACGGGCCGCCCGCCGCCGTGGTATCATAATCGTACATAGCCATGCCGAATCTCAGCGTCGAAAGAATCGACGACTACCGCTGGCGCGTTCCGCGCGAGGGCCGGATGCGCACCGAGGGGCTCATCTTCGCCACCGAGGCGATGATGGCGGGCATTCGCGGCGACCCGTGCGTCGAGCAGGTGGCGAACGTCGCGTGCCTTCCGGGCATCGTCGGAAAGTCCATGGCCATGCCCGACATCCACTGGGGCTACGGCTTTCCCATCGGCGGCGTGGCCGCCTTCGACGCGGACGCGGGCGGCGTGGTCTCCCCCGGCGGCGTGGGCTACGACATCAACTGCGGCGTCCGGCTGATTCGCACGGACCTCAGGCGCGAGGGGATCGCGGATAAATTCGAAGACTTGATGAGCACCCTGTTCCGCTCCGTGCCCTCGGGCGTGGGCTCGCAGGGCCACGTGAAGGTGAAGGCGCGCGAGATGGACGAGCTCCTCGTGCAGGGCGCGCGCTGGGCGGTCGATAGGGGCTACGGCACGCGCGGCGACCTCGAGCGCATCGAGGAGGGCGGGCGGATGAAGGGCGCCGACCCCTCGCTCGTGAGCCCCCGCGCCAAGGAGCGCGGCAAGGGGCAGCTCGGCTCGCTCGGCTCGGGCAACCACTTCCTCGAGATCGACGTCGTCGAGGAAGTCTTCGACGAGGCGAAGGCCGCGAGGCTGGAATTATTCCAGGGGCAGGTCGTCGCCTTCGTGCACACGGGCTCGCGGGGCCTGGGGCACCAGACGTGCGAGGATTACCTCGACCTCATGGACGAGGCCGCCCGCAAGTACCGCATCGAGCTTCCCGACCGGCAGCTCTGCTGCGCGCCGCTTCATTCGCCCGAGGCGGAAAAATACCTGGGTGCGATGCGCTGCGCCGTGAACTTCGCGTTCGCGAACCGCCAGATGATCACGCACTGGGTGCGCGAGGCGTTCGAGCGCGTCCTCAAAAAATCGCCCGAGGAGATGGGCATGCGCCTGGTCTACGGCGTCGCGCACAACATCGCCAAGATGGAGGAGTACGAGGTGGGCGGAAAAAAGAAGATACTCTGCATCCACCGCAAGGGCGCGACGCGCGCCTTCCCGCCGGGAAATCTTCAAATCCCCGAGGCCTACCGCCCGGTCGGCCAGCCCGTCCTCATCCCCGGCGACATGGGGCGCTACTCCTTCGTCCTGACGGGGACGGAGGGAAGTTTCCGGGAGACGTGGGGAAGCACCTGCCACGGCGCGGGGCGCCGGATGAGCCGCAAGAAGGCGAGCCGGGCGGCGCGTGGGCGCAGGCTTTTCGAGGAGATGAGCGAGCTCGGCGTCACCGTCAAGGCCGCCAGCGTCCGCACCGTCGCGGAGGAGATGCCCGAATCCTACAAGGACGTGGCGGACGTCGTGGACGCCGTCGCCGGCGCGGGGCTCTCCGTCAAGGTTGCGAAGCTGCGCCCCATCGGGGTTGTGAAGGGGTAGCGGGGTTCGAGGCGCCGGGCGGGCCTACTGAGCTTGATCGGCCACGGCGTAGAAATAGCCGCTCATGTCGCCGAAGTATAGCGTCTCGTCGTAAACCGCGAGCGTCGATTGAACGGCGTTGCGGGCCGTGAAGCGGGCGACCTCTTCGCCCGTCTCGGCGTCCAGGGCGTGAACGTTGCCGTCCGACGAGCCGACGTAGAGAAGCGGCCCCGCGCGCACGAGGCCGCTTTCGACGTAGCCTTCCGCGTCGAACTTCCAGGCGAGCTCCCCCGTGAACTTGTCGAGCGCGTAGACGTAGCCGTCGCGCGAGCCGTAGTAGACGCGCGCGTCGTCCACCGCGGGAAAGGAGAACACGGCGTACTCCGCCGTGAACGTCCAGAGTTTCTCGCCGCCCTTTGCGTCGAAGGCGTAGATTCCGCCGTTCCCGGCGGCGGCGTAGACGCGCGCCTCGTCCACCGCGGGCGAGGACATGACGTGCGCCGGAAGTTCCGCTTGCCAGACGAGCTTCCTTTCCGTCACGTCGAGCGCCATCAGGAGGGTGTCTGTCCGCGCCATCGTGCCGAGGTAAAGCATGGAGTCGCGGATGGCCGGCGCGGCGGCGATGCCCTGTCCGGCCGAGTTGGAAAATTTCCATACCTCCTCTCCCGAGGAGGCGTCGATGACGTAGAGCTTTCCGTCCATGCAGGGTGCATAGACGAGCCCGTCCTTGACACGCGGCGAAGCGCTGAAGGCCATCTTGCCGGGGTGGTCGTGATGGGCGTCCTCCGAAAGAAACGTCCACCGAATCTCCCCGCTTTCGGCGTCGAGCGCAAAGAGGTGGCCATGCTGGGCGGCGACGTAAAGCGTTCCCTCGTAGAGGGTGGGCATGCGGCGAATGACGGCGCCCGGGCCCAGGTCGTTGTTCCATACCAGGGTTCCGCTTGCGCGCTCGACGGCGACGAACTGGCTATGTTGGTTGCCGAAGAACACCCGCTCCTCCGTCACGACGGCGCCGCTCCAGATCGCGCCGCCGGTTTCGAGCTCCCACACGATGTGGGTCAGCTGCCGCGGGCCCGGGCCCGGCGACACGCCCGTTCCCGCAAGGTCGTACTGCTGCGTCAGCCATTCCCTGACAACGGGAGCGGGCGCCGGCGTGCCGCACCCCAGGCAGGAAAGGGCGAGACCCGCCGCGACACAAGCGAACGCAACGTTAAAATAGCGCATGCCGCCCGCATGGTAGCACATGCGCCGCGGGCAACGCGACGCGGGCGGACCGTTTGCTTCCCCCCCCCGTCCGCCGCTATACTGGGGCGATGAAAATTTCCCCCTGCCCGGTTGCCCGATAGGAGAGTTTTTTTCCATGGCCCCGAAAAAGCCGAGCTTCGCCAAGGGTTTGTTTTTCAGAAAATTTCCCGCTGCGGGCCGAAGTCGCGCGCCGCACGCTTGAAGAAACGAACTATCCATGGCAGCTTGTTCCTTAAAAAATGTCTGATTTCGTTCCCCGTCAATCCCTAAAGATCGCAGCGGTTGCAGCACTCACCTTCCTGACGGCCTGTTCCTCGGAAGCGCCCGGCGGGCCGGCCGACTGGATCTTTACTGGAAAAGCCTACACGCTCGACGAGCGCGGTGCTCCCGTGGCGGAGGCGGTGGCCGTGGCGGGCGACCGCATCGTGGCCGTCGGAGCGCGCGACGAGGTCATGCGCCTCGGAGACGCCGGCACACGCCTCGTCGAACTCGGACCGGACGAAGCGCTTCTTCCGGGACTCATCGACGCGCACGGGCATCTTTTGAACCTGGGGTTGATGCTCTATACCGTGGATTTAAGCGACGCCGCGAGCTACGTCGAACTGGTTGCGCTCGTGGAAGAATACGAGGAGACGCTGCCTTCGGGTGCATGGGTGCTGGGGTACGGCTGGGACCAGAATCGATGGAAGGAAAAAACGTTTCCCACCCACGAGCTCTTGTCCGAGGCCGTGCCCGACCGCCCGGCGTGGCTCACGCGCGTGGACGGCCAAGCAGGGCTCGCCAATCGCAAGGCGATGGAGCTGGCGGGTCTCGACGACCGGGTGCCGCCCGACCCTCCGGGAGGGCGCATTGTGCGGGATCCCGAGACGGGCAGCCCAACGGGCGTATTCGTGGACACGGCCATGCGCTTTATCGGGCACATCATTCCGCCTCTTCGGGGAGGAGAGGTGGGGCAGCGCGTCCTGGACGCGGTGAAGGCCTGCGTCTCGCTCGGGCTCACGTCCGTTCACGAAGCCAGCGCGTCGCCCACCCTACTGGAGGTGCTCGAATATCTCGCCGAAAACGGCATGCTTCCCCTGCGCGTCTATGCGATGGTTGACGGGCGCGCCGGACTTCCGGAAGAAGGCCTCGCCCCGCCCCGCATCGGGCTCCACGACGGCTTCCTTACGGTGCGCACATTGAAGCTCTCGCTCGACGGGGCGCTCGGCTTAAGGAGCGCGGCGCTCCTGGCTCCCTACGCCGACGATCCCGAAAACAAAGGCCCTCTCCTCTCGTTGTCGCGGGAAGATTTCAAAGCCGCCTGCGAGCATGCGCTCGAGCGCGGCTACCAGGCGGCGGTCCATGCCATAGGCGACCGTGCGAACCGCGCGGCGCTCGAGGTGTATAGGGAGGTGCTCGCGTCGGCGGAAAACCCGAAAGAACTCCGCTGGCGTGTCGAGCATGCACAGGTGGCCGCCACGGAGGACATTCCACACTTCGCGCGCCTCGGCCTCCTGGTCTCGATGCAGCCTGTCCATGCGACCTCCCACATGCCGTGGGCCGTCGAGCGCCTCGGTGAAGCGCGCCTTGCGGGCGCCTACGCTTGGCGGAAATTTCTCGACGCGGGCTGCACGCTCGCTGCGGGCTCGGATTTTCCCGCCGAGCCTCCAAACCCTTTCTTCGGACTCTACGCCGCCATCACGCGGCAGGACCGGGAAGGAAATCCTCCGGGAGGCTGGCGGCCCGAGGAGCGCCTGACGCGCGAGGAGGCCTTCCGTGCGTTCACGCGCGCAGCCGCCTACGCCGCCTTCGAGGAAGACCTGAAGGGCGCGCTGCGCGAGGGGATGTTCGCCGACCTCATCGTAGTGGATCGCGACGTGATGGAAGTGCCGCCGCTCGCGCTCCGCGAGGCGCGCGTCCTTTTGACCATGACCGGCGGCAAGGTACGTTTCACCGTTAAACCTGAATGGAGGCCGTAGGATTTTATGGACACGATACATCACCCGTCTAGAAAACGAATACGAGAGCTTTTTGAAAAGGCTCTGGCGCTTGCCATGGTCTCCCTCGCCGCCGCCCTTGCCTTGGGCGAGGACGCGAAGCCCGTCGACCCCGGACAGGCGGAACGCGACTTCGCCTTCGTTTACGAGGCGGAGATCGCGGCGCAGCCCGAGGGCGCCGGCCCCGTCGACGTCTTCGTGCCTCTCGCCGCCTCCGACGACAGTCAGGACATTCTGCGCTACCTCGTCACGGCGAGCGTGCCCGGCAGGGAAAAGACCGAGGCTCGGTACGGTAACCGTTTCTGGCACGGTCACGTGGACCGCTCGGACGGCAGGCCCATTACCGTCCGGGTTAACTACGCGGTGCAGCGCCGCCGAGTTCAGAAACGCCTCCCCGAGGCGCCGGACAAAAGCGCCCTTGCGGCCTGGAAGCGGGAAAAACCCGCGCTCTTCCTCATTCCCAACCGGCGGGTGCCCGTCTCGGACCCGCTCCTGGACAAGGTGCGGGCCGAGCTTCCGAAAACCGGTCCTTCTCCGCTCGCGCGGGCGCGGGCGATTTACGACTACGTCGTCGACAACATGGAGTACAAAAAGGAAGGCGAGGGCTGGGGCCACGGCGACGCCCTGTGGGCATGCACGAAGCGCTACGGGAACTGCACCGACTTTCACGCCCTCTTCACCTCGCTCGCCCGCGCCGAAGGGATTCCCACCCGCTTCGAGATCGGCTTTCCCATTCCCGAAAACCAGGCCTCGGGGAAAATTTCCACCTACCACTGCTGGGTGCAGGTTTTCCTGCCCGGCGTGGGCTGGTTCCCGGTCGACGCCTCCGAGGCGTGGAAGCACAAGAAGCGCCGGACGCTCTATTTCGGCACCCAGCCGGCGGACCGCATCCTGTTTACGACGGGCAGGGACCTGGAGCTTGGAAAAGGGCACACGACCGGCCCCTTGAACTACTTCATCCACCCCCATGTCGAGGTGGCGGGCAAAAGGCTCGAGGAAGTGACGACCCGTCTCCACTATGCGGAACACCCGAAGCCGAAGCCGTTCGGGAAGCAACCCGGAACGGGGAATGTAGGAAAGAGGAGGAGGAGGGAGAGAAAAGCCCCTTAGCTTCGGCGCCCGCCGTCCGCACTTCGCAAAGGCGAGTGGCAGATGGCGGCTGAACCTTGGCCCTTTCTTAGGGGCAGGCCCGACGTAGGCGGGCGATTCCTCCTACTCCACCGTCACGCTCTTGGCCAGGTTGCGCGGCTGGTCCACGTCGCAGCCGAGGAGGCTGGCGATGTGGTAGGCGAAAAGCTGCAGGGGGAGCGCCTCGAGAACGGGGACGAGGAGCGGCGCGACGCGGGGAACCGAAAGGTGCGTGTCGGCCTTGCGCGCGGCCTCCGAGTCACCCTCGCACGTGAGCGCGATGACGTTGCCGCCGCGCGCCTTCACCTCCTCGATGTTCCCCATAATCTTCGCCCGCGTCGCGCCGCCGAAGACCAGCGCCACCACGGGCATCTGCTCGTCGATTAAGGCGATGGGGCCGTGCTTCATCTCGCCGCCGGGGTAGCCCTCCGCGTGGATGTAGGAAATCTCCTTGAGCTTGAGGGCGCCTTCGAGCGCGAGCGGGTAGTGGATGCCGCGCCCGAGGTAGAGGAAATTGCGGTACGTGTGGTGAGCGCGTGCGGCCTCCTCGAGCGCCGCCATGGCTTCCTGATTCGCGAGGTAATTCTCCATGGCGTGCGGCAGGCAGGCCAGGTCGGTCACGGCCTCTCTGGACTCGTCGACCGAAAGGACGCCGCGCGCCTGCCCCAGCCGGAGCGCCAGCAGGTGAAGCGCCGCGAGCTGCGAGGTGAAGGCCTTGGTGGAGGCGACGCCGATCTCGGGCCCCGCGTGCGTGTAGAGCACGCCGTGGGATTTTCTCGTTATCATGCTCCCGCGGACGTTGCAGATGGAGAGAACGGTCGAGCCCTTGGAGGACGATTCCTCCATCGCGGCCAGCGTGTCGGCCGTCTCGCCCGACTGGCTGACGGCGACGGTGAGCGTCCGCTCGTCCGCGATGGGGTCACGGTAGCGGTACTCGGAGCCGTAGTCCACCTCGCACGCAAGGCGCGCAAGGTGCTCCACGTAGCGCTTGCCGACGAGGCACGCGTGCCACGACGTGCCGCAGGCCACGAAGTGGACGCGCTCGAAGCGCCTCAGGGCGTCGTCGTCGAGGTTGATCTCTTCCAGGTGCACCGCGCCGGTTTCGAGGTTGATGCGCCCGAGGAGCGTCTCGCGCACGCCCGTGGGCTGCTCGTGAATCTCCTTGAGCATGAAGTGCTTGAAGCCGCCTTTCTCGGCCGAGACCGGGTCCCACGGAATCCGCGCCCGGACGGGCTCGCGGACCGTCCCGTCCCCGCCGACCACGCGCACGGAGTCGCGCCGCACCTCGGCCAGGTCGCCGTCCTCGAGGTACACGACGTCGCGCGTGTAGGGCAGAAGCGCCTGCACGTCGGAAGCGACGTAATTCTCTTCCTCGCCGAGGCCCACGATGAGCGGCGGCCCCTGCTTCAGGGCGACGACCAGGCCGGGCTCGCGCGTGGAGATGACCGTGATGGCGTAGAGGCCTTCCAGCTCAGAGGCGGCCTTGCGGACGGCCTCCGCGAGCGTCGCCGACGCGGGCAGGTGCTTTTCGATGAGGTGGGCGACGACCTCGGTGTCCGTCTCGGTGACGAAGGCGTGCTTTTCGCGGGAGAGGGCGTCCTTGAGCGCGGCGTAGTTCTCGATGATGCCGTTTTGTATGACGACCACCTCGCCCTTGCAGTCGCGGTGCGGGTGGGCGTTTTCCTCCGTGGGGCGCCCGTGCGTGGCCCAGCGGGTGTGGCCGAGCCCCACGAGGCCCCGAAGCGGCTCCTTCCGGACGACGGCTTCGAGGTCGTGAATCTTTCCGGCGTTCCGGCGGAGCGCCAGGGCGCCGTTCTGCTCGATGACGGCGAGGCCGGCCGAGTCGTAGCCCCGGTACTCGAGCCGCTTGAGGCTTTCAATCAGGAGCGGCACGGCGTCCCGCCCGCCGACGTAGCCTACGATGCCGCACATGTCAGTTCATTTCCTCTTGGCGCGCTTTCGCTTTCGTTTCTTGACCCATCCCGCCTTGTTCTCCTGCCGGCCGCGCGCGACGGCGAGCGCATGAGGGGGCACGTCCTCCGTGATGATCGAGCCGGCGGCGACGTAGGCCCCCCGGCCCACGCGCACGGGGGCGACGAACTGGGCGTCGCTTCCCACGAAAACGCCGTCGCCCAGGACCGTTTCGTGCTTGCGGACGCCGTCGTAGTTGCAGGTGATGGTGCCCGCGCCGATGTTCACCTTCTTCCCGATCCTGGCGTCGCCGAGGTACGCGAGGTGGTTCGCCTTGCTTCCTGCGCCCAGGCTCGCCTTCTTGGTCTCGACGAAGTTTCCCACCTTGGCGTTCGCTCCGATCGAGGTGCCGGGGCGAAGGCGCGCGAAGGGCCCGACGCTCGCGCCGCGCCCCACCGCGGCGCCCTCCGCGACGCTGTAGGGTTTTATCGAAACGTCGTCGGCGAGGACGCAATTCTCCACATGGGCGCCCGTCCCGATGCGGCAGCGCCTGCCGACGCGCGTTGAGCCGGAGAGGAAGACGTTGGGCTCAAGGACGGTGTCCGCGCCCACCTCGACCGAAGGGGCCACGTAGGCCGACGTCGGATCGAGCAGCGTCACGCCCTGCTCCATGAGGGCATGCACCTTCCGGCGCCGGAGCACCTCGTGCGCCACCGCGAGGTCCACGCGAGTGTTGACGCCCAGAACCTCCGTCCAGTCCGGCGTCTGTGCCACGTGGACCGTTCGCCGCTCCTTCAGGAGCCAGGAAACGGCGTCGGTCAGGTAATATTCCTTCTGCTTGTTTTCGCGCCGGAGGCGCGGCAGGCACTCAAGCAGCCCGGCCGACGAGAAACAATACGTGCCCCCGTTGACCTCCTGCAGGGCGCGCTCGTCGGGCGCGGCGTCGGCCTCCTCGACGATGCCGCGGAGCGAGCCGTCGCCGTTTCGCACAAGCCGCCCGTAGCCCGAGGGGTTTTCGAGGCGTGCCGAGAGAAGCGTGGACACCGCGCCCACGCGCTTGTGCTCTTCGAGCAGCATTCGAAGCGTCGACTCCCGAATGAGCGGGGAGTCGCCCGACAGGACGAGAACGCTCCGATAGCGCTTGAGCTGCGGCGCCGCCGCCATGACCGCATGGCCGGTGCCGAGCTGGTTTTTTTGCAGGACGGGAATAACCCCCTTGGGCAGGATCTCGCGGACGCGGCCGGCCTGGGCGCCCGTCACGACGAACACGTCGCCGAGGGGCCTCGCGAGGTCCAGGACGTAGGAAAGCACGGGCCGCCCGTGGAGGGGGTGCAGGACCTTGGGCAGCGCCGAGCGCATGCGTTTCCCCACGCCCGCGGCGAGCACGAGCACGGCCCGTTTCTTGGAGCCTTTGCCCTTGCGTGGGGAAGCGCGAGAGGGAGCGCGCGCCATGGCTGCAGGTGAAAGAAGCTAGGCCGTCTTGCGCTTCTTTTCGCTCTTGGGAGCCGACGCAAGCTCCCGGAACTCGGGACGGGAGACGTAGTCCATGAAGTCGAGGTCGTAGCGGAACTGGAACCGGTATTGTTCGTCTTCCTTGATGGCTTTCCGGAGGTGCTCAAGGCACGCGGCCTCGTTTTCGCGGCCGGCCTCGAGGCTCGCAAGCACGTAGCGCGCCTTGCCCCGCTCGCGGGCGTTGCCGGCCTTCGCAAGCGCCTTTTGGAGAATTTTTTCCGCCTCCCCGTGCCGGCGCTCATTGAACGCGAACAAGCCCGCTTCGTAGGCGTTGTCAAACGAGCGCAGCGTCTGAGGCTCCGGCTTCGCGGTGAGGCGTGAACAAACGGCCTCGTAGGTGCGGGCGCGGTCGGCAAGCTCGGGCTCGCTTTGCGCGTAAGTCTGCGCCACGAGCGCGAACGCTTTTTCCGCTTCCTTGTGCTTCTTCCTGCGCATGGCTTTGTGCGCGGCCTCGTAATCCTTGAGGGCCTTTTCGTATACGGCCGACTCCTTGGCGCGCTCGCGGGTCAGGCTCATTGCGGCGATTTCCCGGATGCGGCTCGGGAGTTCCCCGCGCCCCTCGATGCGGCGGCTCAGGCCAAGCTTCCGCAGAAGGGACTGCACCTCCTGCGTCGTTATGAGGTGCCCCTGCTTGCGAAGCGCGTCGGCGAGCTCTTTGTTCGTCAGGCCCTTGTAGTTCTTCTTGAGGAACGTTTCAACCTTCGTTGCTTTCTTCATATGTGCCCTTTTCGATGCCCGGTGTAGGTATGAGAATAATCGATGCCGCGGCGTAAATCAACGCCGGGGCGCTCCCGACCATTCCATGCCCCCCCCCGGGCTTTCCAAGATATTATTTGATTTCTTGCCGGAGAAGACTTCGTTATATACGTCTCATGTTTGGATAACCCCCCAAACAAGCCGTATATCGCGTCGTCACGGGCACGGGGGGGAGGTGTTCGGCCGCTCCGCTGGCGTGCTGTCCTCGCCCAACGTCCCTTCCTCCGCGAGCCGGTTCTCCGCCGTCACCAGATAGAAATACGTCTCCCCAGCCGGCGGCGCACTCGCCTCCGTCGCCGTGTTCGCGGGAACACGTTGCGTGCAGTCGCCGTAGTCTCCGGGCAGGTCCGTCAACAGGCCGCGGACAACCCTGTAGGCCCCGACGCTCTCTTCCGGGTCCCACGCGAGAGTCTGCTCGTCCGTGAAGAGCAGATTCAGAACCTCCCCGGGCGGCGGATAGGGCGGCACGAACCCCGCTTCCCCCTTGTAGTTCGTGCTCGAAAGCGTGCCCGCCTCCGCCACGGAGTCGCCGATGGCGTCGAGCGTGAGCTTGTAGCTCGCAGACTCGAGAACCACGCCTCCGTCGGGATTGCCGCCCTCGTTCATGGTGTGCTCTTTGAGTTTGTAGCTCGCGCTCTCCTGGGCGCCGACGAGACCGGCGACGCAAAGGAGCGCGAGAAGCGGTGCGATGTCTCTAAAATGTTTCATGGCGTTTTTTCCTTTCCCTATCTTAGCATAACGAGCACCTTGATGGCACCCGCGCCGGCATTCAGAGGCTCCAAAGCCTTGCCGAGCACCGTCCCCGGCGCGGGCTCGTCCGCGCGCATCGCGTGCCCCGCCGTGGGCGACGTAACCAGGAGGTCGCCCACCTCGACCGCCCCGTAGCCCGCGTCCACCTTGCACGCCACCGTCCCCGAGAGCGCCACCGCCGCGTGCGTTTCCCTGAAAATTTCCTCGAGCTGCGCCCATGCGGCGTCCTCGGCTTCCTTGTCACCGAGCGCCCGCGCCTCGTCAATCCACGCCGCAATCTCCGGCTCCATGGCGGCAATCTGCTTGATGCTCCGCCCGAGCTCGATGCCGGGCGTCGCGGAAACGACGCCCACGACGGCCTTGTCCTCCGCGGACGTGGCCTTGCGCATAACTCCCGGCGCGAAGCGGTCCGCGACGAGCACGTCGCCCGCCTCCACCGCCTCGCCCACGGGATGGTACTCCGCCAGGTCGAGCGACGCGGGACGGAACGAGCCGCGCGCGTAGACGTTGCCCTCCTCGTCCACACGGAAAACCTCTTCCTGCAGGCCGTCCGCGCCGTCGCGGAAGATGGAGAAGCGCGACGCGTCGTTTGCGTCCTTGTCGAGGACGATTTGAAGATTTCCGTCCATCGTCTGCTTTCCGGTCTTTTTGTCGGGGGTGCGCAGGTTGAGCTCGTCGCGCAGCGCCGCGTCGCGGCCCTTCGTCTCGGCACGCATCTGCCTCAATGAGCCGAAGGTGAAGCTGATGGCCTTTGAAAGATCAACGAACCGGTCCGCTCTTTCGCCGTCCACGGCCGGGTCGCCCAAAATCATCGGCGGCAGGTTGGTGAAAATCATCTCCGTCTTGCCCGTCTTCTCGTCCGTGTGGGGAACTATCTCCATCGCGTCGAGCATGTCGAGGTCGGGATAGGTGTCGAAAGAGCCGAAAGTTTGGGTTATTGCGTAGTAACGATTGGCGTACATCCGATACCAGTAATAGGTAGCGTCGCCGATGTAGCCCCAGTTGCCGGCGTTTGACAGGATGCGATGGTCATCGCTCGTGGAGCCAGCCTGAATCCATCCCCAGAAGCGGTGGCGGTCGGTAATGGCGTCCCCGAGTCTTGCGTTGTCAGGCGTGTAGATGCCCCAGCCTCCACTCGATTGTCCGTAAACCCCGTAGTCTGTTCCCGAAAACCAGCCGCCATAGTTCGCCGCGCCGCCAGAGGCCGTGCCGTTGACGCCGTAGTGGAAGCCACCACTCGAGGTTTGATTGGCAGTCCCGGAAATGCCAAAATGATCACCGTCACCGCCATATGCCCGGCCGGAGACACCGACATGGGATCCATCACTGCCGGAAGCTCCCGTTGCTTCTCCCCTAAGCCCATAGACCAGTTTGGTGTTTGGGGCTGGACCAGTGGCATCGGCCTTGCTGAATGTTCCGTAGATGGCTTCGGAATTAGATGTATCAGCATTTATCGTCTCGGCATACACGCCGTAGAGATTGGAAGATGAATTTCCGTTCACATAACTGTACACCCCTTTGGCACTCTCGGGCGCAATGCCCACGCCGATGGTGCCGGTGTCCACAAGGAGGCTGGATCCCACGTACGCGTCGTCCGGCGTGAAGATCCCCCAGTTCTCCGTGCCGCCCGAGGCCGTGCCGTAGACGCCGTAGAGTGTGCCCGTGGTGCCGATCGCCTCGCCAAACACGCCCGTGTAATTCGAATGGCCCAGCACGCCGTAGTTGTCGGTGAGGGGGGCACTAGTCCCCGTCGAGATTCCGGCCACGCCGATTTCCCACCCGGACCAGTCCGCCGTAGCCACGCCGTCGAAATTCGTCGCTCCCTGCACGCCCAGATAACCTTTCGTGGGAGCATTCGCCCCCTGCCCCCGCACGGCGCCGTAGCCCGCCCCGCCTGTTCCATAGGTCGAATCGATCCGCCAACTGCTCAATTGCGTCGTCGTCCCCACGTTGAGATTGTCCGCGTGGGCATAGTCCGTCGTATACAGTCCCCAGTTCTCCGAGCCGCCCGAGGCCGCGCCGTAGACGCCGTAGTTGGGGCCGTTGCTGGCGCTGCTTGCCGACCCAAAAACACCACAATGTACTCCCTGGCTGCTGGCAGCTCCCTTTGCTTCCGCCCAAAGCCCATAAACAGATTTGTTGTTTGAGGCTCCAGTAGCGTCGGCCACGCTGAATGTTCCATGGACGGTGGTGGCGGTAGTGCCAGCATCTGTCGCCTTGGTAGACACGCCGAAGATATCGGAAGCTGAAGTTTCGTTCACTTGGCTCCACACACCTCGGGTGGTCCCTATGAAGCGACCGCCGGTGGAAGACCCCGAGCTGTACACCCCATAGAGGCTGTCGGGCGCAATGCCCACGCCGATGGTTTTGCTGAACGTGATCGCGCCCGCCGCGGTATCATCGATGTCTTTGCGCAGGTAGCGCACGTCGCCCGTTCCGGTGATGTCATGCGCGTGGAGCGCGTCGGCGTTCGAGCCGTCCGTTACCGTGGTCAGGTTCGCCGCCGTCACCGTCGGGCCCACGCCGCTCAACCTGTTGACTTCCGCTGCCGTGGCCGTCACGTCCGTAGCCCCTGAGGTAAGCGTGTGCGTATGTGCAACCGCAGCAAAATCCGTCGAATCGAGGCTGTCAAGCGTATCGGCGTCTCCCGCAGCGTGTGTATGGAGTGCAGTCGTCCCGCCGTACGTCAGCTCCGTCACGTCCGACGCCGTCAGGTCGTCGTTCAGTCCGCCGCCGAAGTCGAGCATGCCGCCCACGTAGGCATCGTTCGGCGTGAAAAGACCCCAGTTCTCCGTGCCGCCCAAGGCCGTGCCGTAGACGCCGTAGTTCGTGCCCGCGCCGTCCGCCTCGCCCTTCACGCCCGTGTAATTGGAATGGCCCAGCACTCCGTAGTTGTCTGTGCTGCTACCTCCGGTCGAGACTCCGGCCACGCCGATTTCCCGCCCGCCCCAGTCCGCCGTAAGCACGCCGTCGAAATCCGTGGCTCCCTGTACCCCCAGGTAGCCGTACGTAGGCCCGTTTATCCCCTCTCCCCGCACGGCGCCGTAGCCCGAGGCTGCGCTGGCTCCATACGTTGAATTGATCCGCCAGTTGGTAACGGGAGATGCTCCCCCCGCACCAACGGACAGGTTGAACGTAATGTTCCCAGCCGCCGTGTCGTCCACGTCGCTCCGGAGAAACTGCAGCGAGTCGAGCGTGTCCAGCGTGTCCGCGTCACCGCCTCCACCGGAGTGCGCGTGCAGTGCGTCGGCGTTCGAGCCGTCCGTGAGTCCTGTAAGGTTCGCCGCCGTCACCGTCGGGCCCACGCCGCTCAACCTGTTGACTTCCGCCGCCGTGGCGGTCACGTCCGTCGCCCCTGCGGTAAGCACATGCGTGTGCCCCAGCGCGGCAAAATCCGTCGAATCCAGCCCGTCAAGATGGTCGGTATTCAGCGCATACGCCGCCGAGACCACCTGGATGCGAGGCGTCATCGCCGGGTCGGCACCGACCTGCACTTCCACATAGACCGCCGAGTAGTCACGGAACATGTCCGTGAGCGACGTGTAAACGCCCGTCACCGTGCCGCTTCCAAGGGCGACGTTGAAGAGGCCGCCCGTCACCGTGACGGCGCCGCTTCCGGCCGCAAGGTGGGAATCGACCAGAAGCTCGCTCCCCACCGCCGGATCGTCGAAGAATCGGAACACCATGTCGAACGGGCCGTCGAGCGGCGCGTCGGACGAATCCCGCAGGACGCCCTGGAAGTTAACAAGATCGGGCGGTGTGGCCTGCGCGAAGGCGAGCGTAACCGCGGTGAACATGGCAAAGCAAATTGCAAAGGTTTTCTTCATGGACTTCTCTCCTTTGTCTGTAAGTTGTTTCCTGAACCGGACTTCTTATACTTGAGGCGAGTGTCTACCTAAAACGGCAAACAGGGGAAACGATGATGGTTCTTCTCAAGGGCTTCTCTCCTCTGCCTGTAAATTGTTTCCTGAATCTGAGCTTTAAAAATTTAAGGTCAAAGTATACCACAAACGGCAAGCTGAGAAAAGCGCGCTTTTCCTTCTCCAGGCATGCACCTCCCCGCAGCCTATGTTAACCGGCTGCCGCTCAGCGCAGCCACTCGTGAATCTGAATGAACTCGCCCTCCTTGACTATGCAGTCGAAGGCGTCCTCCTCGCCGCCCGGGATGCCGTCGCTTCCGAAGCACGCGAGAAAATATTTCTGGCGGGGCTTGCCTCTTCTGTTGGGCTCGGTGCGGTAGTTGTAGACATGGCCCCACGGGCAGGAGGGAATTTTCTCGATGTATTCCGGCACGAGCGCCCCGAGCTCCGCCGGGTAGGCGCCGCGCCTTCTCTTGTAGCGCTCGCAGGCGCGGGCCAGGGCCTTGAGGTGGTCCACGACGATGCGCGAGCGCCCACGCCGCTCCATCTCGAAGAGGTTTTCGATGAAGGAGATGTTCGACTCGACGTCGCTCCGGAAGCTGGCCCCGGGATATTTTTCCAGAAGCTCCCGGAAGACCGCGAGCGCCGCGGCGTTTTGTTGCTCGGCCTGAAGGTCGAGCGCCCGCTTGTACATCTCACGAGCCTCTTTCGGGTCGCCGTCGCCGCCGCATGCGAGGGCGGAGGCGATCGCAACGATGAGACTCAGGGCGCAAAGGCGTTTCACGATGTTGCCCGTCATGGCGGCGGAACGCTTCGATGCGCGAGCGCGGCTCACGCTTTTTCCAATTCCTCGCAAACGGCCGCTCCCATTTCCTCTGTGCTCACGAGCGTTTTCCCGTCCTCCATAATGTCCTGCGTTCGGTAGCCTTTCTCCAGGACTTGAGTCACGGATTTCATAATCATCTCGTAGCCCTTTTCCCGGCCGAGGCTGTACTTGAGCATCATGGCGGCCGACAGGATTTGGGCGATCGGGTTCGCAACCCCCTTTCCCGCGATGTCGGGGGCGGAGCCTCCCGCGGGTTCGTACATCCCGAATCCTTCTCCACCGATCGAGGCGCTCGGCAGCATGCCCAGGGAGCCCGTCAACATAGCCGCCTCGTCCGACAGGATGTCCCCGAACATGTTCTCGCACAGCATCACGTCGAACTGCCTGGGGTCTCTCACGAGCTGCATCGCCGCGTTGTCCACGTACAGGAAATTCACCTCCACGTCCGGGTATTCCTTCTCCAAGGCCTGGACCGTGCTCCTCCACAATATGCTCGTCGCCAGAATATTGGCCTTGTCCACCAGCGTCAGCTTCCTTTTTCTTTTCCTCGCGATGTCGAAGGCAAGCCGGGAGATTCTTTCGATTTCCCCCTTCGTGTATCTGGCCTCGTCCACGGCGTAATCCGCGTCCAGCTCCCTCCTGCCGAAATAAATTCCGCTCGTCAACTCCCGAACCACCATTATGTCGAACCCGTCGCCGATCACCTCCCTCTTCAGCGTCGAGGCGTCCGCCAGGGCCTTGAAGACGATGGCGGGCCTCAGGTTCGCGTAGAGATCGAAGTGCTTCCTCAGCTTGAGCAGCGCCGCCCTCTCCGGCCGCTCCTCTGGGGGAAGCACGTCCCACTTCGCCCCTCCCACGGCGCCGAAAAGGATGGCCCGGGCCCCTTCGCATGTCCGGAGGGTCCTGTCGGGCAGGGCGTCGCCGTGTTTGTCGATGGCCGCCCCCCCCACGTCCTCGAACTGATAATGCAGCTTGAAGCGAAGCTTTTCGGAAATTTTTTCCAGAACCCGTATCGCTTCCTTTATGATTTCCGGGCCGATCCCGTCCCCCGGCAGCACCGCAACGTTATCGCTTTTCATCTTGAAACGCTCCCGCGTATGGAAGTCCCGCCCGCACCCGCTCTACCAGGCTCTCGTCCTGAAGCATCTCGTCCAGGGGGTCCCACGTCCCCTCGATGAGGCTTCTTCGGTGGCTCTCCCGCTGCTCGACGCCGAAGCGGCAGCCGTCGTACTCCACGCTGCCGGAGACCAGGTCCAGCCGAATTTCGACCGTCGGATTTTCTCGTATGGTGTTCATCAAGCGCCGTATGTCCTCCTTCGGCCCCGCCGCGATGGCCAGCCCGTTGGCGATGCAGTTTCCGGAAAAAATTTCCGCAAAGCTTTCGCCGACGATGGCCTTTATCCCGAACCGGAGCAGGGCCTGGGGCGCATGCTCCCGGCTGGAGCCGCATCCGAAATTCTTGTTCACGACCAAAATGGAGGAGCCGGAAAACCGCCCGTCGTTGAACGGATGTTCCTTTGCATTGCCGTCCTCGCCGAAGCGGGCGTTATAAAACACATGTTTTCCCAGGTCGTTGAACGTGACGCACTTCAAGAATTTTGCCGGGATGATCTGGTCGGTGTCGACGTCGTCGCCTTCCACGAAGATCCCGGTGCCTTTCACTTCGGTGATTTTTTTCATCTTTATCTACGGGGCTCGCTTTGGAAAAAGGGTCACAGGTGCTCCCTCACGTCAGCCACGCGGCCTTCGACGGCGGCTGCGGCGACCATGGCCGGGCTCATGAGCAGGGTTCTTCCTTGGGGGCTCCCCTGCCTGCCCTTGAAGTTCCGATTGGACGAGGACGCGCAAACTTCGTCGCCCACCAACCGGTCGGGGTTCATCGCCAGACACATGCTGCACCCCGCGTTCCGCCATTCGAATCCGGCCGCCCTGAAAATTTTTTCCAGGCCCTCTTCTTCGGCTTGCCGCTTCACCGCCGCGGAGCCCGGAACGACCATGGCGCGGACGCCCTGGCGGACGCTCTTGCCTTGGACGACCTTGGCCGCCTCCCGCAGGTCGGAGAGCCTGGCGTTGGTGCAGGAGCCGATAAAGGCCACGTCGATTTTCTTCCCTTTGAGAGATTCTCCCCTCTCGAACCGCATGTACGCGAGCGCGTCGGAAAAAGCGTTCTCCTCCTCCTTTTCAACGCTCCGGGGAATCGCTTCGCCGATACCTATGCTCTGTCCGGCGTTTACGCCGTACGTAACCATGGGTTCAATGTCAGTGCCACCCAGAACGACCTCGTCGTCGTAGCGCGCGTCCTCGTCCGACCTTACGGAGTTCCAGAATTCCACCGCGTCGTCAAAGTTCTTCGGCGCGTACTCCCGGCCCTTCAGGTAGTCGTACGTGACCCGGTCCGGGTTCACGTAGCCCATCCGCGCCCCTCCCTCGATACTCATGTTGCACACGGTCATTCTTTCATCCATGGAGAAATTATCCATAACCTCTCCCCCGTACTCGTAGGCGTGGCCGATGCCTCCCTTGGCTCCCAATTCCCGGATGACTTTCAAGATAACGTCCTTCGCGTATACCCCTTTCCCCAGGCGTCCCTCCACGCGAATTTTTCTCAGCTTCGGCTTCGCCATGGCCAGGCACCCCGTGGCCAAAACGTCCCGCACCTGCGTCGTTCCCACCCCCATCGCCAGGGCGCCGAAGGCGCCGTGCGTGCTCGTGTGGCTGTCGCCGCAGGCGATCGTCATGCCGGGCTGCGTCAGGCCGTTCTCGGGACCGACGACATGCACGATTCCATGCCGCTCGTCCCACGGGCCAAAGAACCGGATCGCGCCTTCCCTGACATTTTCCTCCAAGGCCCTCATCATCTCCTCGGCGAGAGGGTCCTCGAACGGCCTCGACGCGTCCAGTGTGGGAATGATGTGGTCCACGGCGGCCGCGGTGTGCCCGGGGTACTTCACTTTCAACCCGCGCTCCCGAAGCATGGAAAACGCCTGCGGGCTCGTCACCTCGTGAATGAGGTGCAGGCCGATGAATATCTGGTCCAATCCCGATTGCAGCTCCGCAACCTTGTGGATTTCCCAAATTTTATCCAGCAGTGTTTTTCCCATGGAAAGTTCCGAGAAAAAAAGAAACGTGCATCCTACAGGCTAAGATTATCACGGACAGGAGGGGGTGGGCAAGCGGTGGCGGAAAATCGGCGAGGTGAGTATAATGGACGGAAGCCGCGCGGCATGTGCGGCATGTGTCGGGATACTCTTTTGCCTCGGGACTGCGTGAACAACAATACGTTGGCTCCGTCAACAAATTGTAAAGGAGGTAAGCACCCATGGCATCGGAAAAACCAACGTCTATCTCCATACGGCGGCTCGCCGTCTGTCTGGCCATTGGCGCGGCCGCATGGGTCGTTCCCGCACCCGAAGGGTTAACGGCGGCGGGATGGCATGTGCTCGGGGTCTTTGCCGCCACGATTGCGAGCTTTGTCATACGGCCGCTGCCGATGGGAGCGATGGTATTGCTCGGATTGATCGCACTCTCCGTAACAGGAACACTTCCCTACAAGAGCATGCTGGAGGCGTTCGGCAACATTACCGTCTGGCTGGTGGTTGCAGCGTTTCTTCTCGCCGGAGCGGTTGGCCGAACCGGCTTTGGCCGGAGGATCGCGCTCGGCTTCATGGCCTTTCTCGGGCGCTCGACGCTCGGGCTCGGCTACTCGGTCTGTGCCTCGGAGGTTGTCCTTGGGCCGATCGTTCCATCCAACACGGCCCGCGGTGGTGGAATCATAGCTCCCATCATAAGATCGCTGTGCGTAGAGCTCAACTCACATCCCTCCGAGCAACCGGAGCGGGCGGGTCGGTATCTGACCCTGGTGGGGGCGCATGCGAACCTCGTTACGGCCGCCATGTTTTTGACCGGAATGGCGGCTAACCCGCTGTTGAAGGCGGCGGCTGAAGATGTCTTTCAGATAGATTTCGGTTTTTGCACCTGGGCGATCGGAGCGCTCGTTCCAGGACTTGTCTCGCTTGGTCTGCTCCCCCTGTTAATGTATAAGCTCTCCCCGCCGACGCTCAAGGATTCCCGAGCCGCTCAGGAAAAGGCGCGCTCCGACCTCAAGGCCATGGGCCGCTGGACGCGAGGCCAGATAGTCATGGCGGCGGTTTTCGTGCTACTGCTGGTGCTCTGGTCCACAAAGCCGATCCACGGGATGGGGACCGGGCTGGTGGCCTGGCTCGGGGTTTGCATACTGCTCGTATCGGGCACCGAGGGCTGGCAGGACGTGACGGGAAACGCCAGAGCCTGGGACACGTTGTTCTGGCTCGGCGGCCTGTTGGCCATGGCGGGCGCTCTCAAATCCGAGGGCGTGGTCGGCTGGTTCGCGCAGGCGATGCAAGACCAGGTGGCCGGACTTGGCAGCATCACGCTCGTGCTGATCCTCGCCCTCATTTATTTCTACTCCATGTACGGTTTCTCGATGCTGACGGCCCACATCTCGGCGCTTGCGACCGCCTTTTTCGCAATCGCCGCGAGCGCCGGCGCCCCGCCCATGCTCACGATTGCGCTGCTGGCGTACTTCTCGAACCTGTGCGCTTGCACCACGAACTACTCGACGGGGCCGGTGATCATCTACTTCGGCTTGGGCTACGTGCCGTCGCAGAGTTGGTTCAAGGTCGGCGCGCTCGTATCTCTTTTCCACCTGGCCGTATGGCTTGGCGTGGGGATGGCTTGGTGGAAAATCCTCGGCTGGTGGTGAGTCCAGGGCATTCTTCAGCCAAGGCTCAAGAATGTCCTGCTTCGACGGGAGCAGACGAAGGACTTGGGATGGGTGAGGTGTCGTGGGAAGCCCGCTCATTACCAAACTCTGTTTCGTCGGTCGCGGGGTGCTTCTCTTTAGCGCAGCGCCGTGGCAGGGCGCCATCAAATATAGCAAATCCGATCATGCTATAATGATAGTTCGCAAAAGAAAGGCTTTTCCATGAGCCAAAAAGAACGGTGTTTGTTGGTTATCATGGGGAGGATCGCATGAGCCGCCGCACGCTCGCATGGCTCGTTGCCTTGAGTGCCATTCTGATCGTGCTGGTGGCGGTGGTTGTCCGGCTCAGGCCGAAGCCTTCACTGCAGCACCTGAAGATATCAACCGCAACCATAGGGGGCACTTACTACCCGCTAGGGGCTCAACTCGCCCGAATTCTCGAGCAACTTCCAGGCCGGCCCATCCAGCGCGCGGTGGCGGAACAGTCAAACGGTTCGGTCGAGAACATCCAGCGCCTGGTCAACGCACAGGCTGATGTTGCTTTTGTCATGGGGCCGGCACTTTTCAGGGCTATCCGCGAAAGTCCCGAAGCCGAGTCGACCATAAGCGTTCTCGCCCGTCTCTACAAGGATGACGTTCTCGTCGTGGTACGCAAGGAGACGGGAATTAGGAACATAGCCGGCCTGAAGAATGCAAGACTCTTCATTGGTTCCCGGACCAGCGGAACACGGATGGCGGCGACGCATATCCTCGAAACCGTCGGCCTCTCCGAAAATGACTATACGGCCGACGACGCTGGAAGCTTCGCGGAGGCCGCGAACAGACTCATAGAAGGAGATATCGACGCGGCGTTCTTCATGGTGGGGATGCCGGCCGAAGCAGTGCAGAGAGTACTTGAATGGGGAGGGGCCGAACTGCTGAGCATGGCTGCCGAGACCCGACGACAACTGGCATCGGGCCCGGACAGCATCGGGCTGGCAGCGGACGAGTTGCCTGCGAATCTCTTTCCGAATCAACCCAAAAGCATCCACACCATGTCCGCGGACGTCTTTCTCGTCGCCCGGAACGACCTCCCGCGGGACATAGGTTTTATCATCGTCAAGGCGCTTTTCGACAATATCGCCGACTTGCTGCTTGCGCACCCCAAGGCCCAGGATGTCAAGTTGACGGAGGCCTTCGATGTGCCGGAAGGCCTCCCCTTTCACGCGGGCGCGGCGAAATTCCGGAAAACGGAGGAGGGCTCGCTGCTCATAGCCACGGGAGCCATCGAGGGGAAAAACTACCGACTCGGCAAGATGATGCAGGCGCTGCTCGCCGAGCGCGGGATTCCCGCCCGGGTGACCCACAGCGACGGATCTCTGGAAAACGCGATGCTGCTCAGCAAGCGCCCTTCGATAGCCATCATGCAATACGACGCCGCCCTGGCCTCGCGCTTCGGCAAGCCCCGATTCGTGTATAACCTCGATCTCGACGAGCTCAGCGTTCCCACCGTCAGCAACATACAGCGACTCGCCGTTCTGCACGACGCGAAAGTCCAAATGTTCATACGCAGAGAGAAGCTTGCACTACTGGAGGAAAGCCTCAACCAAGGCCTTCCGCCTTCGAAACGAACGGCGATCACGACGCTGGGTGAGGTAGCAACGGCTCTGGGGAAGCTGCCGCCGGGCGAGCCGAAGCTCCGGGTGTGCCTCGGCCCGGTGAACAGCGCCACGCAGATGGTCGCGCGAGTCGTCTTGAAGCACCATGGTGTTCACTCGGATTCAATCACGCCGTTGTTTCTGTCGGTTCCGAACATGGTGGCACGGCTCCACAGCGAAGAGATAGACGTGGGTTTCTTCGTCAGCTACGTGCCCTGCCTGGCGATAAGAACGATCCTCAACGACGACTCGATCAAGCTTCTGTCCATGGCGCCGAAAGAACAGGCTCTGATGTCGGGAACCGTTTTCACCATGTCCACGATCGAGCCCGGCACGTACGCGTGTCAAAGGGAAGACGAGCCGGCGATTCAAACCCTTTCCATCCACGAGGTGCTGGCCACCACGGAAGACCTGCCGTTCGACGTCAAGGCCATCACGAGGGCGATCTTCGAAGGGGAAGCGTTTCTGAACATTGCTGGCGGGGCGGATGCGCTGGCGCTGGATCTCGCTTCGCTCCCGCTGCATCCCGATGCGAAGGAGTATTACCAGGAGGCCGGGCACCTTCCCGCCACCTTCGTGTGGCACCAGCCTTTCGAGTGGATCCATGCAACGTGGCGCCTCCTGGCGACTCTCGTGATTGTTGTCGCCGGCTGTGCGGGCGTCATCAAGCTGAAGCGTAACCGAACCGCCACCGAAATTGGAAGAAAAATTCTCGCTATCTCTCCTGGAGTGACCGAGTCGGACTCGGTGGAAAAGTTGCTGGTGATCCGCGATGAAATTCAAGAGCGAGTTCGCAGAAGATGGTGGCACTTGGGAGAGCTGGACAACTCTCACTGGCGCTACCTGCACGGTCTGATTGACGACAGGGTGAACGAAGCAAAGAAAATCCTGACGAGGGCGCTGGTCTCCGAGATCCGACGCTACGGGAAGGACGGCGCCATGGATGGTGCGGTGCGGCAAGCGCGGCATGATTCCCTCATGCAACGCATCTGGGCTTTCTTCGAGTCGGGCGAACTGGAGGCGGCACAGCACGATCTGCTCTTGAAAATGTTGCAAGACCACGCCCCGCAAGACTCCGTGGAACAGACGCCCCGCGATGAAAAAGATGAGTCCTAAAGCTTGTCGCCTGGCCGTTCGGCTCGGCGTGGGGACGGCTTGGTGGAAAATTGGCGAGGTGAGTATAATGAGCGGAAGCCGCGCGGCAGGCTGGTCACGAAATACCCGCGGAGCTTGTCCGCAGAGCTTCGGCTTTTAGCTGGGAAAAAGAAAACAGGAGGCAATAGTGAAAGTTTTGAAAATATATATCCATCTATTGCTCTTTGTCCTCTTTATAGCGAGTCCCCATGTTTCCTGGGCCGAGGAGGCCTTTTCCGCAGGCACGATTCTTCCCACCTCGCCCCAAGAGATAGAGCAAACGCTTTCAGAAATGCACCAAAAATATATGGCCCTTAAGGACGGAGAGGTGTATATCTCCGGAACAGAACAGGTGAATCCCGACTGGTTTGGTATCGCCATCGCGACGGTTGACGGCCGCGTCCACATGGTCGGGAATGCGGACACGCCCTTTCCGATTCAATCGATCGCCAAGCCTTTCGTCTATGGGCTGGCCTTGGAAGACCACGGCCGCGAGATTATGCTGAAGAAAGTAGGCGTGAATGCCACGGGCCTTCCCTACGACTCCATCATCGCTTCCACTGTTCGGGCGAAGCAATTGCAAAACCCCATGGTCAGCGCCGGAGCGATTGCCACGACAAGCCTCATCAAAGGCTCGACCGCGAAAAAGAAATGGGCCCGCGTGCGCCGCGTGTTCTCTCGCTATGCCGGCCACACACTGCCGTTGAACGAGCAGGTGTACCAAGCGGAAATGAAACAGAGTGCCATGAGCCGGGCGCTGGCGGAACTTTTAAGCGCCTACCATCTTCTTTACGCCAAGGTGGACGACACCATCGCGCTGTACCTCAAGGGAACCTCCCAAAGCGTCACGGCAAAAGATTTGGCCATCATGGGAGCAACCCTAGCCAATTGGGGCGCCAATCCTCTCACGCAGGAACGGGCAATCAAAGAAAAGTATGTGCAGAACATCCTCTCCGCCATGGTAACGGCCGGCCTCTATGATGACTCCGGGGAATGGCTGTTCAAGGTCGGCCTGCCCGGGAAAAGCGGCGTGGGAGGCGGCATTGTGGCGGTCGTTCCGGGAAGATTCGCCGTTGCCGTCTATTCTCCGCCTCTAGACTCGAGCGGCAACAGCGTCCGTGGTGTCCACGTCGTTCAAGACCTGTCGAATCGATGGGATTTGCACATGTTTTCTCCGCGCAGGGAAGAGTCACGCTGAGAGACCTCGTGCGCTCATTCGAGAGCAGCAGCGGAAAACGCAGCAGAGAAACGTAATGTCCAATAAAGGCTGGAAGCTTATCCTCGGCGCACTCGTCTTCAGCGTTGGCGTCGGGATCGTTATCACACACTTCCTGGGCAAAATCCGCCGGCCTGCCTCGTTCGAAGCGCTCCGCGCTGGTTTCATCGAGGAGTTCATCACCCGCAATGATGGATACCCCGGTCTCAGGGAGCACTACGGACTGAGGTTCCCCTCTGACCCGGAAGAGTTCGATCCCTACATGATTTACCAGCAAGTAGCCGAACAGCGGGTCGATGTGATCAGCGGCCACTCTACCGCTGGGAGTATGCAAGGTTATGACTTAGCCATATTGGAAGACGACAGGAATTTCTTTTTGCCCTACGAAGCGGCGCCGCTCGTTCGGCGGCAGACGCTTGATGAGCATCCCGAACTCAAGGACATCCTCGGGAAGCTCGCCGGGCAGATTTCGGAAGAGCAAATTCGTGAAATGAACTATCAAGTAGAGTACCGCGGCAAGGACGCCGCAGAGGTGGCCTGGGATTTTCTCGTTTCAAGAAAGCTCATTGATCCAGGCAATGAGCCGGGAGACGGATCGGCCGGCACCATCACAATTGGGGCCAAGTTTTTCGCCGAGCACGACATCCTCACAAGACTGATGGCCGTCCTAATCGAGCACCATTCCAACGTCAAAGTTTTGCGCAAGTTGAAGTTGATCGGGACGGCAACCTGTTTCGACGCGCTGCGGAGAGGCCAAATCGATCTCTACGTCGAATACACGGGGACAGGGCTGATTCTCTTGGAGCCGCTGCTGAGTCAGATCATCCAGGAGCCGGGCGAAGCGTTTGAAACGGTTCGGCACAAATTCGCAGACGAGTATGACCTCGTATGGCTGGACCGCTTTGGTTTTAACAACACCTGGACGCTTGTTATGCGAAGCGAGCAAGCCCGACAACTCGGTATCAAGACCATCTCTGATCTGGCGAACGTTCTGAAGGAGCAATCCGAAACTCTGGCGCGACGCACGCACGGCGTCGGAATCTCTCCTCCGAGAACCGCTGCACCGAGCCCACCAAGGGAGGCCCCCTTGACGGCTGCGGAACACCTTCGATCCTTGGAACGCAGGCAACAGCCTCCCACCGAGTTTGGCAGGCGAAGTGTGACGCAGGAGGAGTACTTTCGGGCCAAGCATGATTTGGCCGATTCTGAAATGGAGCTGGATTCTGTGCGCGAACGCCTCCGTGCCGAACTGCCCAAGGCCCTGAAGGCTGCTCAAGAATCAAAAGAAAAAGCCCTCACGGCCCGTGTCGAGGCCGAAAAGCACCGGGTGAGTGTTTTCGAACAAGAGCGGAAGCTCAAGGAGCACCGGCTGTCCATGGCCGAAACCGCAGCAACGACGACGTCGATCAAGGAAGTCTACGCCGCGTACCGGCGGGTGGCCATGACCGAAGACCTCTATCGCTATGTTCAGGCGCTGGTGGACTCGTTGGAGGATGCGCGCCATGAATACGTCAGACATCAGGAGTTATTGAAAGAGCTGATGGCAGAACCCGGGAAGACGGAAGTGGCTGCCGAAGACCTAAAAACCCTTCGTGACGAGCTGGAGCAGGCGCCCAGGGAAATCACCATCCTCGCGCAACATGCCGACACGGCCGCTCGGCGACTGGAGCAAGTGAAGAATCAGGTCTCCTTGGCACGAGAGCGACTGGAGATCTCAAAGGAGCATCTGAAATTGGAGCCTAAACCGGATGTGTCTGCGAGGCCCGATTCCACGAGAAGCCTTCCTGCCGGCGCCACCCTGGACGAACTCAAGCGGGAGACGGAGCGTAGGAAAGCTGAAGCCCAAAGCGCCGAGAACAAAGCCGACCTTGCTGAGGAGGAGGCCGATCAAGCCAGGGAGCTTACCGTCACAGAGTTGAAGGAAATGACAGACTTCGAGTGGGAACTGAGATATGCGCGGGATGTGCTGAAGAGGCTCCAGAGGGAGGGGGTTTCTCCGGATACGACCGCGGCCGCCCAGGAAAGGATTGATTTTCTAGAAGGCACGCTGGCCCGCATCCAGACAACTCTGTCCCAGCTCGAACAGTCGATGAAGGAAAACAGGCAGCGAGCGCGAGAAAAACGCCTCCACGCCGAGTCGATGCACCGGGCCGCCGAGGATGCCGCGGCACGGCTGCGCGAAGAAGAGACAGAGCTCTTCAACGAAAAGATTCGAAAGCGGGGGCTGGCTGGCTTTTTTGCCGCGCTTACGATTGGGCTGGCCGTGTGGGTCCATCGCCTGGTTCGAGATAAGGAACGCCTGAGCCTGCGGGGCGTGACGGACCCCGAGAAGACGAAACGGATCCACACTCCCTACGTGCTGATCCGCCGGATTGCCGTTCCACTCATTGGCATTGTGGGAACCCTCCTTGTCCTGCTGCAATTCGAGACGTTCCAGCGCATCAGCCTATCGATTCTCGCCTCGGCGGGAATCGCGGGCGTCGTCGTTGGGCTCGCCGCCCGGAGCCTGCTTGCCAACGCGGTGGCGGGGGTGACGCTCGCCTTCTCCCAGCCGATCCGGATCGGCGACACGGTCAAGATGGGTGACGAATGGGGTACGATTGAGGACATCGGCCTATTCCATACGATCTTCCTCGTGTGGGACCACCGGCGTATGGTCATTCCCAACGAAGTCCTGGCGGGGCGGGAGATCGTCAACTACTCCCTACGCGACCAGAAAATTTGGACCAAAGTGCCGATCTACCTCGACTACGACGCCGATGTGAAGAAAGCCCGTGAGATCCTGATTGAGGTAGCCAAGGAAAGCAAGAACTGGAATGGAAAGGATGAGCCGGAGGTGTGGTTCATGGAACTGGGCGAGCAGACCATCTGCCTGTGGATTGCGGCATGGGCGGATGATCCTGATAAAGCATGGAGGCTTGGCTGCGATATTTTGGACAATGCCCTTCGAAGATTTCAGGAGGAAGGGATTCCACTGCCGCGCAGGCGCTTTCAGCTCGATGGCCCGCAGATCGCATTCGAACCGGAAAAAGGCCCGCGAGCCAAAGAAGAGTGAAGAAAAAACCCCTTAATTCAACGCCGAGGCCTTGAAGTTCAGCGCCCGGTTCATCCCCTTGATGAGCGCCAGCACCGAGGCCATGATCACGTCCTGGTCGATGGCGTCCCCCAGGAAAATGTTTCCGTTCTCGTCTTCCAGCCGCACCGTGACGTCGGCCAGGGCGTCCGTGCCTCCGGTAATAGCTTTCAGTTTGAATTCCTTCAATTTGATTTTCGGGTCCACCACGTTTCGAATGGCGGCCGAGGCGGCGTCCACCGGCCCCACGCCGGTGCCCTGCCCGACTTTTCTCACGCCGTTCACCTGAAGCTCGACGGTCGCCGTCGGCCTCGTCTTGTTTCCCGTCGTGATCTGGAAATCCACCAGCTGGATTTTGGTCTCCTCTTCGCTCAGCTCTCCCACCACGTCACTCGCGATGGCGACGATGTCGTCCCTCGTCAATTCTTTTTTCTTGTCGGCCAGCTCCTTGACCTTCGTGGCGATCTCGTCCACCTGCTCCTCCTTGACGTCGTAGCCCATCTCCCGGACCACTTTCTCCACGGCATGCCTGCCCGAATGTTTTCCCAGGACCAAATTCGTGCCTACCCAGCCGATGTCCTCCGGGTTCATAATTTCGTACGTGCGCTTGTGCGATATGACGCCGTGCTGGTGGACGCCGGCCTCGTGGGCGAACGCATTGGCCCCCACGATGGCTTTGTTTCTCTGGACCGCGATGCCCGTCAGGCTCGAAACCAGTCTCGATGTCTTGAAGATTTCCTTCGTATTGACGTTGCAGTGGAAGTCCCCGAAGAAATCCTTTCGCGTCTTGAGGTTCATCACGACCTCTTCCATGGAGCAGTTTCCGGCCCTCTCGCCGATGCCGTTGACCGTGCACTCCACCTGCAGGGCGCCGTTTTGGACGGCCGCGAGGGAGTTGGGAACGGCGAGTCCCAAATCGTTGTGGCAGTGGACGCTGATCACCACGTCCTTGGCTTCAGGAATCTTCTTAAAAATATACTTTATCCTTTGCCCGAACTCCTCGGGCTGCGCGTACCCGACCGTGTCCGGGATGTTGATGGTCGTGGCCCCCGCGGCAATGGCCTCGCGCACCACGTCGCACATGTAGTCCAGGTCGGTCCGGGCCGCGTCCTCCGGGCTGAACTCCACGTCCCCGGTGTATCCCTTCGCCCGCTTTATCGACTCGGTGGCCATTTCAATCACTTCTTCCTTGCTTTTGCGGAGCTTTTTCTCCCGGTGGATCTGGGACGTGGCTATGAACATGTGGATCCGGGCTTTCTCGGCATCCTTCAGCGCTTCCCATGCCCGGTCAATGTCCTGCGGCATAGTTCTAGCCAGGCCGCAAATAACGGAGCCTTTTACGTTCTTGGAAACCAGCTTAACGGCCTCGAAATCCCCTTCCGAGGCGATGGGGAAGCCAGCTTCGATGACATCCACACCCAGTTTCGCGAGCTGCTTGGCGATAATCAATTTTTCGTTGATCGTCAAGCTGGCCCCGGGGCTCTGCTCGCCATCCCTTAGGGTGGTGTCGAAAATGATTACCCTTTTGGACATTTTTTCTCGCCTTTTCTTCGCCGTGCTCCGCTTCGACGCGTATCTTTAATAAAAGTAGACCATCTTCGGGGCGGAGTCAAGAACCGGTTGTCCAGCTTGACTTTTTCTCTTGCTATGGGACGCCGCCTTTGTATATACTCTTACGCTTGCCGGAACACTTAAAATAAGAATGCGAATGCAACATGTCGGAAGACCTATTTTCAATCTGACGGACTGGGACACGTCCTTCCAGAGGAGGTAACGCGATGCAAGAACTTTTCGCCATTGCCGAGGAAACGGGAATCTTAAACGCCTTCAAGGCCGTGGGCATTCTGGTCTTTGGAGTGCTCTTTGCCCTGGCCTTATTCATCATCGTGCGGGCGGCGCTCCGCCGCACGGAGATCGACAACCGGCTGGCGCGGTGGTTCCTCGGCGACGTGAGGGCAAGATCGATGGAAGTGGAGCAGGCGATCGCAAAGGTGATTTTCTACCTCATCCTTGTCGTTTTCCTGGGCTTGTCTTTCCAGGTGCTGGGGTTCACGCTCATCACCGAGCCGCTCATCCGGTTTTTGACCAAGCTCTCCGAGGTGGCCCCGCAGCTGATCGGCGCGGGAGCCTTGCTGCTCTTCGCCTGGGTCGTGGCCACGGTGCTGAGGCTCACCCTCATGCGGGTGTTGAGCGCCGCGAGACTTGACAAGCACCTCGCAACCTCCGCGGGCTTCGAAGAGGAGGGACAGGCCGCGGTGAGTCAGACGCTCAGCAACGCGGCGTACTGGCTGGTTTTCCTGCTCTTTCTGCCCGGGGTGCTGAGTGTGCTGAGCGGGCTGGGGCTGCAGGGGCTGCTGGAGCCGGTGCAGGGGATGATGAACAAAGTCTTCAGCTTTCTGCCGAACATTCTTTACGCCGGCGTGATCCTGGTGGGCGGCTGGCTCATCGCGCGCATTCTGCAGCGGATTGTGGCCAACCTTACGGCCGCCGCCGGCGCGGACCGGCTGAGCGAACAGGCGGGGCTGACCGCGGTGCTCGGAAAACACCGGCTCTCCGACCTGCTCGGGCTCATCCTCTACGTGCTGGTCCTCATCCCCGTGCTCATCGCCGCCCTCGACAAGCTGAAACTGGCGGCCATCACGCAGCCCGCAACCAACATGCTGAACAGGATCTGGGTGGCCCTTCCCAACATCTTCGCCGCCGTTCTGCTGCTCCTGGTTTCCTACTGGATCGGGCGCGTGGTCGCCGGGTGGATCACCAACCTGCTGGAGGGCCTGGGCTTCAACGCCATCCTGCGCCAGCTCGGCCTCGGCAAGGAGCCCGCCGAGGGCGAGAGGACGCCTTCCGAGATTGCGGGGGGTCTGGTTCTCGTGGCGGTCGTGCTCTTTGCGAGCGTGGAGGCGTTCCAGCTTCTCGGCTTCTCCCTCGTGGCCGACCTGGTCTACCAGTTCCTCGTCGCGGCCGGCCAGGTTCTCGTGGGGCTGCTTGTCTTCGCCATCGGCCTCTACCTGGCCAGCGTGGCGGCGCAGGCCGTGCTCGCGAGCGGGACGACGCAGGCCAGCCTGCTCGCCCTCGCGACGCGGGTTTCCATCATCGCGCTCGGGGGCGCCATGGCCCTGCGGCAGATGGACCTTGCGAACGAGATCATCAATCTCGCCTTCGGCCTGCTGCTCGGGGCCGTGGCCGTGGCCGTGGCCCTGGCCTTCGGCCTCGGGGGCCGGGACATCGCGGCGCGCGAGCTTGAGGCCTGGCTCAAGTCCCTCAAAAGCAAGAAGTCCTGACGCCTGTCCCGTGCGAAGCGGCGGGGCTTGTCCCGACGCATCGCGTCGGGAACGGAAAGCTCCCATAAGAAGGAAGAAGGGATGTGCCGCTTTCTGCGGGAGCGTAGGGGCCTGCCCCGACCAAAGTCGGGGTTGCCGCATCTGCCGCTTCTGATTTTTCCCCCTTTTCTACTCGCCTTCGCGAAGCCTGTCCTCCGCACTATGATGTTCTGCCAAGACGTTCCGCAACGACGAGCAACTTTGGAAGGTGGGCGCTTCGGCGGAGCGAGGAAGGGGGAACAAGGGGGATTACCATGAATGGATTCCTTGTTTTATAGTAATCCCCCCGGCCCCCTCTACCAAAGGGGGTTTTCAACCATCGGACGTGCCGCTTTTTTGTAGGGGCAGTCCTCCGTGCCTGCCCTGACGATCATGGGCAACCACAAGGGTTGCCCCTACTGGCCGCTTTTGACTTCTGGAGATGGAGAGGCCGCCCTACAAAAAACCGAAAGGGCGGGCTTGCGCCGCCTCCCGAGTCCCTTAAAATCGTAGGGGCGCGGTGGCCGCGCCCCTACAAAAAAAGAGTCGTTGTGGCTTAGACGATTACCAGGTCGCCACCAAGCTGGCGTACGCGCGGTACGCGTTGTCTTCGCCCCATTCGGTCTCGCTATCGTCGATCGCGTCTTCGTCTGTCCAGTATTCCCAGCCGCCGTAGTAGGCGTCGGTGGCAGCGGCCACGCGGTCGCCCTCGATGATGTAGGAGAGGTTGAACGCCGAGCTGAGGTGCTCGCTGTACTGGTAGGTGAGCCAGGCGTCGAGCTCGGTCGCCAGATCCGAATCCACGTCGATGGAGTCTTGCGTGCTATCGTTCCACCAGTCGTAACTGCCCATGTCGAACTCGTCCTCCAAAGCCATTAAGAACACGAGGTTCGCACCAAAGTTGATGGAGTCGTTCGCCTTCATCTTGAAGTTGAGCTGCGGGATGAGCGCGCCCGACGAGGCGCCGTTCGTCGGACCCAGCATGGTGTAGAACGGCGACGTGATGTCGTAGTTCCAGCCATTGCTCAGGATGGACGAGTAGAGGAGGTCGGCGTTGCCCCAGCGGCCGTGGCTGTCGCCGAAGAGGCGCCAGAAGCCGTCCCGGTCCTCATCGGCGGAATAGTCCGTCGCGTCGTCGCCCGTGATGTAGGTGAGGCCGAAGGCGAGGCGCGGCTCGTAATCGCTGTCGAACGTGTAGCCGATGACGCCGTTGAAGGCGATGCCGTTGCCGTCCTGTTTGCTCATGGGTCCGCCCCAGCCGGTATCCCAGCTGTTGTCCTGCCACGCGAGCTCAGCCGACCAGTCGAAGCCGGCAAAGGCCTCCCTGCTGAACCAGCGCACGCCCAGGGTCATGGTGTCGAAGTCCGAAGCCACCTGGGTCGTAGCATTCGCGTTGAAGTTGCCGTGCAGCAGGTAGCCCTCGACGCCCTGGCGGTCGGTGACTCTCCACGTCGTGTAGACGCCGCGGAGGTCGCCGTCGTCCTCGTTCGAGTAATCGTTGATGGTCCTCGTGTAGACCTTGTACCAGAAGATCGCGAGGTCGACCTGGTCATTTCCCCAGTCCGCGCGGAGGCCGTCGAACGAGACGCCGTCGTACCAGTCGTCGTCGCCCATCAGGAACTCGTCCCCGAGGGGCGAGGTCTGGCGGCCCAGCTTGAACGACCAGTTGCTGTCCCAGGCGTTCCGGATGTGGATGTAGGCCTCGAACAGGCTGAAGTAGTCATACTGCGTGCCGAGGCCTGAGCCGGCGGTTTCCCAATAGTCATCGAACGTGACGTCTTGCCGGACGATGGGAGCCATGCCATTCTCGGGGCCAAAGATGTAGCCGTCTTCGCCCCAACCCATGCCGAACCAGCCCACGTCCTGGAGGTTCACCACGACGTCCACGTTGCGCGTCACGAGAGCCTTCAACACGATGTTCGCGCGCCACGGGGTGTAGGAGAAGTCGTCGTCACAGAAGATGGAAGGGCAGACAGCGTTGCTGCTCCAGTCGTCATTGTGATCCGTGAAGTCGTAGATGTTGTTGTAGTAATCCCAGCGGATCCGGAGACCCCCCGAGACTTCGAGATCCGTGTTGCCGACCGTCGTCACGGTGCCTGCAAAGACAGGCGCGACGAGCAGCGCCGCCACGGACATGATTAACAGTTTCTTCATTTTCTTCGCTACCTCCTAAAGGTAGAGTAAGTTAGTTGTCTTTGGTCCCCAAGTTCCCTGGAGGGCCCTCGGGAGCCTTTACCGGTAAAGTCCCCGACCTTGGGTCGGGAAATGAGCACGCCCCAGCCGCCCCGCCCATCGGGGCGCTTAGGGCCTGCCGCTGCTTTAATGCCTTGGGAGGTCTTTCGACCCCCTCCGCAGTAAGCCATTCTATATGTATTTTTCTACCTCCACCCTATAGGGCGAAAGCCAATTTCCTCTTTTGTTTACACACACTTATGCCCGCTCTTGGCGGACCTTTTTCGGCTTTTGGAAGGGGGTCAAAAGGCTAAATGAGGGGCTAAATTATCGGCTCCCTTCCGCCGGCCGGGACGCCCTCTTAAGGCACCCCGTTTGCATAATGTAGATATAAGCTTATCACGGAAAAAAGCGTTTGTCAAGGGAATTTATGGAAAATCCGAGCCCCGCCATTTTGACAGTTTGAAACCCCTGCTAAAGTCCCCAACATGTCATTCCTGTGTCGGGATCAGGGACCCGTACATGTCCTTGCCTCTGCCCGCAACGGGATTTACACTAAGGGGAACGGCCTATCCCCATGAAACTCCTCGACTCCCACGCCCACCTGACGGACGAGAAGTTCGCCCCGGACTTGGACGCAGTGCTCGAGCGCGCCCGCGAGGCGGGCGTCGTGCGCATTCTGAACGCGGGAAGCGACCTCGCCGACTCCGAGAAAGTCATCGCTCTTGCCGAGCGCCACGACGGCATGCACGCCGCCGTCGGCATCCACCCGCACGAGGCGAAGACCGCCGACGGCACGGCGTTCGAGCGCCTGCGCGAGCTCGCGAAAAACGCGAAGGTGCTCGCCATCGGCGAGACCGGCCTCGACTACCACTACGACAACTCCCCGCGCGAGACGCAACGCGAGGTTTTTCGCAGCCACATCCGCCTGGCCAAGGACACGGGGCTGCCCCTGGTCGTGCATTCCCGCGAGGCCGAGGAGGACACGCTCCGCGTCCTGGACGAGGAGGACGGCTGGCTCCCGGGCGGAATTTTTCATTCCTTCACGGGGAGCGGGCGCATGGCGCGCGCGGCGATCGAGAACGGCTGGATGGTCTCGCTCTCGGGCATCGTCACGTTCCCGAGCTCAACCGCCCTGCGCGACGTGGTCAAGAAGCTGCCTTACGAAAACCTCCTCATCGAAACCGACTGCCCCTACCTCGCGCCCGTCCCCGTGCGCGGCAAGCGCAACGAGCCGGCCTTCGTCGTCCACACGGCCGAGGCCGTCGCGCAGTTCATGCCCCTGAGCCCCGGCGACGTGGCGCGCATCACGCTCGCCAACTTCGAAAGGCTCTTTCGCCTCTCGACGCGCCCGGAGGAGGACACTTATGTTTACCCGATCCGCGACTCGCTCTACCTCAACCTGACGAGCCGCTGCACGAACGAGTGCTCGTTCTGCGTGCGGGAGTACCTCGACGGCGTCTCGGGCTACTACCTCTGGCTCCGGAAGGAACCCTCGGTGCGGGAGGTGCTCGACGCCGTGGGCGACCCGTCGCGCTACGACGAGATCGTCTTCTGCGGCTACGGCGAGCCGACGCTCCGCCTCGACGTCATCAAGGCCGCGGCGAAGGAGCTCCGCAAGCGCGGCGCGCGGGGCTTCCGCCTCACCACGAACGGCCACGCGAACCTCATCCATGGAAGAAACGTCGTGCCCGAGCTGGTCGGCGTCATCGACCGCGTCTCGGTAAGTCTCGACGCGCACGACAGCAGGACGTATCAAGAGGTGAGCCGGCCCAAGTTCAAGGGGGTGGACGTCTTCGCGGAGGTCTTGAAATTCGCCGAGGAATGCGTGCGGCTCCTGCCCCGACGTAGTCGGGGCAAGCCGAAAGTGGAGCTTACGGCGGTCGCGGACCCGCGCGTGAACGTCGAGACCTGCAAGAGAATCGCGGAGAAGATGGGCGCGGCGTTCCGGACGCGGGAATTGAACGTGGTGGGGTAATTCCGGATGAAGTTTCTTTACAGGATTTTATGCATAAATACCTGGACTATGATACTCTGTTTGCCTCTATTGTGGCTTACGTTTCATTTCATGGAAAAGTGATACTCTAATTAACGTCGTCCGATAGCCATGAACGTTGAAATGCGAACGCTGATTATCGTATTGGCCGCCCTTGCCGTTGCCGCGATCGTCGGCCTGTATCTGGCGTACAGGGCATGGAAAAAATTCAAGGCGACCAGGAGAAAACACGAGCGCACCGTCGCACAATACCAGAGCGCCCAGGAGCAGTACCAGCAGAAAGGAAAAGCCGCCGAGGAAGCCTTCGATGACCTGGGAAAGACGAAACTCGTGGCGACGGTATCGATGGAAAAAGCCGCGGACCTGCTGGGGAAGGCAAGACTGACAAATCAAGAGGTTCGTAAAAGCTCCGACATTGAAGCCGAGAAGCTGAAGGAGTGGAACATCGTATCCATCAACGCGACGGAAATATTTAACGCCATCGTCTCGTCGAGGATGGAGGGAGGGGCCCCCGCCGCGGGCGTTTACGGACTCGTGAAGTTGCTGGGCACGGCCGCGCCCGGCACCTCCATCAACGTTTTATCGGCCGCCGCCGCAACGAACGCCGCCCTGGCGTGGTTTCGAGCAGGCTCGATCGCGGCGGGAGAAAGCGGCGGCGGAGCCGGGGCTGAGAAGCTCGGCGGAACGGTTGCGGGTCCCGTTGTTCTGGAGGTCGGCATGAAGGATTATTTCCAAGCGGGAAAATTTAAAACGGCGGTTGAAAAAGAAATTGCCGAAATCGAGGCAACCATCCAGGAAATAAAGCGCCGACAAAAGGGACTGAACCTCGCCGCGGCGCGAGCCGGCGAAATAAGAAGCTCCATCGAAGAAAAAAGGGAACTCCTCGATGAGCAAATCGGGGCCGTAAGGAATATTGCCAGCATGCTGGCGACCGTTGCGGAAATGGAACGCCAGAGAAAGGGGCTAACCATCCCGCTCGAAGCGGCGAATAAAATAAAACATTGCATCGAGGAACTGAAAAAGACTCTGGATGAACAAGTTACGTATGACAGGTACTGTAATATCTACAAGGCTGCCGAAACGGTGGCCGAGTTGGCAGACACTCCGATTCTCGACAAAGAGGGCCGTTTTTTAGTGGAAGAGAAACCATCCGAAGGCGCGAATTGAACGCCATCGGCCAGGCGTGGTATTCTAAGAGCGTCATGGACTGGCGTGAGCGCTTAAGTATGGACCCCAACGCCTGCCATGGGAAGCCCTGCATCACGGGCGCGCGCATCCTGACGACGCTCCTTCACGCTCTCAAGGAAAGAGGAAAAAGGCGCGGCGTCGCCTCGCTCCCGGGCTGGATCGCCCTCGCCGCCCTGTGCGGCGCGTCGCTTGCCCATGGAGGGGTGCTCGAAGGCATCGTCACCACGATCGAAGGGAAGCCCCTTTCCGAAGCCTGCTGCATCTATCTCAGCCAGGAGGACCGCGAGGAGCGCATCGGCCCCCAGATAACGCGCAAGAACGGCTACTACCGCTTCCCGGACGTCGAGGCCGGCACGTATACCATCGAGGTGGAGACTCCGGGGTTTGTTCCGAAAGAAATCATCGTTCGCGTTGCGGATGAAGAAAGGACGAAGCAGGATGTCGTGTTGCAACGCGCCAAAGACAGGCCGGCTTCGCTGCTCAAGACCCTCATAGTGGATGCCGGCTTCACGCGCGTCGTCAACGGCCACACGATCATCATGCAGGGCGAAAGCTCAGAACCGGTCAAGCCGCTCGGCGACCCAGACGCGGCCAAGGCCTCCCGCAGGAAGAAAAGAGTGGACCAGCTCCGGATTCGGCTCGTCGGAGTCGAAGCCCCCGAGGAAGGAGAGGAGGGATTCGAAAAATCCAAACGGTTCGTGAAGAAGTGGCTGGATCGGCATTCGAGGCTTTTCCTGTCCATCGGGGAGCCCGAAAAGGACGAGCACGGGAACACCCTGGCCATCGTTTACCCGTTCGACACAAGCTACGAATTCGTCGTGAGCTCCCTGAACTGCGCGATCCTCAAGGCGGGGCTCGCAGCTCCGCTGATGAAGTACCACAACCCCCTGCTCAACCACCTTGTTCAAGACTGCCGTAAGCCGTCCAAATTTCTTCTCAAAGGGGAGTGACGCTTTTCCCCGGCGGCGCGTCTAGCGCAACAAATTCTCCAATTCCTCCTTTTCCTCCTTTGGCGGCGCTTCGGGCCGTCACGAAGGGGAGGAAGGCGGTTTTTTCGGGGCTTTCTTCTTCTCTTCTACGAGGACTTTCAAAAACCTCCGCTTGCCCACTTTGAGAAGCATCTCGCGGGGCGAGTCGGGGCCGAGGAGAAAGCCGACGTCGTCCACGCGCGCGCCGTTCAACTCGACGGCGCCTTGGTGCATGAGGCGGCGCGCCTCGGAGTTGGAGCGGGCCAGGCCCGCCTCGGCCAGGAACTTGGAAAGCAAAACGGTCTCCTTGAAGGGCGGCACGCTCCGCGTCTCAATCTCCTCGGGCACCTCCCTTTTTGAAAAAACACGCTGGAATTCCTCCTCGGCTTCGCGCGCCGCGGCTTCGCCGTGGTAGTAGACTATGAGCATCTTCGCTAGGCCCGCCTTGGCGTCGCGCGGGTTGAGTTTCCCCGCGGCGCAGCGGGCGCGCATATCGTCGATTGTCTGTGCGCTCACGTCGGTGAGGAGCGTGTAGTATTTCCACATCAGGTCGTCCGAGATGGACATGACTTTTCCGAAAATTTCCTTTGGAGGCTCCTCGATGCCGATGAAGTTGTCGAGGGTCTTGCTCATTTTCTCGACGCCGTCCGTGCCTTCGAGCAGGGGAAGCGTCATCACGACCTGCGGCTCGAGGCCGTGCTCGCGCATGATGTCGCGGGCCACGAGGAGGTTGAACGTCTGGTCAGTGCCCCCGAGCTCGACGTCGCACCGGAGGACGACGCTGTCGTAGGCCTGCGCGAGGGGGTAGAGAAACTCGTGAATGCCGATGGGCTGGCCGGCCTTGTAGCGCATGAGGAAATCGTCGCGCTCGAGCATCCGGGCGACGGTGAACTGCGCGGCGAGCCGGATAAATCCCTCGGAGCCCAGCCCCCCGAGCCAGCTGGAGTTGAACACCACGGTGGTCTTTTCGGGGTCCAGAATCTTGAAGGCCTGCTTCTTGTAGGTCTCGGCGTTTTGCTGCACCTCCTCGCGCGTGAGCACGGGCCGCGTCTTCGAGCGTCCCGAGGGGTCGCCGATCAAGCCGGTGAAATCGCCGATGAGAAAGACGACGCGGTGCCCCATGTCCTGAAAATGCTTCATCTTTCGCAGGACGACCGTGTGGCCGAGGTGAATGTCCGGCGCCGAAGGGTCGAAGCCCACCTTGACGGTGAGCGGCTCGCCCGTTTTGCGGGAGCGTTCGAGCTTCTTGAGAAATTCCTCCTCCTGGACAATTTTCTCCGCCCCCTTGCGGAGGTATTCGAGCTGCTTTTTCGGGGTCGGAAAATCTCTCATACGTGCACCATCATAAAGGAGCGCCCCCCGCGTTTCAACGTTCTAACGCCGTTTCCGTCGAAGGGGGGACGGGTTCGGGGAAGGCGATTCCGCTTCGTAGGCGAGGGCACGGCATGCTGTGCCCCCGCTAAAGCGCCGCGTCCACGAACTCGACGCCGTGCTTCGAGGCGAGCGTTCCCGTGGCTTTTTCCAGAACCACCGTGGAGCGGTGGTAGTCGAGGAGCGCCTTGAGCTCCGCGGCCTCGGCCGCCGTCAAATCGGCCTGAAACTGGAGCACCTGATAGAGCGTCGAGAGGCCGTTCTGGTGGCGCTCGGTCTCGACGTCGAGCTTGCGCTGCTGGAGAACGCGGTTGGCGCGGGCGGCCTCGATGCGCTTCAGGTTGGTCTCCACGTCGCGCGCGGCGGCGCGCACCTCGACCAGGATGCTCGCCTCGAGCGCCTCGCGGGCGATTTCCGTCTGCTCGAGGCTCAGGCGCGCCGCCTCGAACGCGCCCCGCGCCGTCCGGTTCCGGAAGGCGTAGGAAAACGTGAGCCCCACGCTCCAGTTCGGATACCACGCATGATAGGCTTGCTTCAGGGCGTCGGTGTTGCTCTCCCGAATCGGGATATCGCAGAGACCGTCGCCATCGCTGTCAAGGCAGGCGACTCCCGAAAGACCCGTCGCACCGTACGAAACATTGACGTTAAGCTCGGGGCGTTTCCGGTTGCGCGCGTAGCGCATTTCCGTCCGGCCGTTTTCGATCTCGCGCTCGATGCGCCGCCACTCGGGGCGGCGGGCGAACGCCTCCTCGACGGCCTCCTCCATGGAGGTGCCCGATTCCCCGACTTCGGGCAGCGCGTCAGTAAGGGCAAGCTCCCTCTTCCACAGGGCGGCGTCGGCGGAAAATCCCAGGAGGTACCGCAACCGGTCCTCCGCCGCGCGCAGGGCGTTTTCGGAAACGACGATCGCCTCCTCACGCTCCGAAACCCCAGCCTCGGCCTGCGCCATCTCCACGGGCGGCAGGAGCCCGACGCTCACGCGGGCCTCGATCTCGTTGTAGAGGTCGCGCGCCCGCGCGAGCGCCTCTTCCGCGACCTTCATGCTCCTCCGCGCATACAGCGCGTCCCAGTAGGCCGAGATGACTTCTTCTAGAACCGCCGCCACCCGCACCTCGAAGTCGAGCACGGAAATCTCGTGGTTGGCGCGCGCGACGCGGACGCCCTTAGCGGTCGAGCGCTTTCCGAAGCCCCGCAGGAGCGGCTGCACGAGCGACGCGGTGTAGGAAGCGCTGTATTCCGGATCGAAGATCGCGAACGAGTTGGTTGCGTAGCGTCCGTTCGCCATCGAGAGCGTCACCTTGGTCCCGAAGCCCAGGAGCTTGCTGACGCTCAGCTCGTAGGCGTTCCTCTCGTCCTCGATTATCGGCTCAGCCGCCAGGTAGGAGTAGCGGGTGAGGGACTTGTCGTGGTACTTGTTGACGCTCGAATCGAGGTAGAAATCAAAGATGCCTCGCTCCCCCATGACGGCGGCCTCGCTCAGCCGGGGATTGAGCGCCTCGGTGCGCAGGTCGGGATTGCGCTCGAGCGCAAGCCGCACGGCCTCGTCGAGGCCGAGGTAGACGTGGGTGTCGTCCATGTTGAGGCGCGGCCCGGTTCCGGCCAGGGCGAGCGGCGCGAGGAAGAGGAAAACGAACCAGAAAGCTTTTTTCATAGCAATTCTCCTTTCTTTTGTCAGGAAAACATTATACCGTCCCCCGTCCTCCGGCGTTTGACTCGGCGCGCCGCCTTCCCTATACTGCCCCTGTTATGGGTCCCATTCTGGTCGTGCTCCACATTCTGGTGTCGTTGTTTCTGATTCTGGTGGTCCTGCTCCAGCCGGGCAAGGGAGTGGATTTGAGCGCGTTCGGCGGTGGGGCCAGCCAGACCTTCTTCGGCGCGCGCGGCACCACGAGCTTCTTCGCCAAGCTCACGGTGGGAGCCGCCGTCCTTTTCCTCGCCACGTCCCTTTTGCTGAGCTATCTCTCCACGGGCGGCACGCGCACCGTCCTGGACAGCGCCGCGCCGGTCCCCGCCGAGCCTATGGAGGCGGAGGAGGCGGGCGGGCTCGAACTCCCCGACGTGCCCGTCGAGGCGCCTGGGGCCGAGCCGCAGGAGGGAGAAGCGGAGGGAGAGGCGGAGGATTCTCCAGTTGCCGTCTCTGAGCCGCAGGAGCCGGGCGAAGCGGAGGGAGAAGCGGGCGACGAGGGCGCCGAGACCCCTTAACGCGAGCCGCATCGGTGCATGGCGCGGCTTCCCGCTATGGCCCACCCGATTGCGTTCTCCACGACATGTCCGCCACGATAGATTTTTTTCCAAGCGCTCCCCTCCCCTCCCCCCTGGAACCGGGGCGGCGCGGCAGTAAAGAAATGATCCGGGACGGCGCGAGAAATGATAAGGAAACGGTAAGGAAATGGTAGAGGATCGGAAAGCACTGCAGCCCCTGCGGGTGGCCTTCCAGGGCGAGCCGGGCGCCTACAGCGAGATTGCGGCGCTCCGGTACTTCGGGGGCGGCATCACCACCGTGCCCCACGGCACATTTAGAAGAATTCTCGACGCGGTGAGCAACGGGGAAGCGAACCGCGCCATCCTGCCGGTAGAAAACTCCGTCGAGGGCACGGTCGGGGAAAGTTATGACCTGCTTCTCTCTACCGACCTTCCCGCCGTGGGGGAAACTTATCTCCGCGTTCGCCACTGCCTGCTCGGCTTCGGTGAGATCGAGCGCATCAAGACCGTGTACTCGCACCCGCAGGCGCTCGGGCAGTGCCGCCGCTTCCTGGAGGACCGGGGCCTGGAAGCAATTCCCACGTACGACACGGCGGGAAGCGCCGAGAAAATTCTCGAAAACAGAGAAGCCCCCATCGCCTGCATCGCGAGCAAGCGGGTCTCCGAGCTCTACGACGTGCCCATCATCCTCGAAGGGATCGAGGACCACGAGGGCAACGCCACGCGGTTTCTGATTCTCGCCAAGGACGAGACGCAGTCCACGGGCCGCGACAAGACCTCCATAATTTTCTCCACGGAGCACAAGCCCGGCTCCCTCTACCGCATCCTGGAAATCTTCAACCGCTACAGCGTCAACCTGACCAAGATCGAGTCCCACCCGACGAGAAGCACCCCCTGGGAGTACAACTTCTACGTCGATTTCGAAGGGCACGTCGAGGACAAGGAGATCGGCAAGATGATGGAAGAGGTGCGCAAGGAGGCGAAATTTTTCAAAATCCTGGGCTCCTATCCGAAGGCGGAGAGGTCATAAGGGGTAAGTGCTGAGAGTTTAGGGGTTGGGGGTTAGCAGTTTGCGGATTGCCCCTCAACTCTCAACTCGCTGAGCCCTAGTGCTTGGTTCCCGCCTGCCATCCGGCTGTTGACCCATAGGAGAGCGTTCGTTTATACTGAAACGCCTCACACGAGAAACCATGGCGCTTCCCAAGGAAGGCTCTCTCGAATCGCTCAGCCTCGCAGCGTACCTCGCGCAGCTTGCGCGCGCGCGCGCGAGCGGAACCTTTCGACTCGAGCGCGATTCCCTCATCAAGGTCCTTTACTTCAATGAAGGCCTCGTGGCGTACGCGTCCTCGAACGAGGAGGCCGACCGCCTGGGGCAGGTGCTCATCCGGGCGGGCAAACTTACCAAAGAGCAGCTCGACCTCGCCACCTCGAAGCTCACGGGCGGCAAGACCCTCGGCAAACAGCTAACCGAGCTGGGCTTCATCACACCGGAGGAGTTGCTCTGGGCGGCCAAGAAACAGGTGGAAGACATCGCCGTGAGCCTCTTCGGGTGGTCGTCGGGCACCTACGAGTGGATGGAGGGAGAGCTGCCCGAAGGCCTCGTCCACCTGAAGCTCCCCACCGAATCGCTCTTGCTCTCGGGCATTTTCTCGATCGAGGACCGGGAAAAAATCCTGAGCGACCTCCGGGGCCACGACGCGGTCTACAACTTCACCGTGGATTTTATGGACACGTACGAAAAGCTCTCCGTGCCCGAGGCCGTCGACACGGTGATCGCGGGCGTGGACGGCACACGCACGGTGCGCGACCTCGCCCAGCTCAGCCGCGAGGGGGAATTCCGCGGATACCAGATTCTTTTCTTCGCCAAGGCCTACGGTCTCGTGGAATGCATCAAGGCGAAAACGATCCAGGAGGACGTCCCGACGGCCAAGCGCGTCGATCTCGATGCGCCTTCCCCGCCGCCCGCCGCGGCCAAACCGGCCGCCCCCCCGCCCGCGGCTCCCGCGCCCGCGGTGTCGGATGTTCTGGAAAAAACCAAGGATGCCGAAGCCCCCGCCGACATGGCGCTCGAAGCGGCGCAGGAAAGCCCTCTCGCGAGCGTGTCCCTCGGGGACAAGGGCCCCACGTCCCTGTTCAACGTGGACCCCTCGCTGGCCAAAGAAGGCTCGGGCGCGCCGCGGAAGCTTCTCATGCCCCTGCTCGTGGTGTTTTTGGTTGCGGCCGGGGCGTACGGGCTCCGCACCTATTTTAGAATCAACCCCCCGGCCTGGCTTGCCTTCTGGCAGGAGGAGGCGACGGACCTCTCGACGGTGCTCAGGGAAAAAATCGAGAGCCCCATAGAGCCCTCGGAGCAAACGCCCGCGGCGGCTCCCGCCCCACCCTCCTCCGAAGAACCGCAGGAGGGGGAAGCGCCCGTGCCCCCCGCGGAGACGCCGCCCGAGCCCGAAAAGGCCGCTCCCGTCGAAAGACAGGAGCCCGTGCCGAAGGAGCCTTCGCCGGAACCGGAGCCCGTGCCGACCCCGCCCTCCGGAACCGGAAAACTTCCCTTCCTGCGCGACGCGGAGGCGCGGGCCTCCCTGCGCCGGGGGAGGTACACCGACGCGGCCGACACGTGGAAGGAGGACCTGAGAAAAATTCCCTCGTCGCGCTACGCGATACAAATCGGCATTTTCTGCGAGGTCTCGTCCGTCAAGCGCTCGTGGGAGGAATCGAAGGCAAGCTCCTCGTTCTATATCGTGTCGAGCCCGTTCAAGGGACGCCCGTGCTTCCGCGCGTGCTGGGGCGTGTACGAAAGCCGAAGAGAGGCGGAGCGCGCCAAGGCCGCGATGCCGCGCTATTTCCGGGAGTTAAAATACAAGCCGCAGATCGTCCGCGTCTCCTCGCTCAAGTAGCCCGTCGCGCCGCGCCCTAGTCCAGGAAGCGCTCCGGCTCGGAATCATAGACTTCGACGAAGTACGTCTCGCGGAGCTCCTTCAGGTACTCCTCGGTCTCCGAGTCGAAGCTCCCGCCGCGCACCCGCTCGTAGATGTCCTCCTTGACCTCCTCGAAGGGCCGCATCTCGGACTGTGACCGCTCGAACACGTGGAGGATGTAATATCCGTGCTCGGTGGGAATGGGGTCGGACGCCGTTCCGGGAGGCAGGGCGAACGCGACGCGCTCGAGCTCGGGCAGCAGGTCGTCCATGCGCCTCGTCTCGGGGTAGCCCTGCCACGCATCGAGGCCGAACTCGCGGACGAGGTCGGGACGAGCGACGCCGCCCTGCAATCGCTCGGCGAGGGCGAAAGCCGTGTCCTCGGCGTTCTCCCTCTCCATAGCGATGAAATACGTGCCCAATTTCACCTGGGCTTCCTGCCGGAAAAGGTCGGCGTGCCGTTCGTAGTAAGCGCGCGCCTGCTCGTCGGTCACCTCGATGCGCTCCGACACGTCGCGCCGGATGACAATCTGGGGAATCACGGCGCGCCGAATCTGCTCCTTGAAGGCCGAAAGGGTCAGGCCTTCCCGCTCCAGGTTGCGCACCAGATCTTCGTCCGATTCGATCTTGTTCTGGGTTTTGAACTCTTCCTTGTACTGTTCGATGACGTGCTCCTCGTCGACGCCTATGTCGCCCGCGCGCGCCAAAAGAATTTCCTCGCGCAAGATGGCCTGAAAAAGATTTTTTTTCGCCTCCCGGACCTTCGCGCCGCGCGCCGCCCCGTCATACTGGCGGGTGATCTGGCGCACGGTTTCCTCGTAGCGCTCCTTGTACTCCGAAAGGAACAAGGGGCGGTCGTTGACGCTGGCAAGCACCTTGTCCACGACCTTCACCTCGGAGGCGGCCGCCGCCTGAAACGCAAAAAGCGCGCAAAGGCCGCAAACGACGAGGCGTCTCATGGAACCGGTTCGTTCCCGGAAGGCACCGGCGGCCCCTCCTTGCGGACAAAGCGGTCAAGGCGCTCCGGGAACGTTTCGACGCGGTGGCGCTCCCGCAGCAGCCGGATGTGGTGGGCCGTCCGTTCGCTCGCATGGCGCTCGCGCAATATGCGCTCGATCGGGGAACGCGCCTCCTCGAAGCTGAGCATGCGCGCCGGCAGGCGCTCCACCATCTCAAAAAGGTAAAGGCCCTGCTCGGTCTCAACGGGGCGGCTTATTTCCCCCCGCGGGAGGGCGAAGATGGCCTCTTCGAAAAGGGTCGGAAGCGTTCCGCGCTCATACACGCGCACCTCGGTTTCGGCGGGCGAAGAGGCGTAGTTAAGGGAAAGCTCGGCAAAGCTGGCCTCTCCCCGGGCAAGCGACCGGGAAACATGGTGGAGAGTCTCCGAGTCGGCGAGCTGCATGGTTCGCACGGCCGCGCGCTCGGGCAGAATGAACTCTTCGGCATGCCCGTCGTAGTAGGCGCGCATGGCGTCCTCCGGCGGAGAAACGTCGCGCAGCACGCGCTCCGTCAGGTAACGCGTGCGCAGCGTTCGGGCTTCGTCCCCTGAAATTTCCAGCACGGAATCTTTCTTGTTTTGCCCGGCCAATTCTTCATCCTCCAGCGCGGCAACAAGGAAAATCTGCTCATCCACATAAGCTTCAAACAAGGACCGCACGACCGCCATGTCAAACCCCTGCCGCGCGGGGTCGGGATAGGTATTTTGCCGGAGGTAGGAAGAAAAATGCGAAACGGGAAACGCATGCGAATCGATCTGGAGCACCGTTTCCTCCTGAGGGCCCGCCCCGGCGCACGCGACCCCGAGCCCCGCGGCGACCCATGCTCCCCAGAGTCGCGCGAGCCGTTTTTCAGGTCGGGGGCAGCCTGTCTTCATAAACGCGTACGCCGTACCGCGCCTTGAGGCTTTCGAGCGTTTCTTCGATGAACTTGCCCTGAGTGGCCGGGTCGCGCGGCGGCTCGAGGGCCGCGAGAATTTGGGGCTTGGCCTCGGCGTACGAGAGGGAGCCCGTCTCTTCGCGGTCCAGGAGCCTAAGGAGATGGTAGCCGAGGCGCGACTTGACGACGCCGCTCGTCTCGCCGGGCGTTTTCAGAGAGAACGCCGCGCTTTCAAAGGCTGGGACGGTCTGGCCGCGCTGGATGAATCCAAGATCCCCGTTCTGGGAGGCGCTTCGGTCTTCGGAATATTGCCTCGCCAGTTGGGCGAAATCCTCCCCGGCCTCGAGGCGCGCGCGAAGGCGCTCGATTTTTCGCCGCGCCTCTTCGTCGCCCACCGCGTCGTCCCGGAGCACGTTAAATAGATTCTCCTCCGGCTCCGGCGTCACCAGAATGTGCCGTACGCGCACCCGCTCCGGACGCTGGAACACCTCGCGGTTCTCCTCGTAGTAACGGCGCATTTCCTCCTCCGTAATCTCAAGCTTTTGGCGAATGGAGAAATAGCCGGTGCCCATGATGTCGTTCCAAGCAAGCTCCAGACGCGCGCGAAGCTCCGGATCCCTATGGAAGCCCTGCTCGACGGCGTCGAAGGTGAGCACCTTCTGGTTGACGTAGGCGTCCAAAAACTCGCCCGGCGTCATGGCGCGCCGCATCGCTTCCGGCAGGTTGTTGTAGAGCATAAGGAAATGCTCGGCGTGGAGCCGGAAGTCGCCGATCTCGGCCACGACCTCGCCTTCCTCGGGGGAGCTGCTGAACAGCATGCGGTAGAAGACCGGGTCTTCGCGCGAGCCCTGGCACGCCAGGGTCGCCGCACCCATGCCGAGCGCCAAAACAAAAAACAGAGCGGTGCTTCGGAAGCGGGCGGAAGCCATGGATGGATTTTACCATAGGCCGACGCCTCAGGGGAAACGGCAGCAGGGGGAGGGCCGCGCCGGACGTCTCGGTTTGATCTCGTTGACTCGATTCTGTATATATGGTATACCATAGCGTTGTGGTGATAACGGTGAGGGAGTGAATGCGGGTTCACGAATACCAGGCTAAGGACCTCTTTAGCGAATACGGCGTTCCCGTGGCTGCGGGCCGTGTTGCTGAAACACCGGAGCAGGCCGTGCACGCCGCCGAGAAGATGGGCCTTCCCGTCGTGCTGAAGGCGCAAATCCATGCCGGAGGCCGCGGCAAGGGGGGAGGCATCCAGACGGCGAAAGCCCTCAAGGAGGTGCGCCAGATTGCCGGCGAGCTTCTGGGCCACACGCTGGTCACGCCGCAAACCGGGCCGGAGGGGCGGCTCATTCAAAAGGTGCTCGTCGAAAAGCGGATGGAGGTGACGCACGAATTCTACGCGGCCATCACCCTCGACCGACAGTGCAAACGGCCCCGGCTCATGGTGAGCCCGAAGGGAGGCGTAGACATCGAAAAGGTTGCGGCCAAGACTCCGGATCTGATTGCCTCGGAACTCATTCACCCGTTCCTCGGCCTGCGCGGATACCAGGCGCGCCGCCTGGCCGCGTTTCTCGACCTGAACAGCCACACGGCCAAGAAATTCTGCCAGGTGTTCTCCGCCCTCTGGGACCTCTACGCGGAAAAGGACGTGTCGCTGGTGGAAATCAATCCGCTTGTCGTAACCAAAGGCGGGGAGGTTTTCGCCCTCGACGCCAAAATCAACTTCGACGACAACGGCCTTTTCCGCCATCCCGAAATCGAGGAGCTGCGCGACCCCGGCGAGGAGAACCCCCTCGACGTGGAGGCCTCCAAACACAACCTCAATTACATCAAATTGGGCGGCAACGTCGGATGCATGGTGAACGGCGCCGGCCTGGCCATGGCCACGATGGACCTCATCAAGCTCCACGGCGGGGAGCCGGCCAATTTCCTGGACGTCGGGGGCGGCGCAAGCGAGACCCAGATCGAGCACGCGCTCCGCATCCTGCTTTCCGATCCCGCGACGGAGGGCATCTTCATCAACATCTTCGGCGGCATCCTGCGGTGCGACGTGCTCGCGAAAGGGCTTGCGGCCGCGGCGGCCAAAGCCGGCGTGAACGTCCCCGTGGTCATACGCCTGGAGGGAACCAACGTGGAAGAAGGGCGCAAGATTTTGTCGCGCTCGCCTCTTTCCCTCACGGTCGCCTCCACCATGGACGAGGGAGCCCAGAAAATCCTGAAACTGATCCACCAGCAGGCCACGTCGGCGGCAAAGGCGGCGGGAGCGAACGCATGAGCATACTCGTCGACGAGAATTCCCGGGTGGTGGTGCAGGGCATGGGCGCCGAGGGCTCTTTCCACGCCCTCCGCTGCAAGGACTACGGCACCAAGGTTGTGGGGGGCGTCGCCCCGGGCAAGGGCGGCAAAAAGATGGACGGCATTCCCCTCTTCAACACCGTGCAGGAAGCCGTCGAGAAGAAAAATCCGGACGTTTCGCTCCTCTTCGTCCCGGCCCCCTTCGCCGCCGACGCCCTATACGAAGCGGCCGAAGCCGGCATTCCCTTTCTCGTCTGCATCACCGAGGGCATCCCCGCCGGCGACATGGTCCAGGTCACCTCCTACCTCGATGCGCACGGCGTCCGCCTCGTGGGCCCCAACGGCCCGGGCATAATCTCGCCCGGCAAGTGCAAGATAGGCATCATGCCCGAGCACGTGCACAAGCCGGGCCCCATCGGCGTCGTGTCCCGAAGCGGCACGCTCACCTACGAGGCCGTGGACCAGCTCACGCGGCTCGGCCTCGGCCAGACCACCTGCCTCGGCATCGGCGGTGACCCGGTCGGGGGGGTTACCTTCGTGGACACGCTCAAGCTCTTCGCGGAAGACGAGGCGACCGAGGCCGTCGTCCTCATCGGGGAAATCGGAGGCACCGCCGAGGAGGACGCGGCACGGTACATCGCCAAAAGCAAATTCCCGAAGCCCGTGATCGCCTTCATCGCCGGCCTCACGGCGCCTCCGGGGCGCCGCATGGGGCACGCGGGAGCCATCATCTCGGGAGGCAAGGGCACGGCCAAGGCGAAAATCAAGGCGCTCGAGAGCGCCGGCGTCACGGTCGTTCAAAACTCCGCTCTCATCGGCGCGGCCGTCAAGGCGGTCATCAACGGCAAGAAGCCGCCGAAGGCCGTGAAGGCCAATTTCCCCAAGGCCAATTCTTCTAAAGCCAATTCTCCCAGGGCCAATTCCAACAAGGCGAATTCCAAAAAGCGAAGCCGCAATGACCGCTGACCCGTCCTCCGCAGCCCCGCGGAGGGTGGAGCGGACGCTCGCCATCGTCAAGCCCGACGCCGTGGCGAAGGGCTGGACGGGGCGCATCGTCTCGCGCATCGAGACTCTACCTCTTTCCATCCACGCCGCCAAGCTTCTTCATCTCACGAAAAAGCAGGCCGAAGGCTTCTACGCCGTGCACCGGGACAAAAAATTCTTCGAGAGCCTCACGGCGTTCATGTCGAGCGGGCCGTGCCTGGTGGCGGTGCTCGAGGGAGAGAACGCCATCGCGCGCTGGCGCGAGGCCATGGGCGCGACCGACCCCAAGGAAGCCGCCGAAGGCAGCATCCGCGCCGACTACGGCGAGTCCATCGAGCGAAACGCCACGCACGGCTCCGACGCCCCCGAGACGGCCGCCTTCGAGATCCGGTACTTCTTCAGCGAGCTGGATCTGGTCTGAGCAGTCATCAGGGGCCAGTAGCAAGGGGCCATAGGCCAGTAGCCAGTCGGTGGAGAGTCGTAGGTTCGTTCCTATCACTTCAGAAAACCTTTTATTCATGCGCACTTAGCAGCTTTTTCCAGCTTTAAAAAAATCCTTTATCCACGCGACTTAGTGGCTTCGTTCCTAGGGCCAATTTAAAAACCCTTTATTTACGCCACATAGTGGCTTCGTTTCGTAGAATCGCCCTTTTTTCAAAAACACTTTCTCTTCGCCCCATTCGGCGCTTGTAGGGTGCGGTCTA
>CP070701.1:864301-876594 GCA_020349885.1 Acidobacteriota bacterium
AATAAGGACATCGATGTTTATCGGCGTGTGTTCTCGTATCGATATTATCATTTTGTAAGGGAATTGCGTGATAAATATCCCACGAGTCTCTACACCGCATACGCCCTGTGGGAGATCCGCAAGCCGAATTTCGCGCCCATTCGGGGGGACAAGCCCGTCACGCCGCAGGAGATCGTCGAAAGCCTCTTGCGGAACGCCCGAAATCCCGTCAATGAACACGATCGCTCGGTGCGTCCCGGTGAGCGCAAGAAAGAAATCGAGGACCTGTGGTTTATCCTCAAGCACCAGCCCGAATTCGTCTTTCTCGACGGGGTCTATGAAGCGCTCGGGCTTTTGTACGTGGAGGAGCAGGATTTACAGAAGGCTAAATCAATGTTCGAGAAAGCCGCCGGGGTGACGAAGGACGCGAAGCGGAAGGAGCGGATGGGCGCTTTCATGGAGGCCCTGCAGGGGCGAGCCGGTAAACCGGAGCGCGGAGCCGAAGAAGGGACCAAGGCACCTGCGGAGAAACAGCCGGAGTGAGGTATTTGAGGGCATCCGCGCGCTGTTTACTGGCTTTTGTCGTTATTGCGAGCGTTGCTTTGTGGGGCTATGCGCAGGACCTTGAGCTTAAAGCCGTGCAGGATTCGGCGAGGCCGAGAGCAAAAAAACCCGGATAAATCTGAGCCGGGACAACCGGATTCCGGGAATCCTCCGTTCGGCAGGAATTTACACCCGTCCTCCGTAGCATGCCCCGCCGCCCGATAGTTGCCTAAGGAGACTCCCGGAAAGGCAACTCGCCCGGAAGAATGTTATCGCGGCCCGCCGTCTCGGTCGGCCGTCGGTTGCGGCTTACCAGAAACAAGTACTCCTTATTCCGCAAATGGGAAATTTTTCCCACCTTCTCGCCGCTGGGATTGTAGATGCCGATCCGGGCTCCCACGTAGCGTTTGTAATCTATCTCCATCGCTTCCACTCGGCCGCAGTCCTTGAGCATGGAAGCCATTTCCTCGAAAGAGATGAATCCTTCGTTGTTGAAGGAAACAAGAACGTGTTTTGCGCGAAGGCTTGCAAGCAGGTTTTGAAACGCGGCGCGGGCCTTCTTTTTCGAGTTGTAGTCGCTCCGTTGCGTGCGGCAGTCCACGCGCTTCCGCGCCTTCCCGTAGATCTCGGGCTTGTCCCAGCGTACGAGCGTCTCCCAGATGTGGTAGTTCGAAAAATAGGAATGCTGATTGTAGGGAGGGTCAATGTACACGAGATCAACTTTTTTGTCCAGCTCGCGCGCCAGCTCGTTCGCGTCCTTTCGATAAACCTCTCCTTTTCCTGAAAGCACTTCAGGGGCGCGCAGCTCTAGCGGATTGAGCGAGCGCGGCGCCCACGATTTCAGGTAAGCCATTTGAAGCCCCGTCGTCGAATCGACGCGGTCCGCGGCCTCCATGAGCGACGTGAGGGCGATGGAGCGCAAGGGCTCGCCCAGTTCCATCTTTTCGATGCGGTTGCGAACGGCTTCGATGCGCTTTCCGTTCTTTGGCTGAAAATAGCGCGCATCGCGGCAATAGGTCTTCGTGAACCAACCTTCGCGCGGCCTTGACTTCGCCAAATCGCGCAGGACGGCTTCCACATTGCGCGGCCGTATTTTTCCGGCGTCGGCTTCAATGTAGCAGCGCCCCAGCACCTCGCTGTAGCTGGCCGTGTCGTTGCTGATGACGTGGAGGTTCATTTTTTTGAGCGCCTGGCCGACGCGCGTCGTTCCGGCGAAGAGATCGCACGCGGCGCGGACTCCCCCGAGGGTTCGCACGATTTCCGAGATGTGGGGAATTAATTCGCGTTTCGAGCCGAGGTATTTAATCACTTCGCAGCCACCGGTAAAGTCATCCGGCTTGCCCCGACCCGTCAAAGGCTTGTCGACCGACTCGCCGGCCGGCTTCGGCAGGTCGAGAAAAGAGGGGGTTAATAGATTCGCACGAGCAGCACCAGGAACACCGCGAAAGCCAGGAAGACGGCCCAGCCCGCGAGCGCCTCGGGCCACGGCGTCCAGGCCTCGATCTCGGGCTCTCTCGCGGGCGCCCGGGTTGCGGGTTCGACGGTGGAGCGGTTTTTTTGCATGCGTTAGTCCTCCTCGATGACCACGATGCCGCGCTTGATGAGGTTCCCGAGCGTGTCGTAGGCTTCCTTGGCCTCGATGCGGCAGGCCTCGATCACGTCTTTGACGCAGGCGTGCCCGTCGACACGGGCGATGATTTTCCACTCGAGGGGGCTCAGGTCAAGCGCGTTGAAATTGAGCCTTTCCTGGAGGGAAGGGATGCTCGCGGTGCTAATTTTTCGAACCTTCTTCTGCGGCGGGGTGGTAGGCCTGCCCGGCGTCAGCCGGGACTTGGCGGATTTTGACTTCTCCTTAGGCTTACGCTCCGCGAGGCCGATGTCCACGCCCGTCTCATCCATCTCCCACGCCTCGAATGTCTTCTCGGGGCGGTACTGCAGCGTGCTTATATCCAGAGGATGCACCTCATGCAGGACTCCGGTAGCAAGATCGCGCAGGACCTGCCCCATCTCCTCGTCCTCTTCAAGAGCAAAGCGGTGCTTCATAACGCACGCGAGGACTCCCTCCGCGTTTTCCGCGAGGGGCGCGGGATTGTCCTTGTGGGCAGCGTGGGGACACGAGTAGATAGCCATGGATTTCCCCTACTACAAGTCCGCTTCTTTACATTATGCGTTCCTTCCGCGAAGGAATCAAGAACGCACAATCCTCCCTAACCCCGACATGTAGCAATCGATATGCCAAGTTGGCATGGCATGAGAGAATGCTTCTAACTATGTGAAAATAATGAATTTTCTTGATTTTTACACAGGTCGACTTTAAGGCTCGCTGGGGCGAAAGAACCCATGAATGAAAACATGTTACATTATGAAACACCTGAATGAAAAGCGCACTTGAATACCTCATACATTCTTTCCCCGAAGACATCAAGGAAGCGGTCATCCCGTCGCGCCCGCAACGCGGAGCGGACCGGAAAAGCGTGCTATAATGGGATCAATATCAACGGTGAGCGTAGCTCAATGGTGGAGCACCGGACTGTGGCTCCGGGGGTTGTGGGTTCAAATCCCATCGCTCACCCCACTTCGCTCCGACTTCGTCGGAGCTTCGCGGGGCAAGCCCCACCGAAACATCCGGGGCGAGCCCCCACCTTCTTTCTCGCCTCGGTTCCGTGCAGGGTGCGCCCTTTTAGCCTCGGCGCGCTGCCGGCCCGCTACGCCTTGTGCATCGAGGTGAGAAAGTCGGCGTTGGCTTCAAATTCCGCAAGCTTGGAGATGAGGAGCTCCATGGCCTCCATGTTGGAGATCGGCGCGAGCACTTTTCGCATCACCCATGTGCGCCGAAGCTCGCTTTCGGGGATGAGAAGCTCCTCCTTGCGGGTGCCGGACTTTTCGATGTCCATGGCGGGGAAGATGCGCTTGTCGACGAGCTGGCGGTCGAGGTGGAGCTCCATGTTGCCCGTGCCCTTGAACTCCTCGAAAATCACGTCGTCCATGCGGCTTCCCGTGTCGATCAAGGCGGTGGCGATAATCGTTAGGCTGCCGCCCTCTTCGACTTTCCGGGCGGCGCCGAAGAAGCGCTTCGGGCGCTGAAGGGCGTTCGCGTCGAGGCCGCCGGAGAGGACCTTGCCGCTTGGCGGGACGACGGCGTTGTGCGCGCGCCCGAGGCGGGTGAGGCTGTCGAGGAGGATGACCACGTCGTGCTTGTATTCCACGAGGCGCTTCGCCTTGTTAATGACCATGTCTGCCACCTGCACGTGGCGGTTGGGCTTTTCGTCGAAGGTGGAGCTGACGACCTCGCCCTGAACGGAGCGCTTCATGTCCGTGACTTCCTCGGGGCGCTCATCGATGAGCAGGACGATGAGCGTAATCTCGGGATGGTTGGCTTCGACGGCGTGGGCGATGGACTGGAGGATCATCGTCTTGCCGGTGCGCGGGGGGGCGACAATGAGCCCCCGCTGCCCCTTGCCGAGGGGCGTGAGGATGTTCATCACGCGCGAGGAGTAGTCTTCGCGGGCGTATTCGAGGTTGACGCGCTCGTGCGGGTACACGGGGGTGAGGGTGTCGAACAGGCAGCGATCAAGGGCCTTTTTGGGGGATTCAAAGTTGACGGCCTCGACCTTGATGAGGGCGAAATACTTTTCCCCGGACTTGGGGGAGCGCACCTGGCCCGAAACGGTATCCCCGGTGCGGAGGCCGAATTTGCGAATCTGCGAAGGCGAGACGTAGATGTCGTCCTGCCCCGCGACGTAGCTCGCCTCTGGGGAGCGCAGGAAGCCGAAGCCGTCGCCGTGGCATTCGAGCACGCCCTCGGCGAAGATGAGGCCGTGGTGTTCCGTCTGGGCGCGCAGAATTTCAAAGATGAGCTCGCTCTTCTTGCGGCCCGCCATGTCCTTGAGGTCGAGCGAGCGAGCCAAGCCCGCCAGCTCGGTGACCTTCATTTCCTGCAGTTGTGTAATGTTCATCTGTTCTGGCATGAATTTTCTCTCCTATACTCTAGGACGACGATGCGTTTCTCTTCTGGTTCTCGAAACGCGCGTTGCCCATTTTGCTGGGATCGAATGCGTTTCGTTCGGCCCGTCCTCCTTAGTCCCGACGCAAGCGTCGGGACGGAGGATGGATACTACGCCGGAGCTATTGCGTCAGGGAGCTCGGCGCTGCCTCTTCCGACACCGCGAGCCGCTCCACGAGCACGCGCTCCAGCACCTCGTTCATGTGCTCGACGTAGGTCAAGGTCATGTCCTTGAGCATCTCTTCGGGAATTTCTTCCTCGTCCTTTTGGTTCTCTTTTGGAAGAATAACATGCCGTATCCCGAAGCGGTGCGCCGCAAGGACCTTCTCCTTCACGCCGCCGATGGTTAGAACCTTGCCCCGCAACGTAATTTCGCCCGTCATGGCAATGTCGCTCCGCACGGGAATACCGCTAGCAGCCGAAAAGAGCGCTGCGGCGATCGTGATGCCCGCCGAGGGGCCGTCCTTTGGAATGGCGCCCTGGGGCACGTGCACGTGGATATCGGAAGTTTGGTAAAAGTTTTTGGCTGCAGCTGTTTCCCCCAGGTGATCCATGACCGCACGGACATACGAAAGTGCGGCCTTGGCGGACTCGCGCATGATTTCGCCCAGCTTGCCCGTCAGGCGCAGGCGTCCGCGCCCCTCCAGAAGCGACACCTCGACGGTCAGGACGTCGCCTCCGCTGCTCGTCCATGCGAGCCCGTGCGCCACGCCGATTTCGGACTTCTTGTCCAGGCGCTGCGCCGTGTATTTGGCCGGCCCCATAAATTCCGGCAAGTTTCCCGACATAACGGTCGATTCGTAGTTCTTGCCTTCGGTGACGACCTGGCGCGCCGCCTTGCGGCACACGCGGGCGATGGCGCGTTCGAGGTTGCGCACGCCCGACTCGCGCGTGTACTTCTCAATCATCTCTTCGATGGCGGTCCGGTCGAAGCGAATCTTCTCCGCGTCCAGGCCATGCTGCTTGAGCTGCTTGGGAACAAGGTGCTCCAGGGCGATGTGCGTTTTCTCGTTGTGCGTATAGCCCGAGAGTTCAATGGTTTCGAGCCGGTCCTTCAGCGCCGGCGGGACGGTGTGCAGGACGTTGGCCGTCGTGAGGAACATCACCTCCGAGAGATCGAATTCCACGTCCAGGTAGTGGTCCATGAACGTGTGGTTCTGCTCGGGGTCGAGCACCTCGACCAGCGCGGACGCCGGATCGCCGCGGTAGGACGCGCCCACTTTATCGATCTCGTCGAGCAGGAACACGGGATTCTTCGTACCCGCTTTCTTGATCTGCTGGATAATCTGGCCGGGGAAGGCGCCGATGTAGGTGCGGCGGTGGCCGCGGATGTCCGCTTCGTCGCGCACCCCGCCGAGCGAGATGCGCACAAACTCGCGTCCCGTGGCTTCGGCGATGGATTTGGCAAGCGACGTTTTACCGACTCCCGGCGGCCCCACGAAGCAGAGGATGGAGGCCTTCACCTTGTCCACAAGCTGACGCACCGCCAGGTGCTCGAGGATGCGTTCCTTCACCTCCTCGAGGCCGTAGTGGTCGCCGTTTAGAATCTCCTCGGCACGCTTGACGTCCCGGATTTCGCGCGAGCGCTTCTTCCATGGCATGTCGATGAGCCAGTCCAGGTATCCGCGGGTCACCGTGGCCTCCGCCGAAACGGGCGGCATGGCCTCCAGCCGCTCGATCTCCTTGAGGGCCTTTTCCTGAACATCCTTCGGCATGCCGATGTTGCGAATCTTCTGGCGTAGCTCTTCGATTTCCGTCAGGTCTTCGCCCTTGCGTCCGAGCTCCTTCTTGATGGCCTTCATCTTTTCGTTCAGATAGTATTCCCGCTGGGCACGCTCCATTTGGCTTCGCACGGTGTCATTAATTTTTTCGTCCATCTCCACGCGCTCAATCTCGCGTTGGAGCAGCCTTTTGAGGAGCGCGGCGCGTTCCGGCACATCGAACGTTTCCAGCACCTGCTGCTTGTCCACCGTCGCCAGCGGCAGGTGCGATGCCATGGCGTCCGTGAGGACATCGAGATCCTTGCCCTGGAACGAGGAAAGCAGGTTGTCCAGAGGAATGGACGTGTTGAGCCGCGCGTATTTTTTGAAGAGGAAGTGCAGCTCGTCGACCAGTTCTTCGGTTTCCTGTCCCTCCGATTGGAAGGGAACGTCGGGAACCAGCACCTCCGCTTCCAGGTGGGAGCTACTATCGAGAAAACGCAGAATGCGCCCGCGGCACTCACCCTCGACCAACACCTTCATGTTTCCGCTCGAAAGCTTTACGCTCTGGATGACGGGCGCCACCGTGCCCACGCTGTAAATCTCTTTCGACGTGGGCTCTTGAATCTCGGCTTCTTTCTGGGTGACAAGAAAAATTTTGCTTCCCTTGGAAAGCGCGGTCTCGACGGCGTAGATGGAGGCCTTCCGTCCCACCACGAACGGAATCATCATTCCAGGGAAGACGATCATCTCCCGCAAAGGCACCACCGGGAGGGGGGTTATCGCTTTCGGTTTTTCGTCGTTCGATTCGGGCATTTTCTCAGTCGTTTTCAGCTACCCTTGTTTCGGGTGAGACTTTGTTTCGGCGCTGTACGTCTTTCAGAAGAACGGCCGTAAAACGGTCAGTGCCGTTCCCGTCTTCTTCTCAGCCGGCATCAAGAGAGTGCGTAAATATAGCATGAAACTCCGGGAAAATCATCTGTCTCGACCCCGCCCGGCGACCGGAAGCGCATCGCGTCGGGATGGGCGGTCCTATACGGCTTTTCGAAGCAGGCGGAATGCGGCCTCTTCCTGTTCCACCATCTCTTTGGTGATCACGCACCGCTTGAGGTCTTTTTCCGAGGGGAGATGGTACATCAAATCGAGCATGATATTTTCCATAATTATTCGAAGGCCGCGGGCGCCGAGGTTCTTTTCCATCGCTTGGTGGGCGATGGATTCGAGCGCCTCGTCTGTGAACTGAATCTCTACGCCGTCGAACTCGAAGATTTTCTGGTACTGTTTCGTGAGCGCGTCCTTCGGTTCCTTGAGGATGCGGATAAGGGCTTCTTGGTCAAGGTCCTGGAGCGCCGCGACGGTCGAGAATCGCCCAACGAATTCGGGGATGAGGCCGTATTTAATCAGGTCCGTGGGCTGGCAGTCCGCGAGAAGCTTCGACGTATCGGCTTTCTCCCGGGGTTTTCCCTTGAAGCCCATCGTATGCCGTCCCTGGCGCTCCCCGATGACTTTCTCCAAGCCGACGAAAGCGCCCCCTGCGATAAAGAGAATGTTCGTCGTATCAATCTGCAGGAATTCCTGCTGCGGATGCTTGCGGCCGCCCTGGGGAGGCACGTTGGCCGTCGTGCCTTCCAATATCTTCAAGAGAGCCTGCTGCACGCCCTCGCCGGAGACGTCGCGTGTGATGGACGGGTTTTCCGATTTGCGGCAGATTTTGTCCACCTCGTCGATGTACACGATGCCGCGCTGCGTCTTTTCGAGGTCTTGGCCGGAATTCATGTAGAGCTTGAGAAGAATGTTTTCGACGTCCTCGCCGACGTAGCCCGCTTCCGTGAGCGTGGTGGCGTCCACCATGGCGAAGGGGACGTTCAGGAACTTTGCCAGCGTCCGCGCCATAAGCGTTTTCCCCGTCCCCGTGGGCCCGATGAGAAGCGCGTTCGACTTGTCCAGCTCCAGGTTGCGATCCTCTTTCTTGAGCTCGGTGCGTTTGTAGTGGTTGTAGACGGCCACCGCCACCCGCTTCTTGGCGCCCTCTTGGCCGACGACGTACTGCTCGAGGAATTCCTTGATCTCGCGAGGCCTTGGAATGCGCACGAAGCTTCCGCGCGACTTGATTTTCTTGTCGTCGCTGATGATGTCGACGCAGATGTCCACGCACTCGTCGCAGATGTATACGGCGGGCCCGGCGATGAGCTTGTTGACCTCGCGCTGATCCTTGTTGCAAAACGAGCACCGTACGCCCGTTTCTTCTTTTCGCTTCTGCGTCATAAAGCTATTTCTCCTCGGGGATGTGCTCGGCTATGGGGAGCCTCCCAAGTTCTTACAGAATGCACTATACACCCTTTTTCGTAAAAAGTCAATAGGGACGCGAATTAGGGGTTGCCCACGGTTTTGTTGCCGCAATTTGGCCGGGAAATTCCCTCCTTATTATGCATCGGAGCCTGGGAAGATTTGCCCCGGGGGCGCTTGCGCCGCGCGCGCCGCCGGGTCTATCATATTGCAGGAGGCTTATCATGGTGCGCCAACCTGCCGTCGCCGGCCAGTTCTATGCTTCGGACAAGGAGGAGCTGCGCAACTCCGTCAAGCGCTACTTGGTTTTCCCGGAGCGGAAGCGCCCGGCGCGCGGCGTCATGGTGCCCCACGCGGGCTACATGTATTCGGGCAAGACGGCGGGCGTCGTCTACGGAAGCGTTGAGTTTCCCCCTCTTGTCCTGATGCTCGGCCCCAACCACACGGGTGTCGGGGCGCCCGTCTCGGTCTATGCCGAGGGGGCGTGGCGGATGCCGCTCGGCGATGTGCATGTGGACGAAACGCTCGCGGCGGCGCTCCTTGCGGCATGCCCGGAGGCCGAAGCGGATACGCTCGCCCACCAGCGGGAGCACTCGCTGGAGGTCCAGGTGCCGTTCTTGCAGACGCTGCTTCCGTCGCTTCGCATGCTCCCCGTCGTCGTGGGCACGCCGGACTTCGGCGACCTGGAGGCGCTCGGGCGCGCCGTGGCGGAGGTGGTCCGCCAGAGCGAGGAGCTGGTTATGATTCTCATCAGCTCCGACATGACGCACTTCGAGAGCGCCGAAAGCGCGCGCGCGAAAGACCGCTACGCGCTCGACGCGCTGGAGAGTCTCGACGCCGAGGCGCTCCATCGCGTCGTTCAGGAGCGCCGCATCACGATGTGCGGCGCCGCCCCGGCCACGGCGGCCCTGGTGGCGCTTCGCGAGCTCGGGGCCCGGAAGGGGGAGCTTCTCGATTACACGAATTCCGGCGACGTAAGCGGCGACTACCGGAGCGTGGTCGCCTATGCCGGGATGGCCATGGCGTGAGCGGGCCTCCGCCCGGGAATCTGACCTTCACCGCTTTATTTTCCCGCTCTATTCCTCTACCATAAGGCGTATGTTTCAAACCCTGCGCGGCATGCGCGACATCCTCCCCGACGAGGCCGAGCGGCGACGCTCCATGGAGGCCGCGCTGCGCGGGGTTTTCTCGCGCTACGGCTACCGCGAGATCGTGACGCCCATGATGGAGGAGGCCTCCCTTTTCGCGCGTGGCCTCGGCGAGGGCAGCGACCTCGTCTCGAAGGAGATGTACTCGTTCGAGGACCGGGGCGGCCGCACGGTGACGCTCCGGCCCGAGGGCACCGCCTCCGTCCTGCGCGCCGCCGCGCAGGCCGGCCTCTGCCAGGGCAAGGGCCTCGTGCGGCTCTGCTACTATGGCCCCATGTTCCGCTACGAGAAGCCGCAGAAGGGGCGCATGCGCGAGTTTTACCAGTACGGCGTTGAGGCGCTCGGAAGCCACAGCCCCGCGCTCGACGCCGAGATGCTCGAGATGGTCGCGCGGGTGCTCGAGGCGCTCCGCGTCGAGGACACGACGCTCCTTCTGAACTCGGTGGGCTGCGCCGCGTGCCGCCCCGCCTACGTGAAGGCGCTCGTAAAGTTCGCCGAGGGAAAGAAGCTCTGCCGCGAGTGCCTCGCCCGCGCGGGGCGCAACCCCCTGCGCATGCTGGACTGCAAGCGCGGGGAGTGCCGTGACGTCCTCGACGGCGCGCCGGAGATACCGGATTACTGGTGCGACGACTGCCGCGGGCATTTTTCCGAGGTGCGGGAGAATCTCGACGGCTACGGCGTCGCCTACAAGCTCGAGCCCCACCTGGTGCGCGGCCTCGACTACTACGTGCGCACGGCGTTCGAGGTTATTCAAGAATCCCTCGGCGCGCAGGACGCGCTTCTCGGCGGCGGGCGCTACGACGGCCTCGCGAAGGCGCTCGGCTGCCCCGACGTGCCCGGCATCGGCTTCGCGGGAGGCGTCGAGCGGCTGCTCATCGCCCTGCCGGAGGCCGAAAAGACGCCGCGGCTCGACGTGTACGTAGCGGCCGCGGGCGACTCCGCCCTCGGCGAGGCGCTCCGCCTGGCGCGGGAGATGCGGGCGGCGGGCCTCTCGGCGGAGGTGGACTTCGAGGGCCGGAGCCTCAAGGCGCAGATGAAGGAGGCGAACCGCCTCGGCGCGCGCCGGGCCGTGATTCTGGGGGAAGATGAGCTGAAGAACCGGGCGGCCACGCTCAAGGACATGGAGACGGGCGAGCAGAGGTCCGTGGCGCGGGACGAGCTTCTTGATGCCGTGGGCCGCTCCGGGAAAGGAAAGAACTCCTCATGAAGCGAACACACATGTGCGGAGTGCTCCGGCCCGGGCACAAGGGGCAGCAGGTAACGCTCGCGGGCTGGGTGGACGTGGTGCGCGACCTCGGGTCGCTCCTCTTCGTCGAGCTGCGCGACCGGGAGGGGAACGCGCAGGTCGTCTTCCGCGAGGAGCTGGACGCGGCACTCCTGAAGGAGGCCAAGACGCTCCGGAGCGAGAACGTCGTCTACGTGAGCGGCGAGGTCGCGTCCCGGAGCGCCGACACGGTGAACCCGAACATCCCGACGGGCGAGGTGGAGGTGGTGGCGGGGGAGCTTCAGATACTGAGCCGCTCCGAGACGCCGCCCTTCGTTATCGAGGACGACACCGACGTGCAGGAGGAGCACCGCCTGCGCTACCGCTACCTCGACCTGCGCCGCCCCGTGCTTCACCGCAACCTCGCCGTGCGCCACCGCATGGTGCTCGCCGCCCGCAAGTATTTCGACGAGTGCGGCTTTCTGGAGGTCGAGACGCCGTTTCTCTTCCGCTCGACGCCCGAGGGCGCGCGCGACTACGTCGTGCCGAGCCGCCTGTACCGCGGGGCGTTCTACGCGCTTCCCCAGTCGCCCCAGATAATGAAGCAGCTCCTGATGGTGGCGGGCTACGACCGCTACTTCCAGATCGTGCGCTGCTTCCGCGACGAGGACCTGCGCGCCCACCGCCAGCCCGAGTTCACGCAGGTCGACGTCGAGATGTCGTTCGTCGAGCCCCAGGACATATTCGACGTCATCGAGGGCGTGATGAAGCGGATGCTCGCGGAGGCGGGGAAGGATTTTCCCGCGTCCGTGCCGCACCTCACCTGGCGCGAGGCGATGGACCGCTTCGGAAACGACGCGCCCGACATGCGCTTCGGCCTCGAGATCGCCGACGTGACGGACGAGATGCGCACGACCGAGACGCCGCCGCTTCGCGAGGCCATTGAGCAAGAGAAACACGTGGCGCGCGGCATTCTCGTCGAGGACGCGAAGAACCTCTCGCGGGCGCGCATCGACTCGTACCAGAAGCTCGTTCAGCAGTACGGCGCGACGGGCATGCTCTGGCTCAAGGCGGGGGATTCCCTCCAGGGCACCGGCACGAAGCATCTCTCGGAAGGCGCCGTTCAGAAACTCGCGTCCAAGGTCGGCCTGCGGGCGGGCGGGGCCTTCCTGTTCCTCGTGGCCCCGTTCGGCGTCGCGTGCGAGGCGCTCGGAAGACTCCGCCTCCAGATCGCCCGGGACGAGAGCCTCGTGCCCCCCAAGACCGAGCGCTTCGCGTGGATAACGGACTTCCCCGCCTTCGCCTACGACCCGGAGGCCAAGCGCTACGTCTCCCAGCACCATCCCTTCACGGCGCCTAGGGAGGAGGACCTGGAGTATCTCGAATCGAACCCCGAGAAGGTGATGGCGCAGGCCTACGACCTGGTGTGG
>CP070701.1:876694-881833 GCA_020349885.1 Acidobacteriota bacterium
CCTTCGTCGAGGAAGCGCGTGACGTAGCGGTTCATCGAGTCGGCGAGGATGCAGACGATGTTCGCGGGGCGGTCGATTTTCCTCGCGTATTCCAGCGCACCCGCCACCGCCATCCCCGACGAGCCTCCGACGTAGAGGCCCTCGCGGTTGATGAGGTGCACCATCACGGACACGGCGCGGCGGTCATCTATGCGCAGAACGTCGTCCAGGACCGAGCCGTCGTAGCAGCCGGGAATGGAGGAGATGCCGAAGCTTTCCAGGACGGAGGTTCCCACAATCTCGATTTTGCCGGTGTGGAAATACGAGTAGTACGCCGACCCGAAGTGGTCGGGGCAAACCACTTTGACATTCGGGTTTTTCTCCTTGAGGAATTTGCCCACGCCGCAGAGCGTGCCGGCGGTCCCCATGGTGGAGACGAACACGTCGATTTTGCCCTCCGTCTGCCTCCAGATTTCCGGTCCCGTGGTCGAGTAATGGGACCGGTTGTTGGCGGGGTTATTGAACTGGTCTATGAGAAGGGCGTTCGGAAGCGACTCGGCGATGTCCTTGGCGACCTGGTAATAGTGCTTGGGGCTGCCCCAGGGGGCTTTCTCGGTCAGGCGAATCTCGGCGCCGTAGGAGCGCACGAAATCGATTTTTTCCCGGCTCATCGTGTCCGGCATGACGATGATGGATTTGTAGCCGCGCGCGTTTGCCACCATGGCGACCCCGATTCCGGTGTTTCCCGTCGTCGCCTCGACGAGGGTGCCGCCGGGCTTTATTTTTCCGCTTCGCTCGGCGTCGCGGACGATCCCGAGGGCGGTGCGCTCCTTGATGGAGCCGCCGGGATTCATGAACTCGCACTTGCCGTAGATGTTCGCCTTCGTGAGCCCGCTCAGCGTGCGCAAGTGGACGAGCGGCGTGTTGCCGATGAGTTCCGTGACGTCTGTTTTTCCGAAATGGCCGTTTGACATGGTTTCGCAGTATAGCATACGGGGCGCGGATTGTATTACCCCGCTCTTGACCCTTAACCTCCTACCCCTGCTCCCTGGTATTCGGGATGCGGGCTTTCTTAGACCCTTCCGTACCGGCGCTCGCGGTGCTGGTAGTCGAGCACGGCCTCGAGCAGGTGCCGCGTGCGGAAGTCGGGCCAGAACACCGGCGTCACGTAAATCTCCGTGTAGGCGATCTGCCACAGCAGGAAGTTGCTGACGCGCTGCTCGCCGGAGGTGCGGATGAGCAGGTCGGGATCCCCCCGGCCGGCCGTGTAGAGGTGCCGGGCGATGTCCTTTTCCGAAACGGTGGTGCCGGCGCGGTCGTTTTTCTTCACTTCCCGCATCAGTGAGGAGAAGGCGTCCGCGATCTCGGCGCGGCCGCTGTAGGAGAGCGCGACGTTGAAGAGCATGCCGGTGCACCCGGACGTTTCGGCCTCGGCCCGGCGAAGCGCCTTGGCCGTGGCCGCGTCTAGGTCGCCCAGGCGCCCGATGGGCTGGAGGCGGATGTTGTTGTCGAGAAGCGTTTTCAGCTCCTTGCTCAGGTACTGGCGCAGGAGCCGGAAGAGCGTGTCCACCTCGGTTTTGGGGCGCTTCCAGTTCTCGATGGAGAAGGCGTAGAGCGTGAGAATTTCAATTCCAAGGCGCGCCGCCGTTTCGACGGTGACGCGCACCGACTCCACGCCCGTCCGGTGGCCGTAGACGCGCGGCTTGCCGCGCTTTTTGGCCCAGCGGCCGTTTCCGTCCATGATGATGGCCACGTGGCGCGGAAGTTTTTTGAAATCCACCGAGGCGAGCAGGGTTTCCTCTTCCGAGCCCCGCCGCACCAGGCGTCCCATGTCGGGAATCATTCGAACGTCACCTTCTCGAGCACCAGGCCTTCGGGCGGCGCGGTGGGGCCCGCCCGCCCTCGGTCTTTGCTTCGCAAAATTTCGGTCATATCCTCCGGTGCAAGCTCTCCGCGTCCCGCCATGAGAAGGGTTCCCACGATGTTGCGCACCATGTGGCGCAGAAAGCCGTCGGCCTCGAACCGCATTGTGATGCGGTGCCCGCGGCGCGTGAGGCTTGCCCGGTACAGCGTCCGCACGGACGTCTTCGTCGAAGATCCCGCCGCCCGGAACGCCGCAAAGTCATGCTTTCCCACGAGTCTCCGCAACGCCTCCCGCATGGTAGCACAGTCGATGCGTCCGGGCGAGTGCAGAGCGTAGAGGCGCTCCAGGGGAGGCATCACGGGGCCGTCGTAGATTCGGTAGGCGTACCGCTTGCGCTTCGCGTCGCGGCGGGCATGAAAATTTTTGGGGGCGGGCGAGAGGCATTTCACGCGGATGCTCGGGGGAAGGAGAGCGTTGAGCGCCCTCTGGAGCGCCCCGGCGCCGAGCCGCGCGTGCGGCAGGGCGAAGCTGACCGCCTGTCCCCTCGCGTGAACGCCCGCGTCCGTGCGCCCCGCCGCGACGACGGCGACGTGCCGTCGTGTAATTTCAAAAAGAGCGTCCTCGAACGCGCCTTGAATGGTGGGCGTGTCTTTCTGACGCTGCCAGCCGTGGTGGCTCGTGCCGTCGTAGGCGAGGACGGCCCGGAACGTCTTTCCTTTCTCAGCGGCCACGGGTTTTTTGAAAGCGATGGCGCACGCCCGCGCCGATCAAGAAATCCTGTTGCCCGAGCGCCCGGTCGGTGAAATCTTCCATTAGCACGAACTCGACCCGTGTGCGTTCCGACGCCCGGTAGAACAGCGATCCGCCGAGGCCGAACGAACGTGCGCTCAACGTCCGAATTTGTACCTCCGGGCCGATGGGACTCGTGTTCCAGAAAATGTTTCCAGAAAGAACCCAGCGCTTCCGCATACTTCGTGGCCAGGGCATCGGCGTGTGAAAGCCGGCGTTGGCTCCCCAGTAGGAGCGCACCGGGACGCCGGGTGCCCGGGCGAGGTTGCCAGGCAGGACGACGTGGAAGCGCACGTAACCGCTGGCCAGCCGCCCGTGCCGCTTCGCCCAGCGGAGGGCGAGCGTCAGTCCGTAATCCAGTCGGCCGTTTCCGAAGCCGTGCCCGTCGTCGCCCGTGGGGATTTCCACCGCGCCGCGCGCGACGACCTCCGGGAGGTAGCCGTCCGCCCGGCGAAAGCGCGCGCTCGCCCCCAGGCTCAGGTCTCCCGCGTAGAGCCGGCCCGGCGAGGCGCGAAACGCTTCCCGGTCGTCCACCGTGAAGAAATAATCCTTGCCGTAGAGCTGTTTGCGGTGGAACAGGCCCCGCAGGCGGTTCGTCGAGGTCGTGTGCAGGGGCATCTCCGCGTCGAGGGCCGTCCGCGCGGAAAGGCCGTAGCGCGCGCCGAGGTACAGGGAGGAGATTTCCGCGTGCTGAAAGAGCTGGTGCCGGGGCGTCACCACGCCGACGTAGTGGCTGGAGCGGTAAAAATAGGAAGACAGCTCGAGCGACCCCGACGGCGGAATGTGCGTCGGCTGATGGAAGGGGTTAAGGAACCACAGAAACGCGGCGCCATGGTTCGGCATGCCGGGCATGAAGGAATCGTCCGCCCTGAACTCCGGCGACGCCTTCACGTCCGCCACCGCGGAAAACCCGAAGGCGAGCAGGAAAACGAAAAAACCTATGAAGCGGGACCGCTTTCTCATGGCTCGGCGGGCGCACCGATCCCGGGGAAGAAGAGTCTTTTTCCGAAGTGAAACGGTTTCACGTGAACGCCTCTCTCTGCACCGGGAACGAGGAGGAACGCCCTACGGCCCCGCGGAGGTTTTTCCCTATATCTTTTCCTCGATTCTTTCCTCGATGAGGGCGCAGAGCACGTGGATGACGACGGCGTGCGTTTCCTGGATGCGGGCCGCGGACGTTCCCGGGACGACGAGGGTCGCGTCCGCGAGCGGGGCGGCCCGGCCGCCGTCGCGCCCGAGGAGCGCCATCGTGGCGAGGCCCATAGCGCGGGCCTTCTTAAGCCCTTCGAGGACGCTGGGGGAGTCGCCGCTGGTCGAGATGCCCAGCGCGACGTCTCCGGCGCGTCCGAGGGCCTCGATCTGGCGGCTGAAGACGTGGGCGTAATCCGTGTCGTTGGCGATGCTCGTGAGGGCGGAGGTGTCGGTGGTGAGGGCGAGGGCCGCGAGGCCGCGCCGGTCCTTCCGCTCGAACGTGCCCACGAGCTCGGCAGCGAAGTGCTGGCAGTCGGCGGCGCTGCCGCCGTTTCCGAAGAGGAGAATCTTTCCGCCCTCCCGGAGAGCTTTTTCCATCCGCTCCGCCGCCCGCGCCACATCCGCGGCGTGCGCCTCGAAAAACCCGCGCTGCAACTCCCGGCTCTCGCGGGCCAGCGAAAGAACGCGCTCCGGGGAAGGCGGCATCAATTCGACGAGGAAGGCGGCGGGAGTTTGGCGTCGTCCGTCTTGCCGCCCGGCTCGTCCTGCGCGCCTTCCTTGATGGCCTTCCGGAAGCTCTGAATTCCGCGGCCCAGACTCGCCGCGACGTCGGGAATCTTCTTCGCCCCGAAAAGAAGAAGCACGATGAGCAGTATAAGCAGCAGCTCGGTTACGCCGAGGGATCCAAACATAAGGTAATTCTCCTAAGGGAAACAGGATAGGGGAAGAGGGCGGGGCATGTCAAATAGGGGGTGGTTGCCGGTTCTTTTTAAGGCTATTTTTCGTGAAATTATTCATAAATCAAATCAAACAATTTTTCGGCTCTTTTCTTATCCAGTTCCTTCAAAATCTTGTATTCTTCGAGGGCGTCACCGCGACGATTTAAAATCGAGTAAGTGATACCCAGGTTGAGGTGCGCCTTGGCCAAGTCCGGCTTCAGCAGTATCGCATGCTTGTGGGCTTCAACCTCTTCGGTCCAACGTCCCAGATTGCCGTATGCAGCGCCCAGAACCTCGTGCACCTCTTTCGACTTCGTCGTGATGAGCCCGAGCAAGAACGCTGCGGCCACCACGAATCCCACCGCCGGAAGGTAGGTTCGGTGCTCGTTCACGGGAACGTTCAAGGCAAGGACGCTCGAGGTCGGAAGCAGCGTGACGAAATGCCACAGGATGGCGAAACTGAGCAGGCCCCGGCGGACGCCCTCACGGACTCTTCATGGCGGCATCGAGGTGTTTCCGCAAATCTTCTGGAAGATTAAAGCCGCGCTTTTTCATTTCCTGAAAGACGCCGCTCGCTTTGTCGGCCTCACGAAGATC
>CP070701.1:881933-884480 GCA_020349885.1 Acidobacteriota bacterium
CCACCACGCGGGCGACGTCCGGATGGGGGGCGCCCATGGAGAAGCAGCGGGCCATGTTGCAGTGGTAGCGGTTGTAGACGCCGCAGACGTCGATGTTGACGATGTCGCCCGGCATTATCTTGCGCCGCGAGGGCAGGCCGTGCACGCATGGGCTCTTGGGTCCGGAGGACAGGGGGAGTGTGATGGCGGCGTTCTCCCCTCCGGCCCTGCACATGGCGCGGACGATCTCGCCGTAGACGTCGAGCTCGCTAACGCCGGGGCGGATGTAGCGGATCGCCGCGTTCATGCCGACGTCGGCGATGCGCGCCGCCGTCTCGACGCAGGCGAGCTCCGCCGGCGACTTGATGCTCCGCAGCTCGCGCACTATCTCGGTGCCGTCGACCACCTTGCAGCCCGCTCTTTCGAGGTCCTTCTGAAAGGCCTCGCTCACCACGCGGTTCGGGCGGTAGCTGCGCATCTCCAGCCCCACGGTTCCCTTGAGCCAGCCCTCCTTCCTGAGGTCGCGGACGATCTCGCCGCCCGCGGAGCTCATCTCCTCGGCCTTGAAGATGCGCGTGTCGGTGGAGACGGTCGCGTAGCGGATGAGCGTTTCCTCCTCCTCGGAGTCGAAGAGGATGAACTTGTCGTGGTCTACGTGCACCGCGAGGCCGCTCATCGGGGGCCACAGCTTCGGGCTCTGGGCCTGGTACCACTCCGCCTGGTAGCCGCTCAGGTAGTTCATGCTCTCCGGCGAGGAGAGGTACATGAGATCGATCCTGCGGCGCGCCATCTCCTCGCGCACGCGCTCGAGCCGGTCGCGGTACTCCGCCAGGGAGAACGGCGTCTCCATTTCCGGCGAGCAATTTTCAAGAAACAATTCCCTGTTGCTAAGCTTGCGTTTCGCGCGTTTTTTCATGACAAGCGCCTCTCGTCCTTGTGCGTCCGCTTCACCGGCACCACCTCATGATTATCAGGGCTATGGCCTTGGTGGTGTTCACCAGCTCCTCGATGCTCACGAGCTCGTCCGCCATGTGGGCCGTCCTGAGGCTGGGGCCGATCGAGATGGTCGGAACCTTGGAGTAATTGATGAGATGGATGCCGTCGGAGAGGCTCCCGAACCCCATGAAACCGGGCTCCAGGCCCAGCTCGCCCAGGGCCTCGATGCCGAGCCGGGCGATCGGCTCGTCCTCGCTTATCTCCGCGCCGTACTCCCATTCGGCCGACTCGAGCCGTGGCGGATTTTCCCTCATCCACGGGTCGCACTCGGCGACGCGGCGCACCTTTTCCGCGATCTCCTGGGGAAGATTCTTCGTGGACGGGATGAAGACCGCGTCGTAGGTTATCTCGACCTTCTCCGGGTAGGTGACCGCCCATTCGCCGCCCTCGATGGCGGTGGGCATGATGGTGTCCGGGTCGAGGAGCTTGTGCTGCTTGTCGGGCCGGGTCCTCCACTCCTCGGCGAGCTCTTCCAGCCCCCGTATGACCTTGACCGCCTTCGAGATGGCGTTGACGGCCCCGCCCTCGCTCCAGTGCGGCTGCGCCAGCTCCGCGTGGCCGGCCCGCCCGAAGACGGTGATGCTGCCTCCCGCGTTGCCCCGCATGGCGATCATGACCTTCATGTCGGTGGGCTCGGGAATGACGGCGGCGTCGGCCTTGTAGCCGCGCTGGCAGCAGGAGAGGGTCCCCATGCAGGTCGCCTCCTCGTCCGGGACGGTCTGGACGATAATCTCGCCGCCCGGCTCGACGCCCGCCTTCAGGATGAAACGCACGGCCTGGATCATGGCGGCGATGCCGCCCTTCATGTCGTTCGCGCCGCGGCCGTAGAGCACATCGTCCCGCACCACGGCCTCGAACGGGTCGTTCGTCCAGCTCTCACGCTGGCCGGGGGGCACCACGTCGTAGTGGCCGTTCAGGATGAGGGAGCGCCCCTTCTTTGTCCCGGGCCTCCGGCCCGCGACGATCGGCATGTTACTCAGGTCGCGGTTCGGGTCCACCCCGGCGCCGGGGGAACTCTTGAGCTCGCGCGCGTCCGCCTCCCACCGGTCGATGCCGAAGCCCAGCTCCTTCAGCGTCCCGGACACGAAGTCCTGGAGTTTCTTATAGTCGTCCCCCTTCGCACTTTCCCCCTCGAGAGGCGTGACCGTCTTGAAGCCGATCAGCGTAGTGAGGAATTTTACTATGTCGTCCCGCCCCTGGTCGATAAGGGCCAGTACGCGTTTTTCGGAATCTGTAAGCATAAGGTGAACCCCCGCCGGGGCAATGAGAACCCAATTTAGCGCGATAGGAGGGCAATTGCAACGCGGAAGGCGAGTGTCCCGCCTATGGCGGGATTGTCCGGCGGAGAGGGATTCGAGGGGATGGGATTCGATGGAAGCGAGGAGGTCGTTTAGGCTTGACTTGCTAACGCCGTTTGCCCTTCTTTCCACGGTAGTCCCTGTGGTCCAGGCAGCTATCGTACGCGGACCAGTTTCAAAATGTCGTAGTTCGGGTGGCCATAACCGAACGCCTCCTTGACCGCGTAGAACAGATTCTGTCCGTCCACGAAGGCGATGGTGCGCTTGACCGCCG
>CP070701.1:884580-907703 GCA_020349885.1 Acidobacteriota bacterium
CCGTGGGAGACACTGAAAGCGCGGTTTCACGAGGAGGAAGTGTACGAGGCGTTTTATGGGCTCAAGATGCGAGATCCTTTTGAGCTCTTTCATTTCTATCTTGCGGGAGCGGAGCAGATGAAGGACTACATAGCGGACGTCCCGACGCTCAACACGGACGACAACGTGTGGCTGGAGCACCGGATGCCGTACGATTTCTTCGACGTGAAAGCGGGAGACCTGGAGCTGGAGCTGGTCCGGCGTTTTGCAAGAGGGCGGCTGGCGGACCTTCGGAAAATGGCGCCGGGCCTGCCGGAGGAAGAGGCGGTGCGCACCATGATTCGCTACGTGCATTCGGACGAACCGCGCCTGAAGGGGGAAGGCGACGAAATCCTGGACTACTGGAAGAAGCGGCGGACACCCATGGTGGAAGGATTTCTGGACGCTTTCGAGGAGGAAGGCGACACGGAGATGGTGGAAAAGGTGCGGGCATGGCGGGAAGACGCCGAGGCTTACCATAAAGCTCGCGTGCTGGCCATGCGGTACGTTTCAAAGACGCTGGATGCCAGCGTGCAGCAGCAGCCCTCGTTGCGCAGGACCTACATAAATGAGGCGCTCACCCAGGCGCCCGACCTGCCGTTCGCGTTGCTCATGGCGGGCAAGTTCGCCTTGCAGGACCAGGACGCCGCCAAGGCGGAAGAGCACTTCCTCCGCGCGCTGGAATACCCGTGGAGCCGCGCGTACTACGACGCGGCGTTGGGGCTGGCCAGCCTCAAGGAGCGCGAGAAGCAGCCGGAGGAAGCCCTCGCTTACGTCAAGCTCGCCGAAGAGAGCAATCCCTATTTCCCGAACGCGTTCTCCTTTCGGGCCTACCTGCTTCATCGCATGGGGAGAACCGACGAAGCCTTGGAGGTTTTAAAGCAAGGGTTTTTCTACAATCCGGACGACGCTATGTTATTGAACACGCGCAAGGAGCTCGGCTTCGCGGAGGAGTAGCCCCGTGCCGCGCAAGAAGATTCCTTCCCATCCCCATTCCCCCAAAGCGGTGTCCCTTCCATGAACACTCGCAACCGCTTAGTGCTGGGTGTGTGTTTCTTCCTCTCGGGGGCCACCAGCCTCGCCCTCGAGGTGGCGTGGGCGAAGGAGCTCTCCTACATCCTCGGCAACACCTTGTATGCGGTGGCAACCGTCGTCGCGGCGTTCATGGCGGGCCTCGGCCTGGGGAGCGCCTTGGCTGGACGCTACGCCCCGCGCATCCTCCGGCCCGTGCTGGCCTACGCGGGGATGGAATGGGTGATCGCCGCGTGCGGAATCTTTTCAATCCCTGTGTTCCGCTCGACGGAGGGAATCTTCCAGGCGCTTTACAACGTGCTGGAGCCCGGGCACGGGGCGTTCCTTGTGGTGAGGTTCCTGGTGGTGTTCGGCGTGATGCTCATTCCGGTGACGCTGATGGGGATGACGCTGCCGGTGGTGGTGGGGGCGTACGGGCGGAGGAAGGAGCGGTACGATTTCGAGGCCGGGACGCTGTACGGGGTGAACACGCTGGGAGCGGTGGCGGGGACGCTGGTGGCGGGATTCTTCCTCTTACCGTGGCTCGGGTTGTTGAAGACGTGCGTGTTGGTAGGGGTGGTGGACGCTGTTGTGGGAGTGGTGGCGTGGTGTGTGAACAGGCGCGTGGGGGCGATCGAGGACATCCGGCTTGCCGGGCAAGTCCGGACGCAGGAGCCGGAACAAGCGGAGTCCGTGGAGGAAAGGAAGAAAGCGGGCTGGACGCCGCTACAGGTAATGATCGGGGGAATTTTTCTGCTTTCCGGGGCGGTGGCGATGGTGTACGAGGTGGGATGGTTTCGGCTACTGGCCTTGGTGCTGGGGCCGTCGGTGCACGCGTTTTCGGTGATGCTTGGGATATTTCTGGTGGGGATAGGGCTCGGGAGCGTCGTGGCGGCGAGGTGGGCGGAGAGGACGAGGAGGCCGCTGATGGCGATGGCGGCGCTGGAGGGAGTTATCGGGGTGGCGGCGCTCGCGACGATGGCGTTCTACAACGAACTGCCTATATGGTATACGTCCTTGTTTTGGAAGCTGGCGGGAGAGGGGGGCGGCGGATGGCATGTTGCGGCGCAGGGGATGATAGCCGCCGTCGTTGTTTTAGTGCCGACGCTTGGGATGGGGGCGCTGTTTCCGGTGGCGGTGAGGGCATTCCGGGAGGCGTCGCGAGAGGGGATGGTGCCTGAGAAGAGCGTGGGGAGACTGTACGTGCTGAACACGGGGGGGGGGATAGCGGGGAGCCTGGCGGCGGGGTTCTGGCTGGTACCGGAAATTGGGATGTGGAGGACGGTGCTTTTGGCGAGCGGGGTGAGCGTTGGGCTTGGTCTGATTTTGTGGCTGGCGGTGCGGGAGGTGGCGCTTTTGCCGAAGGCGGCGCTCGCCGCGACCACGGCTTTGGTTGTGGCGGTGTTTGCCGGGGCCGTTCCCGCGGAAAATACGTTGCTCTTAAACCAAGGCTGGTACTACAAAAAGCAGACCACCCCAGAGACCGCCCTAAGCAACGCCCAAGCCCAACAGCTTCTCTTTTACCGCGAAGGCGTGAATGCGGCCATTTCGGTAACCCGACATGAGGGATATATCTCTTTGCGCACCCAGGGTAAGCCGGATGCGAGCAACGGCCCGCCGGATCTTTTCAGCCAGTTCCTTGGGGGACACCTGCCGGCGTTGTTTGCTCCCGAGGGCGCCCGCGCCGCTTTCGTCGGCTACGGTAGCGGCATGGCCGTCAGCGCCCTGATGGCGCATCCGCACATCGCCTCGCTGGATATCGTCGAGATCGAGCGGGCCGTGCTGGACGCGTCTCCCTATTTCGAATTCATCAACCACGGCGCTCTCCGCGATCCCCGCGTGCGTACCATCGTGGAAGACGCCCGCACCCATCTGACCTATACGCCTAGTGAATACGACGTCATCGTATCGATACCGTCCAATCCTTCGGTTGCAGGCGTGTCCAATCTCTATACCGTGGACTTCTACCGATTGGTGCGGGAGCGGTTGACGCCTTCGGGAATTTTTTTGAGTTGGTTGCAACTTTATAACATTTCAGACCAAAGTTTCCTGACCGTTGTGGCCTCGTTGCTCGAGGTGTTTCCACACGTAGCGGTTTTCCAACCCAGCAGTCATATTATGTTTTTAGCCTCTCAGCAACCCATCCAAGTTCCTTGGGAGACCTATCTGGCGCGTTCCTCGGCGCCGGCGGTGGAAAGGGGACTGCGTCTGCTTGACTTCCGTGAGCCTATGGAAGTCTTAGCGCATTTCGTCGGGACGGAATCCGTGTTGGAAGCTTCCCTTAAGGGAGTTTCCCAGCGAAACACGGACGACAACGTGTGGCTGGAGCACCAGATGGCGCGGGAATTACCGGCCCACACCCATGGGAATTTGCTCATGGCTCGATTGTATCCGCCTCGGACGCAGATTCGGCGACTGCTTCCCGATGCGCCGCTCGGTACGGTTATGCCCAAGGCGCTCCGTAACAGCGCCCGGCGTGAGGCAACCAAGGAACCCGCCCAATGGACGAGAGTTTGGAAAGCCCTCATGGCCCAGTGGGAGACAGAAACGGCGGAGCCGGCCGCGCTGGCCGCCGAAGAAAGCTCCCGTAAAGACACCCGGGCCGCCGCGGCCTACATGGAACGCGTCCCCGACCAGCTGGTTCTCGAAGATACGTATCGCTACGAGCCTTACATCAAGCAGGCGTTTGAGCTGGCGCCCGAGCTTCCCGAGGTGCGGTTGGTGTATGGAAATTTCCTTTTCTTGAGGGAAGACCTCGACGGTGCCAAGCAGGTCCTGGAAAAAATTCCTCCGCACAGCATTTACTCCCATTACTACTACGCACAGTTAACATTGGCCAGGATCGCGCAGAAGGAGGGAGACTTGGGGAAGGCGCTGGAACATATCGAGAAAGCGGTTTCGATCAATCCATGCAAACCCTCCGGTGTGTATGCGATGGCGGACGTGCTGGAGCAACATCCCGACCCGCAGGCCGCCGAGCGCCTTCGGCGCGTTGCGGCGCTCTATCATCCCGAAGATGACGACCTGCGCCGTAAGATGGCGGCGCTGCCGGAGCCCGATTGACGTCTGGTTGAATACGGCTAGCCGCTTTTTTTCCCGACCTTGACCTGGGCGGGGCGGAGGAGCATGTCGCCGAGGCGGTAGCCCGCCGAAAGCGTCTCAAGCACGAGGTTGTGCTCCTCGTCGCTTTCGACCGCGACAACTTCCATGGCTTCGCTCGTAGCGGGATCGAACGGCTCGCCGTCCGGCGCGAAGCGTTCGAGGCCCGCCGCTTTCATGAACCGGGCGAACTGTTCGCCAATCATTTGAAGCCCCTCGCGGTAGGCGCCGGCCTCGGCGCTGTCTTCGGGGAGCGTGTCGAGGGCGCGGTCGAAGCTGTCCAGCACGGCGAGCAGGTCCTTGAGGAAATCCCCCTTCGCCTGCGCCAGGCGGCGCTCGGAGTCGCGCTCCACGCGGACGCGAAACTTTTCCGTCTCCTCCTTGAGTGCCTGGTAGGCCTCGACGGTCTGGCGAAGCTTTTCGTCGCGCTTTTCGATGTCCTGCTTCAGGCGGGCAATCTCCTCTTGGAGTTCCTCGACGTAGGTGGGAAGAAGCGCAGAGGTCTCTTCCGCCGCTTCCTCGCCCCCGTTTCCCTTCCCACCTCCCGGAGCGGGGCGGGCCCAGAATCGACGGTCAACGACCCGGAGCGCTTCCTTTTCCTTCTCCTTGCTGCGTTTTCGCTTCTTGGTCTCCTCCGGGCGCTCCTCGTTCTGAGGCTGCCGGCTGCTCCGGGCCTGCTGGTCGGAGGCCCCTTCGGCCTGGGCCTCTTCCTCGTCGAGGTCGATGAAGCGGTCGTCGCTCATATCAATTCTGGTGCTGCCAGCAAACGTCGTCGTAGAACGAAATTACGCGTTATCTTCTGGAAATTATAGCACGACGCACCGGGAAGGCAAGGCGGGCGCACGAAGCCCCGTTTCGGCTACCGGCCTTCGGTTTCCGACTTTTCGCCCAGGAATTTCAAGAACTCGTCCTCCTTCCGCACCGAAGCATGCAGCCGCACGAAGCCGGCGGGAAGCGGCCATTCTTTTTTTAACTCGCGCACCTTGACCCAGTCCTTCTGCGTGGTAAGCAAGGCCGCCGCGCCTCGCCGCCGCGCCTCTGCGAGAAACGGATCCACGTCGGCGCGCTCGTAGCGGTGATGGTCGGGAAATTGCTTCCAGAGCGCAACGTCGTACCCGAGCGACCGGAGGGTTTCTTTAAACTGCGCGGGCCGCGCAAGGCCGCAGAACGCCGCGATCCGCTTTGTGGCTCCCTTCGGCGGCTCTTTCCACGCCGCGTCGCCCGCTCGAAGCTCGCAGAAGAAGTGCGGCGTCCCGGGCGCCCGCGCCCGGAGCCATGCCGCCGCCGCTTCCTCGGCGCCCTGCGGCGTCCGCGTGAAGAGCACGGCGTCCGCGCGCCGGATCGCCGAAGGCTGCTCGCGCAGGGGCCCGCGGGGGAAGATTTTTTCGTTTCCGAGAAAATCCCGCCCGTCGATTAAAAGGAGATTCGCGTCCCGCGCGAGCGCGCGGTGCTGAAAGCCGTCGTCCAGGACGACGGCCTCCGCGCTCAGGCGGTCGACGGCGAACGCGCCCCCCTTCACGCGCGAGGGGCACACCACGACCGACGCGCAGCCGAGAAGGTTCTCGGCCAGCACGAGCGGCTCGTCGCCCGCCTCGCTCCACGAAGCCCGGAGGCGTTCGCCGTCGGAAACGACGACGGGGCCGGAGATTTTTTGGGAGCGTCTGTATCCGCGCGAGAGGACGCAGACGCGCTTTCCCATGCGCGCTTGCAGGAGCCGCGCGACGCACTCCGCGACCGGCGTCTTGCCCGTGCCGCCCACGGTGAGGCTCCCCACGCTGACCACCGGAACGGGCAGGCGGCGTTCGCGGAAGACGCCGCGCTCGTAGAGGTCGTTCCGAAAGCTCAGTACGCCTTCGTAGAGGCGCATCAGCGGCGCGGCGAGCGCGCTAAGCATCGGAAAATTTCTCCGCGTAGCGCGCGATTTCCCGCAACAGGCGCATGGCAACGCCCCGGTTCTCGTCGAGGAGCGACTTGGCGCGCTCGCCGAGGACGCGGCGCACGGGCTCGTCGTAGAGAAGATGGATGACGCGGTCGGCCAGCGCGGCGGCGTCCTTGACCTCCAGCATGGCGCCGCGCTCGTGAAACCTCGCGGCGATGTCCGAAAAATTCTTCAGGAAGGGACCCGTCAGAACGGGTTTTGCAAAATACGCGGGCTCGAGGATGTTGTGCCCGCCGTAGGGCAGAAGAGAGCCGCCCACGAACACGACGTCGGCGCGCGCGTACAAGGACGCGAGCACCCCGAGTGCGTCCACCCAGACGACGTCGCATGTTTTTTCGGGTGACGACTGAAGCTCGCTCCACCGGAGGATGCGGACGCTTCCCCCCCGCCCGGCCTCGGCGAGCGCTTTTTCGGATTTCTCAGGATGCCGCGGCGCAAGAAAGAGAAGAAGATTTTGGAATTCCTGACGGACGGCGGCGAAGGCTTCCAAAACAAGCGCTTCCTCGCCCGGCCGAACGCTTCCGGCCACCCAGACGGGCCGCTCTCCGGCGAGGTTCCTTGCCCGCCGGAGCACTTCCTCCGAGGGCCGGACTTCGACGTCGAACTTGAGGTTGCCGAGCACGCGCACGCGCTCCGGGGAAGCGCCGAGGGTGCGTATCCGCTCGGCGTCGCCCTCCCCCTGTGCCCACACCTCCGTGAGGGCGCTCCACGTGCGGCGCGCGAAGCGCCCGAAAAACTTCCAGCGGCGGAAGGCGCGCTCCGAGAGCCGTCCGCTCGCGAGCACCACCGGGATGCCGCGCCGGCGCGCTTCGCGCACCAGGTGGGGCCACACCTCGCCTTCCACCAGGACGAGCAGCCGCGGGCGAATTTTTTTCACAACGCGCCGCACGAGGCATGCGAAATCGAGGGGCGGCGCGAAGACCTGCACGCCGCTCAGGCCGAGCGCGCGCAGATGGGAGCGTCCCGAAGCCGTGAACGCGGACACACAAAGGGGAAGGTCGGGCCACCGCTCCCGCATGGCGCGCAGGAGCGGCTCCGCGGCGCGCGCCTCACCAAGCGACGAGAGCACCACCCAGAGGCATCCTTGCGGAGGCCGCCCGCGCGTCCGTCCCAGCCGCTCCCCGAGTCCCTCGAAAATCTCCGGGGCCGCAAGCGCCCGGAAGGCATAGTACGGAAGGGCGGCCAAGAGCACGACGCCAAGAAGTACGCTATAGAGAAAAAACACCACGAATCGTATATCGGCCAAGTATTCCTCATAATACCCGCCATCCTCACATGGCGCAAAGCAGGGGTCAGTCGTCAGGGGCCAGCAAAAGGAAGAAGTCTTTAGCGAATCAGCGACGACCGGCTACTGGCCCCTGACCCCCGGCGACCGATCAGGCGGCCGAGACGTGGAGGTGGATGCGGTCGAGGACGGTATCGAACACGTTGTCCTTGTCGATAAAGCCGCAGGCGCCCAGCTCGCGCAGACGGTGGATGTGTTCGGGATCGCGGTAGATGGCGCTCATCACGAGGAACGGAATTTCTTTGCCTTCGCCGCTCTCCTTTGCCTCGCGCAGAACGTCGAAGCCGCTCTTCTTGGGGAGCTTCAAATCAAGAAGCACCAGATCGGGCTTGGTTTTTTGAAAGATGTCGAGGGCTTTTTCCCCGTCCTCGGCAACGACCACTTCCAACCCCGCTCCTTCGAGAACGTCCTTGAGCATGCCCCGGATGGAGCGGGAGTCCTCGACCACCAGAATGCGCCGGTGCGGGAAGCGCAGTTCGACCTCCTCTTCGTCGGGACTCGCCAAGGCTGAAACCCGGATGAGGGAATCGCACATCGGGCAGAGGTAACTCTCCTGCTCCTGTCCCTCATCCTCCCGAGCCGTTTTTTTGACCTCTACCGTATAGCCGCACTCAGAGCATTGACTGGTCATCTTGTGAAATTATTTTGCAAGCCCTATGCCACGTTCTCTATCTAATGAAAAATAAAGGGTTTTCTGGCTTGAAGGGCTACGGCTATTATGGCGTTTTTTACAATGTGTTACTTTTATTCACACAATCGGAATCTCCGAAAAAACAGCCCGTATGTGCCGCTCCGAATCCCCCCTCAGGGCCCCCCGGCGGGACGTGGCTTGCCCTGCCCTATGCGCCGGCGGCCCGCCGCAAGCGTTCCGGCTCGCGGCGCATGCGATTCCACTCCTCGGTGGCGTACTTTTCACGCTCCAGTTTCTGCGCGAGCGCCTCTTCTTCCCCAGTGAGCGTCCCCGGAGCGCAGACAGCGCCGAACGTTTCGGCAAACGCCTTCGTGAAGACGTCGGCGAGGAGGGCGGGCGTCAGCTTCGCGGAAGTAAGCTCGCCCAAAGCGGCGAAACGCTCGCCGTTGGAGGGCTCTTGCCCCGTGGCGGCGTAGAGGCTTTCGCGATCGATCGAGATGGGAACGGAGCCGTGCTGGAGAAAGCTTTCCTTAATGCGGCGCTGGGCGTTCCCCAGAAGTTTTCTTCCGTCGGGCGCGGCCACCTCGTGGCGCGAGGGAATTTCAAAGCAGGGCGCCGGCGAGCCTGCGGAGGGCGCTTTCTCGCTTGCACGAGCAAGTTCCGCGCGCGAAATGAGCGCCGCCTCGATTCCCACCGCGCCCAGCCCCTTCACGAAAGCGAGCGCGATGCGCCGGTAGGTTTCCAGAGGGCCGCAGCCTGAAAACGACGCGCCGGCGGAGGACGAGACGATGCTGTACGTAAGCTCGTCGGCGTGGAGGACGGTCCAGCCGCCGGTCGGGCGGCGGACGACGGCCACGCCGCGCGCGCGGCACGCCGCCTCGTCCACGGCGGCAGAAAACTCCTGCGCGTAGCCCAGTGAGAGCGTCGGAGACGACCAAGCGTAAAAGCGGAGCGTCGCGTCCCACGGCCCGGCGGGATGAAGCCGCAGGACGGCCTCGTCCACGGCCATGTTGCGCGCGGGAGGGAGCGCGCCGTCTCGAAGGGTGCGCCAAGTGAGCATGTCCAGGTCAGTGCGCGAACGTTAAAATCGCGGGAATCGTTTAAACGGTTCTAACGACCTAAACAGTTTGTCCCGACGAAGCTTGCTCGCCATCTTTCCCCTCCTGTTCCGCAATTCTCTTAATGGCGCGAGGCATGTGCTCGATGATATCGCCCGTGGTGAGCGCCGCCTCGGTGACCTTATGCGCGGCCAGGTCTCCCGCAAGGCCGTGCAGGTAGGTGCCGGCGAAAGCGGCCGTGGGGAGCGTGTGCAGCTTCCGGTTCGCGGCGAAGGCTCCGATGATGCCCGTGAGGGCGTCGCCCGAGCCCGCGGTGGCCATGCCGGGGTTGCCCGTGGAGTTGAGATAGACGTAGCCGTCGGGCAGGGCGCACACGGTGCGGTAGCCTTTGAGGACGACAAACGCGTTTTGCGCCTTGGCGAGCTGCAGGGCGGCCTTGATCCGGTCGCCCTGAACCTCCTCGTTGGAGGTATCCAGTAGGCGCGCCATCTCGCCGGGGTGCGGCGTCAAAATGACCTCGGCCTTGCGCTCGCCGAGCGCCTCCATCTGCCCGTCGGCCAGGGCGTTGAGGGCGTCGGCGTCGAGCACCATCGGCACGGGGCACTGCTTGACGAAAGCCGAAACGAAGGCCCTGGTTTCGGGGTGAAGCCCGAGGCCGGGTCCGAGCGCCACGGCGCTTTTTTCTTTCGCCAAATCAAGTGCCCGAAGCAGCGCACCCTCACAGATGCCGGGTGTGCCGTTCTGGGGAAGCGGCTCGACCATGAGCTCCGGAAATTTTGCCGTAAGCTCTTCGACGAACGATTCGGGCACGGCAAGCGTCGCAAGGCCGACGCCCGAGCGAAGCGCCGCGCGCGCCGCCAGCAAGGGAGCGCCGCCTTTTCCCTGCGAGCCGCCGATGACCAGAAGGTGGCCGTAGTCGCCCTTGTGTGCGTCACGCTTGCGCCGCGGGAAATACGCCCGCACCTCCTCCTCCGTCACCCACTCCGTGCGCACGTCCACCTCGGCCGCAATTTTCCGGGGCAGGCCCAGGTCGCAGCCGTAGAGAGAACCGCAGCACGATTCGGCGGGCGGAAAAACGTGGGCGAGCTTCATGTACCCGAGCCAGAGCGTGGCGTCGGCGCGCACGACTGGGCCTTCGACGCGACCGGTGTCGGCCGAAAGCCCGGAAGGAATGTCCACCGAGAGGACGTATCTTGCCGATTCGTTTATGTCTTCGATGACGGCAGCGAGGAGGCCGTCCGTGACGGGCGGGCGGAAGCCCGTGCCGAAGAGGGCGTCCACCACGATGTCGGCCGCCGAGAGCCACTCGAGCGCCTCCTCCCACCAGGGGGCCGTATGGGCGAAGTGGACGGGCACCTCCATGCGCTCCAGGATTCGAAGATGCACCAAAGGATCGCCGCGCAGCCGCCCGCGCTCGGCGAGAATGACGACGCGCACGTCGAAGCCCGCGTTCGCCAGATAGCGCGCCGCCACAAGGCCGTCGCCGCCGTTGTTCCCTGGGCCGGCCACCACGAGCACGGAAAAGTAGCCGCCCCGCTCCTCGCGCACATGCGCCACGAGGTGCGCCACCTCCCGCCCCGCAAGCTCCATGAGCACAAGGCTCGGGATGCCGTATTCCTTTGCGGCGCGCGCGTCAATCGTGCGCATCTGCTTCGCGGTGGTAATTTTCATGACGGCCCTACATAACAGCATAGCATAGCAGACCCCGTCGCCAAGAACAAAAAAGGGGGCCGGCCCTGTGGCCGAATCGGTTTGACTCCTCCGGACGGCCTTGGTATCCTTGCCGGTCAAATCCAGTGGGTTTTCGTGCAACATTTTTTAATGCCACAGAAGTGTATGGAGGTTTGCGCCCATGGTTAAAGTAGGAAAAAAGGCGCCGGAATTTTCAGTCGCTGCCTATGATAGCGGCGATTTCCGTACCGTCAGCCTCACCGACTACAAGGGCAAGTGGGTGGTGCTTTTTTTCTATCCGCTCGACTTCTCGGCCCTCTGCCCGACGGAGGTCACGGCATTCAACAAGCACCTTGACGAGTTCAGAAAGCTCAACGCCGAGGTCGTGGGTGCGAGCGTGGACAGCAAGTTCTCGCACAAGGCGTGGGACGAAAAGGAGCTGGGCGGCGTTCAGTTCCCCATCCTCTCGGACTTCAACAAGGAGATTTCAAACCGCTACGGCATCCTCGACGACCGCGTGAACGCGGCGCAGCGCGGCACCTTCATCATCGACCCCGAGGGCATCCTGCGCTATTACGTCGTAAGCGACCTCGGCATCGGCCGGAGCGTTGCCGAGACGCTGCGCGTCCTGAAAGCCCTTCAAACCGGCGAGATGTGCCCCGCCGAGTGGGCGCCAGGCGAGAAGACGCTCGGCAAATAGCAAGCCGGTTGCCGCCTGCCGGCAAACCCGGCAAATAAGGAATAATTCTTTCCGGCCGCTGATCGTCAACTGCCCGACAGGGGCTCCGGGCGAGAGCCGATTCTCTGATTTTTCAAGCGGCGCCGCCGTGAGGAAACCCGGCGCGGACGAGGCCGAAAATCCGCGCGGGACTTGACTTTCCTTCCAGCTTTTGTTATCCTGGAGCCAGTTATCAGGCGTTGTTCATAATTCATAAACCGACATAGAAAGGAGAGTTTCATGGGTATTCCCTCGTTCCTTAATATCCCGCTTGTGTCCGTAGCGCCGGGTGACACGGTGTACGACGCGGCAAAGACCATGAAGGAAACGAAGCATGGTGCCGTGGTCGTGCTGGACGGCGAGAAGCTGGTCGGCATCTTCTCGGAGCGAGACCTCATGACGAAAGTGGTGGTCGAAAATCGCGACCCTCAGACCACGAAGGTCAAGGACGTGATGGTCTCGTCGGTCATCACCGTCTCGGTGGATGATTCCGTCGAGGATGCCTTGAAATTCATGTCCAAGAAACACATCCGCCACCTTCCGCTTCTGGACAAAAAGGGAAAGCCCGTCGCCATGGTCTCCATACGCGACATTCTGCGGCACCGCATGAAGGAGCTGCACCAGGAGAGCGAGTCCCTGGCCGCCTACTTCATGGCGGACGGGCCGGGGGGCTAAAAAAGCCGTTAGCGGCTGGCCGATAGCATTCGGCAACCGGCCGCCCCGCCGTTTGACAAAAGCCCGCTCTTGCCGTAACCTAGAATCTGGATTAACTCCTTTTGAAAAAGGCTTGGAATGCTTCTAAACGAGCGGGTATTGGTCCTAAACGCCAGCTACGAGCCCATCAACATCTGCGGTGTCAGACGCGCGGTGGCGATGGTCTTTAAGGGAATCGCGCATCTCGAAGAGGTCGACCGCGCGCGGGCGCTTCGCTCGCCGTCGCGGTCGCTGCCGCTTCCGGTCGTTGTCCGCCTTCTCCACTACGTTTGCACGCCGTACCGCAATTTTACCTTTTCCAAAAGAAACGTCTTCATACGCGACCGCTACACGTGCCAGTACTGCGGAGGCACGCATGCGGCCCGCGAGCTTACGCTTGACCACGTTGTGCCCCGCTCGCGGGGCGGCACGGCCGACTGGGAGAACCTCGCCACGTGCTGCAAGGCGTGCAACCTCCGCAAGGGCGACCGCACGCCGCAGGAAGCGGGCATGAAGCTCATCAAGCGCCCCCGCGCCACCCGCCATCACTCCTTCCTGCACTACCTCCACGTCAAGGGCAGCACCGAGCAGATGTGGCGCAAATATCTTTTCTACGAGTACAAGGAAAGCGAGTGGATGTGGCGGGACAGCCACGCCGCGTCCTAGCGCTCCGACACTCAGGCGCCGCCCAGGAAGGGGGGCGCCCACGCATCACCTCGTAAGAGAGACACCGGCCCCTTTTTCCGAGTTCCCAATAGAATCGAGTGCGCGACGCGTTGCGCCCTCGTTTGCGCTCCGTGCGGCCGTTGCTTAGAATGCGGCATGGCCGCTCCCCCCTCACGCTCGCGCGAGCGGACCTCGCTCACGGTGCGTTGCGCACACTGCGGTGCGGAGACGGGGCTTCCAACGGAGACCGTTCTTTTCGAGTGCTCGCACTGCGATTCAACGCTTTTTTACGATCGCCAGACTCGGACGAGCTTGTCCCGACGGGAAGCGTCCCGCACCGTCCTATGCCATTACGCGCCCGCCCGGGCGCAGGCAAGCGACCTAGTGCCCTATCTCCGGCGTTTCCTTTCGCGCTACGGGCTTTGGGCGCCGGTCGAGGTTCGGAATTTCGAGGGGCTTTACCTTCCGTTTTGGCACATCGAAAAAACGCAGCGGACGCCCTCCCCTTCCCCGCGAGGGCTTGAGCGCGCGGCGTTCTCGCTCCCCTACCTCGGGCTCCAGGGCTACCGGCCGCCCCGCACGGGCTTCGAGCGCCTGCTCGGGCGGAAGCGAAAGGAAAGCGCAATGGCGTGGCTTGCGCCGACTGTTTCTCTCGAAGCGGCGCTTTCGGAATGGGAGCACCGCTACGGCGAGCCCCGAGGCGCCGAGGGCGGGGAGAACGTTCGCCTTCTCCTCGCCCCCGTCTACACGGCGGAATACGAATACGAAGGCGCGGTCTATCGCGCCACCATGGACGGCGTGACGGGCAGAATTCTTCCGGAAGAAATTCCGCCTAGCCTCGCCCTGCTCCTCGACCGCAAGACGATCACCTTGGGCCTCGGCGCGGGCGCCCTCTTCCTCGTCGAAGGGCTGCTCCTTCCGGGCCTCTGGCTCACGCTGGCCGCGTACGCCGCGACGGGGGCATTCCTTTATCCGGCGGCGCGGCGCGCATGCTTCTGGGAGGCGCAAGGTGAGAGCCGGCCCCGCCGCCATGCGCTATAACCTGCCCTGCCCTTCATGCGGCGGAGCGCTCGCGGGAATCGGGCGCTCGCGGATTCTCTCATGTCCGTACTGCGAAGTTTCCTTGCTGGTGCAGGCCCCGACGCCCGCGTCGGGGCCTGCCGCCGAGCATGTTCCGCGCTATGCGGTTCCCGCCATCACGAAGCATAGGGCCGCGGAAGCGGTGCGCCGGATGTTTCGCACCCCCCGGCTTTCCCGGGCGCTCCCGCGCCGCGTGACGGCGCAAGAGGGAACGCTTTGGTACGTCCCCTTCTACGAATTCCACGGTCGCCGTATGGGCATGGGAGCGGAGGAAGCGAGCGGCGTGAGCGTGGAGGAATTTTCTCGCATCCTTCCCGCGCTACACCTTGGGAGCTGGGGCCTCGAACACGGCGCGCTCCTCGGAAAATCCGGCGCCGCTCCGACGGCCCTCCGCCCTTTTGACGAAACGGCCCTCTGGGTGCGGGGCACGGTGCTCGAGCCGCAGCTTTCGTCCCGCGAGGCCCGGAAGATATTCACGGAAGCCCGGAGTCTGCGCAACCTCACCCTCGACGGCCGGCGGGAGATCGTCGAAGCCCAAGTGTCGCTCCTCTATTACCCGATCTGGGTCTTCCGCTACGAATATCTTCGAAAAACCTATGCCGTCTACGTGGACGGCCGTCGCGGCGCGCTTCTTCGGGGACGGGCGCCGCGGAAGGAGTCGCATCGCGTCGCGGCGCTTATAGCCATGGCGGCGGCCCTGGCGCTTCCCGTCGCGAAAGCGCTCCGCGCCGCGCTCGCCGCCGTTGCGCCCTCGAGTTTTTTCCCGCTCCGGGGCCTCGTCGCCGCGGAGCCCGGCCCTGCCCTCGGCGCGGCGGCGGTGCTTGCGGGCGGCTTGCTGGTGCTCGCGGCCGGCTGGAATCTCTTCCGCACCAGCCAGGAGTTCGTCTTTTCCCCTCGGGGCCCGGTCGCCCACGTGACCCGAAGGCCGCCGCGGACGCCCCTTGAGCGCGCGCTCGAGCGCCTGAACCGCCTCGCCGCGCCGCTTTTCCGGCATGGAGGAAAACCGCAGCGCGGCGCTCCCCAAGAGAAAGTTTCCGCGAATTTGTTCAAACTGTTCATCATGGGCCTTCAAGGCACGCCCCGGCCATGAGCGTTGCGCTCATTCGCCTCCAATGCGGACATTGCCGCGCGGGACTTCCCGCCTCGGAAAACGATTCGCTTTTCGTATGCACGATGTGCGGACGGGGGTACGAGCTTCGCGGCGGCGCCCTGGAAGAGATTCCGCTCGCCTACGCGATGCCCGAGGCGGCGCACACCGAGCGCCCCTTGTATCTGCCCTTCTGGTGGTATAGGATTTCCCTGGGATTTTCCTCTTCGACTCCCCCACCCGACCCGAGTCGCCCTGAACGCATGAAAAACGTCTACGTAACCGCCTTCGCCGTCCGGGGATTTCCTTTTTCCGACGACCCCGGGTTTCTTTTTACGCAGAGGCAGGTCGCGCCCCGCGTCAAGACCACGCTGCGCGAGCCGACCCTCGGGGGCACGATAACGTCCGCCCGGGCCCGATGCTGGGTCCCTCTTACCCTCCTCTCACTCGCGGACCGCGCCGGGGAGGACCTCCCCGAGACGGGAGCGCCGACGAGCTTCAAGCTTGCTCGTACAAGCGAGCCGCTTGAGGAGCGCCTCCTGGCCGTGCCTTTCTACGACGAAGGCGTGCACCTTGTGGACGGTCTCCTCGGCGGGCGCTACCCCAAGGACGCTATCGCGGATGCCCGCCTCATCGAGGCCGAATGGAAAATGATAAAGGAAGCAAAGGACAAGGCGACATGACTCATGAGAGCCGCAAGCAATAAGAGTTGAAGCTTTGAGCCTCCACCCCGTGTATCGGATCATCCGGCCATAGGCGCTGTCGTCCCATGAACAAAGGAAGTTTCCGCGTGACTTTTCTGGGCACCGGCCCGTCGCTCGGCGTGCCCGTCATCGGCTGCGAATGCAAGGTGTGCTCATCCGAAAACCCGCGCAACCGCCGCATGCGCTCCTCTCTCCGCGTGGACACCGCGGAGGGAACGTTCATCGTCGACGCGGGCCCCGACCTCCACCACCAGGCGATCCGGAGCGGCCTGAAAAGCCTCGACGCCGTCGTCCTCACGCACGCCCACGTCGACCATGTCCTAGGGCTCGACGAGGTGCGCATTTTCAACTTCCGCACCGGGCGCGACATGCCCGTCTACGGAACCGAGGAGACTTTTTCCCAAATCAAGAAATTCTTCTTCTACGCCTTCGACGAGCGGAACCCCTACCCCTGGAAGCCGCAGTACGACCTCCGCGTGATCGAGCCCGGCGTGCCGTTTCGCGTCGCGGGCCTGGAAATTACGCCCGTGCTTCTGGGCCACGGCGGAACCAGCGTCCTGGGCTTCCGCATGGGCGGGGGCGCAGGCGGGCCCTTCGCCTACTGCACCGACGTGCACGAGGTGCCCGAGAGCGCCTACGAGGCGCTCGAAGGGGTGGATACGTTCGTCCTGAACGCCCTGCGCCTGAAAAAACACGCGACGCACCTTTCCTTCGACGAGGCGCTCGCGGCCGTCGAGCGCGTGGGGGCGCGGCGGTCGTTCTTGACGCACCTGAGCCACGACTTCGACTACGACGTGATAAAAGGCAAACTCCCTCCCGGCGTCGAGCTCGCGCACGACGGACTGGTTCTCGATTTTTCGGGGTAGCGGGGGGCTTTCGCCCGCTTTCTCGGCAGCCGCCGACGACCGCTCAGTCGTTCGCTTCGCGGAAGTTTTCGATGCCCTGCGACGTTCCGATGACGATGAGGACGTCGCCCTTTTGTATGACGTCGCTTGCGCGGGGGAGTTCCTTCACGACCTCTTTCTCGTTTCCCTCCTCGTCCTCGACGTAGCGGCGGATGGCGATGACGTTCATGTCGTAGCGGTTGCGGAAGTCGGCCTCGATGAGGCTCTTTCCTACGAAGCGCTCGGAAGGCTCGACCTCGACGAGGTCGATGTTTTCGGTAATCTCGACGAAGCGGTCGACGTGGGGCGTCGCGATGCTGAACGCCAGCTGGCGCCCCATCTCTTCCTCGAGGTTGATGACGTGGTCCACCCCCAGGAGCTCGAGCACCTGCTCCTGCGTTTCGCTGATGGCCCTCGCCCAGACCTCCTTGACGCCGAATTTCTTGACGATCGCCGTGGCCAGAATGCTCGCCTCGATGTTGTCTCCCATCGCGACGACGGCAAGGTCCACCTTGTCCACCCCCAGTTTTCGCAACGCCTCCTCGTCGGTGATGTCGGCCACGGCGGCGTTCAGGACAAACTCCTTCACCCGGTCAATGCGGTGACGGTCCTTGTCCACCGCGATCACGTCCACGCCCTCCTTCGTCAAGTGGTAGGCAATGTTGTAACCCAACACGCCGATTCCCAAGATTGCGATTTGTCGCATGTTCAGTCTCCTTCGATAATTCTATTGATGCCTTATCCTACCATAATCGGCTCTGCGGGGCGCTGCACCACCTCCCGCTTCCCGCGTCCCGCCGCAAGGAGCACCATGGCCAGGGGCCCTACGCGCCCCATCACCATGAGCGCGATGATTATGGTTTTTCCGGGGGGCGTGAGACCGCCGGTGATGCCCATGCTGAGCCCCACCGTGCCGATGGCGCTCATCACCTCGAACACGACCGGAAGAAAGGGCTTGCCCTCCGTAACGAGCAGCGCCAGCGTGCCGACGACAATCGCCCCAAGGAACATGAAGACGATAGCGATGGAGCGCCGCACTTCAATGGTGGTAATGCGCCGCCGGAACACCGTGACCGATGCTGTTTGCCGGACGATGGAGCGAAGGGTCAGGAACATCACGGCGAACGTCGTCGTCTTGATGCCGCCCGCCGCCGAAAGCGAGGAGCCGCCTATAAACATGAGCACCATCAACACGAAGAGGGATGCCTCCGACAACGCCTCCGTGGGCACGATGTTAAAGCCTGCCGTAGCCATAAGAGCGGTGAAAAGGGACGCGTTTACCTTCTCTCCCGCGCCAAGCGCGAGCATCGTGCCGCCTGCCTCGAAGGCCATGATGAGCAAAGCGCCCGTCCCGATGACCGTGAGCGACACGGTAAGGACGAGCTTGGAATGCAGCGAGAGCACGTGGGGAAGCTCCGCGCCGCGCCCCAGACGGCTTTGGAGCCAGCGCCACAGATCGGCGTACACGATGTAGCCGATGCTGCCGAGATAGACGAGCAACGCAATGGCCGGCCCGACGACCGGGTCGTGCTGAAAGCGCACCATGCTGTCGGAATACAGGGCGAAGCCCGCGTTGCAGAAGGAGGACACCGTGTGAAAGAGTCCGTAAGCAAGGGCCGCCGCGGGGGAGTACCCGAGGTGCAGGAACCAGCCGCTGAGCACCGCGACCCCAACGGCCTCGATGCCCAGGGTGATGACGACGATGGTCTTGAGGACCCGGAAGAGCGTGGGTATGTTGAGCGATTCCCTCGCGACCGAGCCGGTGTCGAGCGAGCCCATCACGCTCCGGATGACCTGGGCATGCCGGAGGAGAATGCTGCGCCCCACGAAAAGGGTGACCAGGGTCGAAAGCACGATGATGCTCCAGCCCCCGGCCTGGATGAGGCACATAATGACGAGCTTCCCGAAGCCCGAGAAATGCGTGGGCGTGTCCACCACGATGAGCCCCGTGACGCACACCGCCGACGTGGCCGTGAACAGGGCGTCGAGCGGATGGGTCCAGTCACGCTCGACCGACGAGACGGGAAGCGTCAGGAGCACCGTTCCCAGGAAGATGGCCACGAGGTAGGAGCCCAGAATAAGAAGCAGGGGCTTGCCCGCCGCGTTGCCGCCCAGGCGCGGCTCGGAGGCAAGCGAGGAGCGGGAAAGCGTAAGCGTGGGGAAAGGCATAAAAAGAGAGGGCTGAAGAGCGTGTCTCAGGAGATCACACTATAATTGTAGCCCCTTCCCTGGTGAAAAGCAAATCAAGACCCGGGCAGCCCACAGGCACAGATAATGTGCGGCCCGTGAAGAAGCACAGTGACTTTTTCAGAAATTTCTATGTTGGATGCCCTACCACTATAATTAACGGCTAAAGAGCCATGAATCCCTCAACCCATCTCCTGATTGGATGGCTGGTTGCCAACAGCGTTCCGATTAATCGCCGAGAGCGATTGGCGGTTACCCTTGCCGCCGTCAGCCCGGATATAGACGGCATAGGTTACATCGCCGAGCGGTTGACCGCGGACAGCCCCAACCGTCTCTGGTGGTTCACCGATTATCACCACTTGCTCCACAACCTGCTTTTCGGCGTGATCGTAGCCGTCGTTTGTTTCTCGATGGTCGGTCCCGGTCCGGGGCGCCGGTGGGGAATCGCCGCTCTGGGTTTTCTCAACTTCCACCTGCATCTCCTGTGCGACCTGGCGGGCTCCCGCGGCCCCGACGGCTACCAGTGGCCAATTCCGTATTTCTCACCCTTCACGGACTGGGAATGGACCTGGAGCGGCCAGTGGGCACTCAACGCGTGGCCTAACGTCGCCATAACAATCGGGGCGTTGGCGTGCACCTTTTATCTGGCATGGAAGCGCGGTTATTCGCCGCTGGAAATGGTTTCCAAAAAGGCGGACCTGAAGCTTGTGGAGACGCTCCGCACGCGATTCCCTCATCCGCCGGGCTAACAGGAGCACGCAGCCGGGCGCCCCTACGGGGCGGGGGACCCCTCGAACGTGGCGATGCGCCAGCCGTCTTCGCGGAAGGCTATCGAGATCATCCCGTCGCGGTCGGTGCGCAGAACGGGAACGCCGCGCCCGGCGTAGCGGGAAAGCGCCTTTTCCGAGGGCCAGCCCCAGGGGTTGGGCCCCACCGAAACAAGCGCCAGCCGGGGCGCGACGGCGTCGAGGAACCGGGCGCTCGAGGCCGAGGCGCTCCCGTGCATCGGGACCAGGAGGGCGTCGTGGCGCAGTGACCCTCCCCCAGGGAGGGGCAAGCCCCGACTCTGTCGGGACAAGCCCCGACTTTGTCGGGACAAGCCCTCGCGGCGCTCCACGAGACAGGCCTCGTCGCCGCGGCGTATGTCGGAGCTCAGAAGGAGGGAGCGCTTCCCGCAGCGAAACGACAGCACGAGGAACGCCTTGCCCTCGCCGCAGGCCTCGGCGTCAGGATAGAGCACCTCGATGCGGGCGCCTCCGGCTTCGAGGCGCCGTCCCGCGCGGGCGCGCACGACGGGCGTGCCGCGTTTCTCGGCTATCGCCTCAAGCGTCTTGAAGCGCTCGCTCCACGCGCCCCACGGAAGCCAGAGCTCGCCCACGCGGAAATTTTCCAACACGCGCTCGGCGCCGTAGACGTGGTCGGCGCGCGGAGCGGTGACGACGAGCCAGTCGAGGCGGCGGACGCCGCGCCGCCACAGGAAGGGCGAGACGACGTTCTCGCCCACGTCGAAGCGCCGCCCCGAGACGCCGCCCCCGTCCACGAGCATGGCCGCGCGCCCCGGCAGCTCGAGGAGCACGGACTGGCCCTGCCCCACGTCGAGCATCGTCGCCTCGGCGTTTGAGCGGGACGGCGGGAACCAGGGCGGCGTCACCACGAGCAGGCAGGAAATCGCCCAGGCCGCCCAGACGCCCGCCCCGACAAAGCCGGGGCCCGCCCCGGCGATCCAGGCGGGGCGCAACGGAGAAAGGCGCGCGGCGCCCGAAAAGCGGAGCGCGAGCGCTCCGGCGGCGAAGAGCGCGTAGTAGGCCGCCGTGAGCCAGCCCGAGGGGGCCGGCAGGCGGTAGAACGAGAGCGCCGACGCCACCGGGGCGTCGCTCGCCCACTCCACCGGCCAGAGCATCAGGGCGAGGACGGCGCGCAGGACGGCCTCGAGCGGAAGGGCAAAAAGCTCGCTTCCGGGGGCGACGACGAGAAAAACCGCGAGGGCCTGCATGAGAAACCCCATGAGGGGCACGACCCAGAAATTGAGGAGGAGGCCGACGGGAGAGACGCGGTGAAAGCTCTCCAGGATAAGCGGCATGGTCACCGCCTGCGCCGCAAGCGACACGGCGGCCAGGAACTCCAACCGCAGCGGAAGCGCCGGAAGGCGCTGCGCAAGGGGGAAGGCGAGCAGCATGATGGAAAGCGTGGCGCCAAAGGTGAGCTGGAAGCCGAGGTCGAAGAGGTCCCGGGGGCGCCAGACGAGCAGGATGAGCGCGGCCGCGCCGAGCACATTGACGGGGACGACGCGGCGGTGGAAGAACCGCGCGGCGAAATAGACCGACGTCATGACCGCCGCGCGCAGGATCGAGGCGCGCACGTCCGCGAGCGCCGCGAACGAGACGAGCGCCCCGATGGCCGCGAGCGCCGCGACGCGGTGCCCCAGGGCCAGGGAGCGCGCGAGGAAAAAGACGCCGAAGCCCAGGATGCCCATGTGGAGGCCCGAGATGGCGAGCACGTGGAAGGTGCCGGTCTCCTTGAAGCGCCGGCTGTCGCCGGGGTCGAGGTGGGCACGGTTTCCCGTGGCGAGCGCGAGTAGAATCCCGCCCTGGCGGTCGAAGAGGGTCTTCTTCCCGGGGAAATGGCGCACGAGCGCGCCCTCGACGGCGCGCCGCGTTCTCCCCACGGCGCGGTCGAGGGGGCCCGCGCCAGAGCGCTTCTCGACGACGCGGGGGACGCGCGTGTTGGCCACGAGCTCGACGCCCCGGCGGCGCAGGAACTCGCCGTAGTCGAAGCCCCCCTCGTTGCGGTAGGTGCGGGGAAAGTTAAGGGTGGTCTTGAGCCGCAGCCGGTCGCCGCGTCCGAACGGCAGGCTCCGCCGGAGCCGCCATGGCGGCCCCTGCACGCGCACCCGCACGCTCCCCTCGAGGGGCCCGTAGACCCTGACCACGTTGCGCCCGGAGTCGTAGTACGCAAGATTCTCCGCCGCCACCTCCAGATAGGTGCCGAACGCCGCGTGGACGGGCGCCGCCTCGAGCACCCCCTCGAGCGTCACGGTGACGCCGAGCAATTTTTCCTCCTCCGCGAGCGAGGCGATGCTCCGGGGGGAGGGCCGCGCGGAAAAGGAGGCCCACGCCGAGGAGAGGAACACGAACGCGACCGCCGCGGCCGACAGCGAGAGGAATTTCCTCCCCGCGCGGTGGGCGGCGAAGGCGCCGAGCGCGAGGAGCACGGCCCCCGACGCCGCCCCCTCAAGCGACGGAGAAAAGCCCGCCCGCTCGGCGAGAATCCCTCCCACCCAAGCCGCACTCACGAACGCCAGGGGCGCGCGCCGGAATTTCTCCAGCCATGCGGTGGAATCGGGAGGCATCGCCGCGACAGGATAGCATGCAAATCAGAAATGACCGATGACAGATTACAGATGACCGATGACTAATGACCAATAGGGTTCAGGGGTTCGGGGGCTTACCCGCCAAGATCGTTAGGGCGGGCCGGCAACCCAGACTAAGAGTCTGGGCAAGCTCCGGCAAAAGCGGCAATTCCGGCAAAAGCGGCAATTCCGGCAAAAACGGCAAAATCCTTGACGAATCGCGGAAACGGCACCATGTTGCAAGGGATGAGACCGGAAACCAGTATACGTCCCCACATGCGTCATCCCGACCGAAGCGGCGCTGGAGCGGGAGTGGATGCGGTGCTACGCCCTCCTGGAGCAGCGACGGCAGCAACGGGAAAGCGACGATCCCCCGCCGCTCCACAGCATCCTGCGCATGGGGTGAATCCCGGAAAAAAGGGCGATTCTACGAAACGAAGCCACTAAGTGGCGTCAACAAAGGGTTTTTTAATTGGCCCTAGGAACAAAGCCACTAAGTCGCGTGGATAAAGGATTTTTTTGAGACTCGAACAAAGCCGCTATGTGCTTATGAATAAAGGATTTTTTAATCTTGACTGTCACCAGACAAGTTTTGAGCCCGGGGAGGAAACCGAGGAACGGCTTATTGGCTCTTTGACAATTTCATAGGCGGCGCCTTTCGCCAGCTCGACCGCGCGAAAAAAAGGGAAGTGGTCAAGCCGCACGACCGATTAGTACCGCTCGGCTGAACGCGTCACCACGCTTACACCTGCGGCCTATCAACCTCGTCATCTCCGAGGGGTCTTAAGGGACCTTAACGGTCCGGGAAAGCTCATCTTGAGGGGGGCTTCACACTTAGATGCCTTCAGCGTTTATCCCTTCCGTACTTAGCTACCCTGCGACTGCCCCAGGCGGGACAGCAGGAACACCAGCGGTACGTCCATCCCGGTCCTCTCGTACTAGGGACAGCTCCTCTCAGCTTTCCTGCGCTCGTTGTAGATAGGGACCGAACTGTCTCACGACGTTCTGAACCCAGCTCACGTACCACTTTAATCGGCGAACAG